>NZ_JBEXWK010000002.1:0-376720 GCF_040629815.1 Streptomyces sp. NPDC005878
CGGTTACATTCCGAACCCGGAAGCTAAGCCTTTCAGCGCCGATGGTACTGCAGGGGGGACCCTGTGGGAGAGTAGGACGCCGCCGAACAAATTTTGGGAAAAGCCCCGTACCGGTCTCCGGTACGGGGCTTTTCTGCGTTTTAGAGGCCCTCACGTTCACGCCGGCTGGAGCAGGTCCCATCGGTTGCCGTAGAGGTCCTGGAACACCGCGACCGATCCGTACACCTCGTGGCGCGGCTCCTCCAGGAAGCGGACTCCGGCCGCGGTCATCCGGGCGTGGTCGGTGGCGAAGTCCTCGGTGTGGAGGAAGAAGCCGACCCGGCCGCCGGTCTGTGCGCCGACGCTCGCGCGCTCGGCGTCGTTCTTGGCGCGCGCCAGCAGCAGGGACGCGGTGCCGGTGCCGCGCGGGCGCACCACCACCCAGCGGGAGCCGTCCCCGCGATCGGTGTCCTCGACGAGTTCGAAGCCGAGTGCGTCGGTGTAGAAGGCGATGGCCTCGTCGTAGTCTCGGACGACGAGCGTGATCAGGGCAATATGGGACATGCTTCGAGGTTATACGTATGACTGTTGCCGTGCCAAGCCGCCATGGACGGACCACGGCCACGAGAGAATGCCGGGATGGAGATCGCTGCGTTTGACCGTCTCGTCGCGCGTGCCCGGCTGCTCGCCGTCCCCGGCCACCGGCGCGTCCTCGGTATCGCCGGGGCGCCCGGGTCCGGGAAGTCGACTCTGGCCGCGCGGCTGGTCGAGCGGCTCGGCGCGGACGCCGTGCTCGTCCCGATGGACGGCTTCCATCTCGCCGGGGCCGAACTCGACCGCCTGGGGCGCGCCGACCGCAAGGGCGCCCCGGACACCTTCGACGCCGCCGGATACGCCGCCCTGCTCGCGCGGCTGCGGGCACCCGAGGCCGGCAGCGTGGTGTACGCGCCGGCCTTTGACCGTTCGCTGGAGGAACCGGTCGCCGGGAGCATTCCGGTCGGCCCCGAGGTCCCGCTCGTCGTCACCGAGGGGAATTACCTCCTCCACGACCAGGACGGATGGGCCCCGGTCAGGGCCCTGCTCGACGAGGTGTGGTTCCTGGAGATCGACGGCGAGGAGCGGGTGCGCAGGCTCGTCGAGCGGCATGTGCGGTACGGGAAGACCCGTCCGTACGCCGAACGGTGGGTCAGGGAGTCCGACGAGGTCAACGCGCGCGTGGTGGCGGGTGGCCGGGAGCTTGCCGATCTTGTCGTCAGTGAGACGGGGGCTGGGTAGGCTCGGCCTTCACCGGGCGTGGGAACGGCGTAAGGATCTACCGCGGGGCTACCGTGTGCCCGTGTGACGGAAGGCAGCTGACGTGGGGATATTCCGACGGGGGCCGAAGCGGGACCGGAGCGACGCGCCCCGGGACGCGGAGTTCGGCTATTTCTCGGCAGACGAGGGCGCGCGGTTCCGTGCCCGGGTGCGTGAGGCGTTCGCCGAGCAGGGTCTGGAAGTGACCGTCTACGCGGACTTCGTGAAGGACAGCGGCGGTCGTCAGTTCGGCCTGGCCAACCTCGCCGCGGTCTGCCACAACGACCGCCGGGGACCTCGTGTGTGGCCGGAGCTGATTCGTCGCCATGTCGGCATGGTGCTGCGCACCATGGACGGTCCCTCCGCTCTCGACACCCTGCCGCCCGAGCAGATCCGCGCCCAGCTCTACCCCCGGGTGATCAGTGAGAACGGGCTCGACCCGCAGACCTTCAGCTACGCGCGCGGTGTCGCACCCGGGCTGTACGAGATCCTCGCCCTGGATCTGCCGGAGAGCGTCATGATGCTCACCGACGAGGCGCTGGAGCCCCTCGGTCACGTTCCCGACCTGCGCGCGCAGGCGCTGCGCAACCTCAGGGAGCTGCCGGTCGAGTCGCACGAGACCGTCAAGGGCGAGGACGGCATGCGGTTCGAGGTGGTCGTGGGCGACTCGTTCTACACGGCCAGCAGGGTGCTCGCCCTGGACGTCCTGGTGCCACGGCTCACCGGGCGCGAGCTGACGTCCGACGGGGCGCTGGTCGCCATGCCGTTCCGGCACCAACTGGCCTTCCACGCGATCCACGACTCCGGAATGATCCCCGCGCTCAACGCCATGGCGTCCTTCGCGGCGGCGGGTTTCGAGGACACGCCGGGTGCGATCAGCCCGTTCGTCTACTGGTGGCGGGACGGCACGCTCACCCAGCTCAGCGACCGCGAGACCGAGGGCGACGGCCTGCGGATCGTGGTCGGCGACGACTTCCAGGAACTGCTCGAACGGCTGGTGGGGGACAGCCAGGAGGGCGCCTGACCGGTGGACGGGTGGGCGCCGAGCCCGGAGCATCGTTTCTCCGGATTACCGATCGCCTGCCCGGCGGTGGTAGGGGCAGGATGGGGCTCATGCCTCCTACCTCTGCTCCCGCGCCCTTCACCGCCGACGACTACCGGGCCAGAATGTTCCGCGCCGCCGAGTCCGCCGCCCAGGCCGGGCTCGCGGGCGTCCTCGTCGCGCCCGGGCCGGACCTGGTCTACCTGACCGGATATCAGCCGACCGCGATCACCGAGCGGCTGACGGTGCTGGTGCTGGCCGCGGGGCGTGAGCCGGTCCTCGTCGTACCGAAACTGGAGGCGCCGGACGCCGAGCGGGCCGCCGGCGCCACCGCCCTCACCCTGCGCGACTGGACCGACGGCATGGACCCGTACGGCGTGACCGCGCCCCTGCTGGAGGCCGGTGGCCGGTACGGCGTCAGCGACAACGCCTGGGCGATGCACCTGCTCGGCCTCCAGCAGAAGCTGCCCGGAACGTCCTACGCGGCCCTCACGCAGGCGCTCCCGATGCTCCGGGCGGTCAAGGACGGGCCAGAGCTCGCGCGGCTCCAGGCGGCCGGTGAGGCCGCGGACAGGGCGTACGAGGAGATCCTCAAGGTCCGGTTCGCCGGGCGCAGGGAGACGGACGTGGCGGCCGATCTGGCCGCGCTGCTCATCGAGTTCGGCCATGCGCAGGTGGACTTCACGGTCGTGGGCTCCGGCCCCAACGGTGCCAACCCGCACCACGAGGCGGGTGAGCGGACCATCGAGCGGGGCGACATGGTCGTCCTGGACTTCGGCGGCCTCAAGCACGGCTACGGCTCGGACACCACCCGTACCGTCCACGTCGGTGAGCCCTCCGCCGAGGAGCAGCGCGTCCACGACGTCGTACGGGAGGCCCAGCGGGCCGGGTGCGCGGCGGTGCGGCCGGGGGCGGCCTGTCAGGACGTCGACCGGGCGGCGCGCGCGGTGATCGAGGACGCCGGATACGGCGAGTACTTCATCCACCGCACCGGCCACGGCATCGGCGTGACGACCCATGAGCCGCCCTACATGATCGAGGGCGAGGAGCAGCCGCTGGTGCCCGGCATGTGCTTCTCCGTGGAGCCGGGGATCTATCTGCCGGGCCGGTTCGGCGTGCGGATCGAGGACATCGTGACGGTCACCGAGGACGGCGGGCGCAGCTTCAACAACACCGCGCGCGAGATGGCGCTCGTCGACTAGCCGTGCGGCCGACGGGCCGGGCGGTCAGGTGCTCGCGGGGCCGAGCACCGCGCACGACTCGGGCGGCAGCCGGAACGCGCCGTCCGGGCCGGGCGGTTCCACCTGCTCCCAGGCCGCCAGCACCCGGCAGTTGTTGCGTCCCAGGGGGATGACCGCGGCCTCCTTACCGAGGTTGACCACGGTCCGCAGGTCGCCGCGCCGGAACATGAGCCAGCGCGCCTCCTCGTCGTGGACGACCTTGACCGCGGCGATGTCCGGGTCGGTGAGGTCCGGGCGGGTGCGGCGCAGCGCGATCAGCTGCCGGTGCCAGTCCAGTACGCGCGCGTGGTGCTCCTTCGCGGGCTCGTCCCAGTCGAGGCACGAGCGCGCCCGGGTGGCGGGGGCCTGCGGGTCGGGGATGTCCTCCTCGGCCCACCCGTGCGCCGCGAACTCCCGCCGCCGGCCCGTACGCACGGCCTCGGCGAGCTCGGGGTCGGGGTGGTCGGTGAAGTACTGCCAGGGCGTGCGGGCGCCCCACTCCTCGCCCATGAAGAGCATCGGGGTGTACGGGCCGGTCAGCACCAGCGCGGCGGCGCCGGCGAGCAGCCCGGGGGAGAGCGTGGCGGAAAGCCGGTCCCCCAGGGCCCTGTTGCCGATCTGGTCGTGGGTCTGGGCGTAGGCCAGGAAGCGGTGCGCGGGGGTCCTGGCGCGGTCGACGCGGCGGCCGTGGGTGCGGCCGCGGAAGCTCGAATAGGTGCCGTCGTGGAAGAAGACCCGGGTGAGGGTCTTGGCCAGGGCGGCGATCGGGGCGCGCGCGAAGTCGGCGTAGTAGCCCTGGGACTCGCCCGTGAGCGCGGTGTGCAGGGCGTGGTGGAAGTCGTCGTTCCACTGCGCGTGCAGCCCCAGGCCCCCCTCCGCGCGCGGGGCGGTGGTGCGCGGGTCGCACTGATCGGACTCGGCGATGAGGAAGAGCGGGCGGCCCAGCTGGACGGACAGGACGTCGACGGCGGTGGAGAGCTCTTCGAGGAACGGCAGCGCGCGCGTGTCGTACAGCGCGTGCACGGCGTCCAGGCGCAGCCCGTCGAGCCGGTAGTCGCTCAGCCAGGCGAGCGCGCTCTCCAGGAAGTACGCGCGCACCTCGTCCGATCCCGGCGCGTCCAGGTTGACGGCGGCGCCCCAGGGCGTCTGGTGGGTGTCGGTGAAGTACGGGCCGAAGGCGGGCAGCTGGTTGCCGGAGGGGCCGAGGTGGTTGTGGACCACGTCGAGGACGACACCGAGGCCGTGGGCGTGTGCCGCGTCGACGAAGCGCTTCAGCCCTTCGGGGCCTCCGTAGGGCTCGTGCACGGCCCAGGGCGCCACGCCGTCGTACCCCCAGCCGTGCCGCCCCGGGAACGAGCACACCGGCATCAGCTCGACATGCGTCACCCCCAGTTCCGCCAGATGGGCGAGGCGGGCGGCCGCGGCGTCGAAGGTGCCCTCGTCGGTGAAGGTGCCGACGTGCAGCTCGTAGAGGATCCCGCCGGACAGTCTGCGGCCCGCCCAGGGGTGCTGCCAGGCGTAGTCCTCGTGGACGACGACGGCGCTCAGCCCCTCCGGCCCGTCCGGCAGGCGGCGCGAGCGCGGGTCCGGCAGCGGGCGCCCGCCGTCCAGGGCGTACCCGTACCGGTCGCCGTCCCGGGCCGCGGCCTCGGTGATCCACCATCCGGCCCGCACCGGGTGCGGCTCCATGTCGTGGGCCGCGCCCTCCAGCTGGAGGGCGACCCGGTCCGCCCGCGGCGCCCACACCTCGAACAACATGCCTGATACCTCCCGTTGCCCGCGTACCGTCAAACCGTGGAACTGGGCCTCCATCGTCCGCGGAATGCGGGAGCAAGGTCTGGAGGTTGCGGTTACCCGCCATTAAGGTCCACATCCATGACCCTGCCGCCGTTCCCGCACGGCTTCCTCTGGGGAGCCTCCGCCTCAGCCTTCCAGACCGAGGGGGCCGCCGCAGCCGAGGGCAAGGGCCCCTCCGGATGGGACGCCTTCGCCGCCGAGCCGGGGCGCCTGAAGGACGGCGCGGACGCGTCCCGGGGCACCGGCTTCCACGCGCGCTACCGCGAGGACGTCGCCCTGCTCGCGGGGCTCGGCGCCGGCGCCTTCCGCTTCTCCGTCAGCTGGCCGCGGGTCGTCCCGGGCGGCAGCGGCCCCGTCAACCAGGCGGGGCTCGATTTCTACGACCGGCTCGTCGACGAACTGTGCGCCCACGGCATCACCCCCGCGCCGACCCTCTACCACTGGGACACCCCCCTGGAGCTGGAGGAGGCGGGCGGCTGGCTCCAGCGCGACACCGCGTACCGGTTCGCCGACTACGCGCGCGTGGTGGCCGAGAGGCTCGCCGACCGCGTCCCCATGTGGATCACCGTCAACGAGCCGGCCGAGGTGACACTGCTCGGCTACGCGCTCGGCGAGCACGCCCCCGGCAAGAAGCTCCTCTTCGACGCCCTCCCGGCCGCTCACCACCAGCTGCTCGCCCACGGCCTGGCCGTCGGGGCGCTGCGCGACGCCGGCGCCCGCTCCATAGGCCTGGCGCTCTCGCACACACCGGTGTGGCCCGCGGGCGAGAGCGAGGAGGACCGTTTCGCCGCGGACCTCTACGACACCATCGCCAACTGGCTGTTCGCGGACCCCGTCCTCACCGGGCACTACCCCGACGAGAACTTCGCCGCCCTGATGCCGGGCCCGGTCGCGGACGACCTCGCCGTCATCTCCGCCCCGCTCGACTGGTACGGGGTGAACTACTACAACCCCACGCGCGTGGGCGCGCCCGCGCCCGAGGCCCTCGACTCCTTCGCCGGTTTCACCATGCCCGCCGAACTGCCCTTCGGGATCAGGGAGATCGAGGGGTACGAGACCACCGCCTTCGGCTGGCCGGTGGTCCCCGAGGGGCTGCGCGAGATGCTCCTCCTACTGAAGGCGCGCTACGGCGACCGGCTGCCGCCGGTGTACATCACCGAGAACGGCTGCTCCTACGACGGCATCGAGGACGCCGGACGCGTCCGCTACCTGGACGGGCACCTGCGCGCCCTGCACCGCGCCATGGCCGAAGGCGTCGACGTGCGGGGCTACTTCGTGTGGTCCCTCACCGACAACATCGAGTGGATCGAGGGCGCCGACCAGCGCTTCGGCCTGGTCCACGTCGACTACCCGACGCTGCGGCGCACCCCGAAGGACTCCTACCGGTGGTACCGGGACATGATCCGCGCCCAGCGCGCCGCCGGGTGAGCCCCGGGAGACGTCTCAGTCCTCGCCCGGCCACACCATGTTGACCGCACACCCGAAGGTCACGTAACCCGCGCGCGCGAAGGCCTTGGCCATCGGCACATTGCCGAAGTCCGTGGCGGCGCGGATGCGCGGGACGTCCTGCGCGGCCAGGACGCGGGTGCCCTCGGCCAGGATGTCGTCGATGTAGCCGTGGCCGCGGTGGGCGGGCAGGACACCGATGTACGCGATGATCGGGTGGTAGTTGTTGCGCGCCGGGACGACGAAGCCGACTGGGCCGCCCCCGTCCGGGAGTTCGGCTATCCGCCACCACTCCCGGGGCGTCCGGTACGTCGCGAACTCCTCGTCGTACATCAGCTCCGCCGACGCGCGCGCAGTCATCGTCCGCAGTTCCGTACGGCTGTGCTCGTCGAGCGTGCCCTCCAGGACCAGCTCCATCAGCGACAGCAGCTCCTCGCGGTCGGTCGCCGGGCGGAACACGAGCCGCGTGGACGGCTCCGGGACCGGCGTCCCCGGCCGCCACTCCAGGCGCAGCCGCTCCACCAGGAGCTGTCCGCCGGTCGCGGCCACGATGTCCATACGGGTCTCGACGACCTCGCGCGCGTGGGCGTCCTCGCGCCAGTCGCCCGGCGTGAAGCGGCCGTACTCCGGGCGCGGGACGCCCCGCGGGATCACCGCCGCCGTCGCGGTCTCCAGCAGCTCCACCCCCACGGCATGGCGTTCGGCGGGCGGCAGCGAGTCGTCGACGTCGAGGAAGTCGAGGAGGAACGGGTCTTCGTGGTCCGGCGGGGTCCACCACGACAGGCGGGCGAGCACCCGCTCCCCGCGCAGCGCGACCCACATCCAGGCGGGCCGCCGGCGGCCGGCGGCGAGGTCATCCTCGACCTCGTGGTCGAGTACGTAGGAGAGCTGCTGGAAGAGCCCGAGTTCCTCGGGCCCGGCGAGCGGACGGAAGGTGACGTCCGACGCGGTTGTCGTCAAGGGGTGCCTCTCATCGGCGATAACGGTGGCCAGACCGTAGCAATCGCGCATGGCACTCCGACAAGGGTTTTCCTCGCAGGTCAGAGGGTAGGACGGGGAACGGACGCCAAGTGCGCCCCTGCTGGACACGCCGAGCCCGTCGGCCCGACAATCTCTGCTGTGACGTCGTCCTTCCCGTTCAACACGTATCCCGCTCCCGCCCGGCCGTCGGACGCCGAGCGGGACCGGGCGCTCGACCTGCTCAAAGAGGGCGCCGCACAGGGGAAGCTGTCGCACGACACGTTCCTGCGCCGGATGGAACTCGCCCTGTCCGCGCGCCGCGCCGACGAACTGGCCGCGCTCACCGCCGACCTGGACACCCAGAGCCGATGGTCGAAGGCGCTGTACGGGGCCGTGAGCCGGGTCTCCGGGTTCAGCGTCACGATGCGCCGCGCGTGGCAGTCCGAACGGCTGCCCAAGCTGCTCTTCCCCGTACCGGGCCCGTACCCGTTGCGGATCGGCCGCGACCCCCACAACGGGCTGCGGCTCAGCCACGAGACGGTCTCCCGGGTGCACGCCGAGCTGACCCACCAGTCGGGCGTCTGGGTGCTGCGCGACCTCGGGTCCACCAACGGCACCAGCGTCAACGGACGCCGGGTGACGGGCGCGGTCGTGGTCAACGACGGCGACCAGGTGAGCTTCGGGCGGATGAGCTTCCGCCTCGCCACGCACTGACCTGCGCGAACGCCGCCGCCGGGGGCGTTGTCAGTGGGGCCCCTCATGATGGCGGTATGAACGACGACCAGCGGCCCTGTGTGCGCCCCGCCCGCCCCACCGACCTGCCGCGCCTGGCCGAACTCGCGGCGGAGCACGCGGTGTACGAGAAGGCGGCGCCGCCCGCGCCCGATCTCGCGGACCGGCTCGCAGCCGTGCTCTTCGGTGCGGAAAGGCCCCGCGCCCGCTGTTTCGTCGCCGAGATACCGGGCGGCGAGGTCGTCGGTTACGCGAGCTGCGCCCCCGAGTTCTCCACCTGGCAGGCGCGCGAGTACCTGCACATGGACTGCCTCTTCCTGCGCGACGGCCACCGGGGTCTGGGCCTCGGCGCCCTGCTGGTCGACGCGGTGGCCGCCGAGGCCCGGGCGCTCGGGATGACGCAGGTGCAGTGGCAGACGCCCGTCTGGAACGAAGGGGCGCGGCGGTTCTACGACCGCGTGGGCGCGACCGGCAGCGAGAAGCTGCGGTATGCGCAGCCTGTTGCTGGGGAGGGGGCTTCTGCGTAGGCGGTCGGCCGAGTGGCCGAGCGGCTGAGTGGGCGACCGCGCGGTGTCCTGTGGGTCTCACCCGTTCGGCTGTCCGCCGATCGCGTCGGCGGGCCCGGGGTGGTCCCCTGGGTGCAGCCGCGCCCGCCCCGGGCGCCGACCGGGGGAGGACGCCGCATGCCGGTCGAGCAGGGCGAGCCGAGCGCACCGGTGCCGATGGGGTTGCCTCGGGCCGTGCCGTCGGTCCGGGGCGCCGTGACCGGGCCCGAGGAAAAAGTGGCGGCTGCCGTTCTCGCCACGCCCTCCCTCCTCGGCCCCGAGGCCGCCCGGGACCGGTACGGCTTCTACCGCACCCTGCGCGAGGCGTACCCCCTGGTGCGGGACGACCGGCTCGGTGCGTGGCTCGTCAGCCGGTACGGGGACGTCACCGCCGCCTTGGCCGACCCGGAACTCGTCCGGCCTCGGCGCGGGCCGTGCTGCTGGCCCGGTGAGGTGTGGTGCGCGGGGTCCGGGGAGGAGGTGGACGACGAGGCGTTCGCCGTGCTCAGGGAGGTGTCCGAGCGGGCCGCCTACGTGCTGGCGCGGCGGCTCGCCCCACGCGAAACGGCGGACCTGGCCAGCGAGTTCTGCCACTGGCTGCCCGTGGGGACCGCCGCCACCGCGCTCGGACTGTCCTGCGCGGAGCTGACGCGCGGCAGCCGCGTCAAGGGCCGGCGGGCGGGCCCGGCCGCGGCCCTGGCCGTGCTCTGCGCCGACCGGTCCGCCCTGATCGGCAAGGCGCTCGCCTCCCTGCTCGCCAACCTTCTCGACCACCCGGGGGAGTGGGCGGCGGTCGCGAGTGCGGCGCCCGGGGCCCTCACCGCCGTCTGGGGCGAGTCCCTGCGCAGGAATCCGCCCGTACACGTCGTGCTGAGACGGGCGCGCCGGGAGGCCCGGATAGCCGGCGGCACGGTGCCGGCGGGCGACGCGGTCGCGCTGCTGGCCGGCGCCGCGAGCCGGGACCCGGACCGGTTCACCGACCCGGACCGGTTCGACCCGCGCCGCACCGCCGCGGCCCCGCTCGCCTTCGGACCCCGCGAGTGCCCGGCCGCGCGCGTGGCCGCCCTGCTGGCGGAGTGCGCCATGCGCGCGCTGGGCGAGGCCATGCCGGGGCTCCGGTGGGCCGAGGGATTCCGGCCCACCGAGACCGGGCTCCTCACGCGGGCCCCGCGGACCCTTCTCGTACGACCTCCTGGCCGGCCCGCTCGTCGACCCGCCTGAGCAGTGCGACCGGACGGTCGGCGAACAGATCGCTCAGCTTCACCGTCCCCGTGAACTCCCGGCCGGAGCGCGCGGAGTCGCCGGAGAGACCGCCGTGCAGGACATCCGCCCAGGCCCCCTCCGGCAGCGCCAGCGCCGTCGCGCCCCAGCCGCCCGACTCGGCCAGGCGCAACGAGAGCCGGGTCACCGCCGTCACCACTTCGCCGGAGCGCGAGAAGGCCAGGCAGTGCTCGGCGGCCGGCCCCTCGGCGGTCAGCGCCTCGTACGTACTGAACTCCCCGAATGCCCGCGGAAGTTCCCGCCGCAGCCGAAGAGCGGCCACCGACAGCTCGCCCTTCTCGTCCGGGAGCGAGTACACGCCCTCCTGCGGGAAATCCACCGGCCGGCGGTTGTCGGGATCGACCAGTGTGAGGCATTCCGACTCCGTGCCCTGGTACACGTCCGGCACGCCCGGCATGGTCAGCTGCACCAGCGCGGCACCCAGCACGTTCGCGCGCGTGGCCGACGCCACGCTGCGGGAGAACTCCGCGATCGGTGCCGCGAGCGCCCCGGCGGGTCCCGAGGCGGCGAAGTCCGTCAGCGCCCGCTCGTACGCGGGATCCTGCTCCGTCCACGTGGTGTGCAGGCCCGCCTCGCGGGCGGCCTTGAGCAGGGCGCCGCCCAGCCGGTCCCCGGCCAGGCCGGTGCCGCCGAGGCCGACCGCCGTCTGCCAGGCCGCCCAGGCCAGCTGGGGATCCGGCGCGGGGGGCGCCGACAGCCGCCCGAGCAGTGACCTCCACCGCTCCGGACACTCGGTCAGCACGGCGATCCGGGCCCGTACGTCCGCACTGCGCTTGGTGTCGTGCGTGGAGAGGACCGTGCCGCTCGCCGGCCAGTCGCGGGCGATCCTGGCGCAGTAGGCGTGGAACTCCTCGGGGGGCACGGCCGGCTGCCCGGGTTCGCCGCCCACCTCATTGGCCGAGAGCAGGGCTACATAGCGATAAAACGCCGTATCCTCCAGGGACTTGGCGCGCAGGGCCGAGGACGTCTGGGCGAAACGGGCCTGGAAGGCGCGGAGTTCAAGGCCCTCGGCGCCGCCGTCGGCGGCCTTCCTCGCGCCGTGGCGCCCGAGCAGCAGCCCCCGTACCGCGTCGACGGCCGCCGCCTCCTCCGGGACCACGAAGGCCTCCCGCGCCTCCCGTGCCATCTCCTCGGTCAGCACCTCCTCCGCCCCGGTCCGGTACGGGCGGTACACCGGCATCCGGACCAGCAGCTCGCACAGGGCGAGGCGCAGGGCCCACGGGGCGTGGTCGCGCAGGTCCGGGGTGCGGGCGCACAGGCGCGCCGCCGCGCGCGTCAGACGGTCCACCTCGGCGGCCAGGTCATGGGTGACCACCTCGTACGCGGCGCGCCGCGCGGTCGGCTCCCAGCGCCCCCCCCGGTCGCCGTCCTGCCCGATGAACTCCCGGTAGTGGTCGAGAAGTTCCCGGTGGCCGACGGGATCCACGAAGAGTCCGTCGATCCGGTGCAGCGCGTCGTAGCCGGTCGTCCCCGCGACCGCCCAGTCGGAGGGCAGCGGCTCGGCGCGGGCGAGGATCTTCTCCACCACGGTCCAGGCGCCGCCGGTCGCCGCGTTCAGCCGCCGCAGATACGCCTCGGGGTCGGCGAGGCCGTCCGGGTGGTCCACGCGCAGCCCGTCCACCACTCCGTCCCGGACCAGCTCCAGCACCTTGGCGTGGGTCGCGGCGAAGACCTCCTCGTCCTCCACCCGGACGCCGATGAGGTCCGAGATGGTGAAGAACCGGCGGTAGTTGAGCTCGGTGCGGGCCAGGCGCCACCAGCCGAGCCGGTACCACTGGGCGTCCAGCAGCTCGGGCAGGGGCAGCCCCTCCGTCCCGGCGCGCAGCGGGAACTCGTGCGCCTCCCCGTACGCCAGTACGCCTCTCTCCGCGTCCACGGTCAACCGCTCCAGCTCGCCCCCGAGCGGCCCGCCGAGGACCGGCAGCAGCACCTTGCCCCCGTTCGCGGTCCAGTCGATGTCGAACCATGGGGCATACGGCGAGTCGGGGCCCTCGCGCAGCACCTCCCACAGCTGCCGGTTGTGGCGCGGCGCCGCCGCCATGTGGTTCGGGACGATGTCGAGCACCAGGCCGAGCCCGGCCGCCCGCGCCGTGCGGGCGAGCCGCCGCAGCCCGTCCTCGCCGCCCAGCTCCTCGCGTACGCGCGCGTGGTCGACGACGTCGTAGCCGTGCGTCGACCCCGGCACCGACTCCAGGACCGGCGACAGATGCAGGTGCGACACCCCGAGCGAGGCCAGGTACGGCACGGCACGCTCGGCGGCACGGAAAGGGAAGTCCGGCTGGAGCTGCAGCCGGTAGGTCGCAGTGGGTGTCATACAAACGTACGTACCCCGTAGTGCGGCTTCTGTGCCTTCGGCCCATGGGTCCGCACCCGTCTGCCGCGTCGGCTTCGCCCGATGTCCGGAGCGCCGCACACCTACCGCGAGGTCATCGCCCTCACGGGCCCGCCGCTGCCGGTCGCCTTCTTCCTCGGGCGGCTGCCGACGGCCATATGCCAACTGGGCAGTGTGCTGCTGGCCGCCGAGACCGGCGGCAGCACGGCCACCGCCGGTTCGTGGGCGGCGCGCTCGCCCTCGCGCTGGCGGTGCGGCCGGCGCAGGACCACGGGCCGGTGGCCGCCTTCGCCGTCATGGTGGTGGCGGCGGTCCTGTGCGCGGCCCTCTCGTGGTCCGTACGGGGCGGGGCGGGTCCCGTCCGTCCGGGGGGGACCCGCCCCGCCCCGCAGGCGCTCAGGCCGGGCGCCGCAGCACCGTCAGACTCCGCCCCACCAGGGTGACCCGCTCGCCCGCCGTGACCTTGGCGCCCTCGCCCGGCGGCACCCCCTCGCGCCGGCCGGTGTCGACCACCACCTGCCACTGCCGGCCGTGGTTGACCGGCACCAGGAAGTCGATGGTCTCCGCGCTCGCGTTGAACATCAGCAGGAACGAGTCGTCCGCGATGCGCTCGCCGCGCGGTCCGGGCTCGGAGATGGCGTTGCCGTTGAGGAAGACGGTGAGGGCCTTGGCGCTCGCCGACTGCCAGTCCTGCTGGGTCATCTCCTCACCCTCGGGGGTGAACCAGGCGATGTCCGAGAGCTCGTCGTGCGTGCCCTCCACCGGCCGGCCGTGGAAGAACCGGCGGCGCCGGAACACCGGGTGGTCGCGCCGCAGCCACACCATCGTCCGGGTGAAGGCGAGCAGCGTCCCCTCCGGGTCGCTGCCCGGGTCGGGCCACTTCACCCAGCTCAGCTCGCTGTCCTGGCAGTAGGCGTTGTTGTTGCCGTGCTGGGTCCGGGCGAACTCGTCGCCGTGGCTGAGCATCGGCACGCCCTGCGACAGCATCAGGGTGGCGATGAAGTTGCGCATCTGGCGCTCGCGCAGCTCCAGCACGCCGGCGTCGTCCGTATCGCCCTCGACGCCGCAGTTCCAGGACCGGTTGTGGCTCTCGCCGTCCCGGTTGCCCTCCTTGTTGGCCTCGTTGTGCTTGTCGTTGTACGCGACGAGGTCGTGCAGGGTGAAGCCGTCGTGGCAGGTGTGGAAGTTGATGCTGGCCAGGGGGCGCCGTCCGTCGTCCTGGTAGAGGTCGGAGGAGCCGGTGAGCCGTCCGGCGAACTCCGCGAGCGTCCGTGGCTCGCCCCGCCACAGGTCCCGCACGGTGTCGCGGTACTTGCCGTTCCACTCGGTCCACAGCGGCGGGAAGTTGCCCACCTGGTAGCCGCCCTCACCGACGTCCCAGGGCTCCGCGATCAGCTTCACCTGGCTGACCACCGGGTCCTGCTGCACCAGGTCGAAGAACGACGACAGCCGGTCCACCTCGTGGAACTGGCGGGCCAGCGTCGCCGCGAGGTCGAAGCGGAAGCCGTCCACGTGCATCTCGGTCACCCAGTAGCGCAGCGAGTCCATGATCAGCTGGAGGACGTGCGGCGAGCGCATCAGGAGCGAGTTCCCGGTGCCGGTGGTGTCCTCGTAGTAGCGCGGATCGTCGGCCAGCCGGTAGTACTGCGCGTTGTCCAGGCCCCGGAAGGAGAGCGTGGGGCCCAGGTGGTTGCCCTCGGCCGTGTGGTTGTATACCACGTCCAGGATGACCTCGATCCCGGCCTCGTGCAGCGCCCGTACCGCCTGCTTGAACTCCAGGACCTGCTGTCCCCGGTCGCCCCAGGAGGCGTAGGCGTTGTGGGGGGCGAAGAACCCGATCGTGTTGTAACCCCAGTAGTTGGACATCCCCTCGTCCGCCAGCCGGTGGTCGTTGACGAACTGGTGGACCGGCATCAGCTCCAGGGCCGTCACCCCCAGCTCCGTCAGATGGCCGATGACGGCCGGGTGCGCCAGGGCCGCGTAGGTGCCGCGCATCTCCGGGGGCAGCTCCGGATGGAGCATCGTCAGGCCCTTCACATGGGCCTCGTAGAGAACCGTGCGGTGGTACTCGGTGCGCGGCGGCCGGTCGTCGCCCCAGTCGAAGTACGGGTTGACGACGACGGACGTCATGGTGTGCGGCGCCGAGTCCATGTCGTTGCGGGAGTCGGGGCGGTCGAAGTAGTAGCCGTACACCGCCTCGCCCCATTCGATGCTCCCGCTGATGGCGCGCGCGTAGGGGTCGAGGAGCAGCTTCGCCGAATTGCAGCGGTGCCCGTTCTGCGGCTCGTACGGCCCGTGCACACGGAAGCCGTAGCGCTGGCCCGGCATCACCCCGGGCAGATACGCATGGCGTACAAAGGCGTCGCTCTCGCGCAGCTCCACCGCCGTCTCCGACCCGTCGTCGTGCAGAAGGCACAACTCGATCCGCTGGGCGGCCTCCGAGAAGACCGCGAAATTGGTCCCGGCGCCGTCGTACGTGGCGCCGAGTGGGTACGCCTGTCCCGGCCACACCTGCATGGGCAAGACTCTTCCACTTCTGTTCCGGGTACTGAGGGGCACTTGACGCAGATCCTCCCGGAAAAGAAGTCCGTCCCCTAGGACGCCGGAGTGCTCCGGAGGGTGATCCCCACAGCGGTTACCCCCGTTGGGCGACCGGTACCCCGGTCGATCCGGACGGCCTGCGCGGCCCGATCCGGCCACCGGCCGACACCCTCCGGGGCCCCGGCGCAGGTCGGGACGGTATGAATCAGCTCACTCGCCCCGCACGCCCCGTGCGGAACCGATCTCATCGACAAGGGAGTTGGGAAACAGCCTCTCCATCCGGCTGCACCGCCTCCTGCTCGCGGAGTACTCTTCCTTGATCGTTGGAGGGGGACCGGAAGGCGGTGCGCGGGTGAGCTCGGGAGGGCTGGAGCTGCCCCCTGGTGACACGGGTCACGAGGGGGAGTCCGGCGACATCCCGCCCGGCGCGGTGTCCGTGGCGCGTCCGGTGGAGATCGGGGCGGAGCTGGACTGGGGCACGGACGACTGGAGCGAGGTGCGCACCCGCGCCCAGCGGGCCGGCCGGGCCTACATCTGGCTGAACCTGGTGGAGCAGCGGCTGCGGGCCGTGGTCGCGGCGGTGCTGCGCCCCATCTACGAGCCGGTCCACGGCGACGACTGGGTGGTCGCGGCGGCGGGCCCGGCCGGGCAGGAGTGGGTGCAGCGGGCCGTCGCCGTACGGGAGGTCTCGCGCCGCAAGGGCTATCTGCTCGACCCGGCCGACGACAACGTGCTGAGCTTCCTCACCCTGCCGCAGCTGCGCGAGCTGATGGTGCAGCACTGGCCGTGCTTCGAGCCGTACGTGGACGACCGGCGCGACGTGGAGCTCGCACTGGACGAGCTGGAGGTCGCGCGGAACGTGGTCTCGCGCAACCGCGCGCTCAACGAGGCGGTGCTCGCCCAGGCCGAGCGCGCCTCGGCCCGGCTGCTGGACGTACTGGGCGGTGGCGCGGGCGCGCCCGCCGCGCACCGGCTGCCCATCGACGCGGTCGAGGACCTGGTGGGCGACCGGTACGCGGACGTCGTCTCGGTCCACTCCGACCGGGTGCGGCTCCAGCGCCAGCTTCCCGCCGAGGACCTGTTCAGCCACGCCCGCCGGCTCGACGCCATAGGGATCGGCCTCAATCTGCTGGTCCAGAACTACTCGGGGCGCCGGCTCGTCCGTCTGGCCGAGTCGGGCTGCCGCGTCCGGCTGCTCTTCCTGAACCCGGCGAGCAGCGCGGTCAAGCGGCGCGAGCGCGAACTGGGGCTGAAGAAGGGCGAGCTGAGCCGGTCGGTCGAGATGAACATCCTCCACATGCGCCGGGTGCGGGCCCGGCTGCGCGACCCCGGGGCCTTCGAGATCCAGGTGTTCGACGAGACTCCCCGCTTCACGGCGTACCTGGTCGACGGGGACGGCACCGACGGCCTGGCGGTCGTCCAGTCGTATCTGCGCCGGGCGCGGGGGATGGAGGCGCCGGTGCTGGTGTTGCGCGGAGGCGCGCGGCGGGAGGTCGTACGCCCCGACCAGGATGTCGAACACGGACTTTTCGCGACATACCGCGAGGAGTTCGAGTCGATGTGGGCGGATTCGCGGCCGGTGTCCTGACCCTCCCGCGGGCTGTCCGGGCCCCGTTGTCAGTGCTGCGTGCGAGGCTGTTCGTCACTGGGGGAGAGCACCAAAAGGGAGGGCCAAGATGGGGTGGCATCGCGAACCGCTGGTCGGATTCGACCTGGAGACGACCGGTACGGACCCGCTGGAGGCACGGATCGTGTCGGCGGCGATCGTCGGCGTCAGGGGCGGAGAGGTGGCCCGGCAGCTGAACTGGCTGGCGGATCCGGGCATTCTGATCCCGGCGCAGGCCTCGGCGATCCACGGCATCAGCAACGAGCGGGCGGCGTCCGAAGGCCGCCCGGTGCGCGAGGTCGCCGACGAGATAGCGGAGACGATCACGGGCTACTGGGCGCGAGGAGTGCCGGTCGTGGCCTACAACGCGGCCTTCGACCTGACGCTCCTGGAGGCCGAGCTGCGCCGCCACACCCTGCCCTCGCTCACCGACCGGCTCGGGGGTGCGCCCCCGGGCCCGGTCGTCGATCCGTACACGATCGACCGTGCGGTCGACCGCTACCGCAAGGGCAAGCGGACGCTGGAGGCGGTGTGCCTGGAGTACGGAGTGGTGCTCGACGGCGCCCATGAGGCGGGCGCGGACGCGCTGGCGGCGGTCCGGGTGGCCGTGGCGATAGCCGACCGCCATCCGCAGGTCGCGGGTCTGCGCCCGGCGGAACTGCACGAACAGCAGATCGAGTGGTACGCGGCGTGGGCGGCCGACTTCCAGCAGTTCCTCCGCCGCAAGGGCACACCGGACGCGACGGTCGACCCGGCGTGGCCGATACGGGAACTGGCCCCGGCCCGGGGCTGACAGGGGACCGCCGGCAGCCGGGGCCTGCCGACGCCACGGGATCGGGTCGCACCCTCCCGGCGGATGGCGGAGCCCTTCAGAACGGGTACCAGCGGACCTCGGGATCCCCGTCCCGCAGGGAGGCGACCCGGCGGCGGAACTCGTCGAGCGCCTTGGGGTTGGACGGCGCGTGCTGGGCGACCCAGGCGCAGCTCGCCGTCTCCCGCGCGCCCCGCAGCACCGCGCACCCCTCCCACTCCCGCACATCCCATCCGTACGCCTCGGTGAACGCCTCGTACTGCTCGTCCGGCAGCCCGTACCGGTCCCGGGAGAGAGCCATGACCACCAGGTCGTGCTCCCGGAAGTCGGCGGAGAAGGTCTCCAGGTCGACCAGGACCGGACCGTCGGGCCCGACATGGACGTTGCGGGGCAGTGCGTCGCCGTGGATGGGGCCGGGCGGGAGGTGCGGGGTGAGGGCGGCGGCCGCGTCGGCGAAGCCGTCCCGGCGGGCGCGGAGATAGGCCGCGTCGGCGGGGTCGATCGCGTCCCCGGCCAGCCGCAGCCAGCGCTCCACCCCGCCGAGCAGTTCTCGTCGGGGCAGCGTGAACGCCGGGGCGGGCAGGGCGTGGACGAGCCGCAGCAGCTCGGCCAGATCGCGCGGGCCCGCGGGGCGGACGGCGGCGGGCAGCCGGTGCCAGAGCGTCACGGGGTGGCCGTCCACCAGCCGGGGCGCGGGCTCGGCCGCCCGCACCGCGGGGACGCCGCACCCGGCGAGCCAGCCGGCGATGGCCGGCTCACGCTCGGCGCGCGCCAGGAGTTCGGGGTGCTCGGTCGCGTCACGACCGACCTTGACCACGAGGTCGCCGATGGCGAAGACGGCGTTCTCACCGAGGGCGAGCAACTCGGCGGGGGGTCCGGCGGGCGCCGTGGCGGGGGTGTCGGCGGGGGCGGCTGCCGCGGGGGTGGAGGCATCGGCGGGGCCGGCCGCGCTCGCCGGGCTGGCCGCGCTCGCCTTGCTGGCCGCGCTCGCCCGGCTCACCGCACCCGCCCCGGCCCCGCCGAACCCCGCTGCCCCCGGCCCCGCCCCCGGCCAGCTCGCGTCGAGTCCCGCCGCGGCCAGTACTTCGCGCGCCCGTGCCTCGTCCACTGTTCACTCCCGGTGATCGTTCCGTACCGGGCAAGTCTCGCATTCACGCAGGTCGTCATCGTGAGGAGGCAGGTCGTCTTGACGAACCCACGGACCGTCAGCACGATGACGGGGGTCATTCGGCAATCCCGGCAAAGGGGTCGAACAATGACATGGGCCACCGTATCGGCGCGGTCGGGGAGGCGTGGGAGACGGTTACGCGAGCGCCCCGGCCCGGGCAGACCCCCGGACCACGGGGCCTGGTTCCTGGTGCTGCCCGCGCTGATCCCGATCCTCGTCCTGAGCGTGGGACCGCTGCTCTACGGCATCGCCCTGGCCTTCACCGACTCCCAGGCGGGCCGCACCGCGCCCACCGAGTGGACCGGGCTGCTCAACTTCCAAGACCTGCTCCACGACACCCTGTTCTGGGAGTCGTTCCGGATCGGGCTGGTATGGGCGGTCGGGGTCACCGTGCCGCAGTTCCTGCTCGCCCTCGGACTCGCCCTGCTGCTCGACCAGAACCTCCGCTTCCGGTGGCTGGCGCGGGCGCTCGCGATCATCCCCTGGGCGATGCCGGAGGTGGTCGTCGGCATCATGTGGCGGCTGGTGTACAACCCGGACGCCGGGATCCTCAACGAGACGCTTCACGACCTCGGATTCGGTGGCGGCCGGGACTGGCTCACCGGTCTCGGCACCGCCCTGCCCGCCGTGATCGTCGTCGGCGTCTGGGCGGGACTGCCGCAGACGACGGTGGCCCTGCTCGCCGGCCTCCAGAACACCCCGCACGAACTGCACGAGGCCGCCGCGATCGACGGCGCCGGGGCCTGGCGCCGCTTCTCCACGGTGACCTGGCCCGCCCTCAGACCCGTGGCGCTGGCCATCACCGCGCTCAACCTCGTCTGGAACTTCAACTCGTTCGCCCTGGTCTACGTCCTGACCAACGGCGGCCCCGGCGGGAAGACCCGGCTGCCCATGCTCTTCGCCTACGAAGAGGCCTTCCGGTACGGCCAGTTCGGGTACGCGGCCGCGATGGGCTGTGTGATGGTCGCGGTGATCTCGGTGTTCCTGGCGTTCCATCTGGTGGCGCGGCTCGGCAGAGGTGAGGACAGATGACGATGACGTCCCGTACGCGACCGCTGGGGCGCGCCGGACAGTACCTGGCGCTCCTCGGCTATCTGGTCTTCCTCGCGTTCCCGTTCCTGTGGCTGCTCTCCACGGCCTTCAAGCCCGCGCGCGAGCTCGGTTCGCTGCACCCGACCTGGATCCCCGGACACCCCACCCTCGACAACTTCCGGCAGGCCTTCGACGAACAGCCGCTGCTGCGCGCGGGGTTCAACAGCCTGGTGGCGGCGGTCTCGGCGGCGCTGATCGCGGTGGTGGTGGCGACGCCGATGGCGTACGTGATGGCCCGTCGGCGCGGCAGACTGGCGACGGCGGCGACCGGCTGGGTGGTGGTCAGCCAGGCGTTCCCGTTCGTCCTGCTGATCATCCCGCTCTTCCTGGTCCTCAAGCGCCTCCATCTCGTGAACTCGGTGGGCGGCCTGGTCATGGTGTACGTGGTGTGGTCGCTGCCCTTCGCGCTGTGGATGCTGGTCGGCTACGTCCGGGCGGTGCCCCTGGAGTTGGAGGAGGCGGCGGCGGTCGACGGGGCTGGGCGGCTGCGCACGCTGGTCTCGGTCACCGCGCCGCTGCTCGCCCCCGGCATCGTGGCCACCGCGCTCTTCGCCTTCATCACCGCGTGGAACGAATTCTTCTTCGCGCTCGTTCTTCTGAAAACACCGGAGAAACAGACCCTGCCGGTCGTCCTCACCCACTTCCTCGGTGCGGAGGGGGCCGCCGACCTCGGCCCGCTGGCGGCTGCGGCCTTCCTCGCCACGCTGCCGTCGCTGGCCGTCTTCGCCGTCATCCAGCGGCGCATCACCAGCGGAATGCTCGCCGGGGCGGTGAAGAGCTGATGCGCGCACGTCTGCTGACGCTCGCCGGAGTGGTGCTGGCCCTGCTCCTCTCCACTCTCACCGGCTGCTCCGACAGCGGCGCGGCCGACGACGGGAAGATCACGCTCCGCTTCCAGTCGCTGGCCTGGCAGAAGGAGTCGGTGGCGGTCACCAGGGAGCTGGTGAAGGAGTGGAACGGGGCACATCCGCAGATCCAGGTCCAGTACGTGCAGGGCAGTTGGGACACCGTCCATGACCAGCTGCTCACCTCGTTCGAGGGCGGCGAGGCGCCGGACGTCATCCATGACGCCTCCGACGACCTGGCGGACTTCGCCTACGGCGGCTACCTCGCCGATCTGCGCCCCCTGCTGCCCGCCGCACTGAAGCAGGACATCCCGGAGCGGAGCTGGGAGACGGCGACCTTCGGCAAAGGGGTGTACGGAGTGCCGTTCCTCCAGGAGCCGAGGGTGCTGATGGCCAACACCAGGATCCTCAAGGCCTCGGGGGTGCGGATACCCACCCCTCAACAGCCCTGGAGCTGGCAGGAGTTCCGTCAGGCGGCGAAGAAGCTGACCGCGCCGGGGCGGTACGGGATCGCCTGGCCGCTCAAGGAGCCCGTGTCGCTCACCCTGAACCTGGGCCTGTCCGCTGGAGGGCGCCTGTTCCACCGGGAGGCGGACGGCAAGGCGCGGGTGGTGTTCGAGGAGGGCGACGCGACCGTGCCCTCGGTGATCCACGACCAGGTCGGCGTCGACGGGAGTGCCGCGCGGACCACGCTCGGCATGGGCGGCTCCGACATCCTGCCAGGCTTCTTCGGCGGCCGGTACGCGATGGCCGCGCTGGGCTTCTCGTACCGTCAGCAGATCGTGCAGCAGGCGCCCGAGGGGTTCGAGTGGACCGTGCTGCCCGCCCCGGCGGGGAGCGGGGGACTGGCCCAGGGGGTCAGCCCGCAGACGCTCTCGGTGGCCGAGGACAGCCCGCACAAGAGGGAGGCGGCCGCGTTCATCGGCTTCCTGCTCCAGCCGCGCAACATGGTCCGGCTCGCCCAGGGCGACTGGATGCTGCCGACGGGGGTCGCGGCCCTGAAGGGCCCGGCCCTGCACACCGGGCGCCATGGCTGGGCGACCGGCGCCGCCCTGGCGGACGCGCTGCGTCCGGCTCCCGCGCAGTCGGTGCGCGGGTACCCGGAGTGGAAGGACAAGGTCGCCACCCCCGCCCTCCAGCAGTACTACAGCGGCGCGATCGACCTGGCCGAGCTGCGAAAACGTCTGGTCAAGGACGGGAATCGGGTGCTGGCCCGCTATCAGCGCTGACCCGGGAGGAGGGAGGCGCCGTAAATACATTGCACGAGACGTCTCGTCTCGTTTAGCGTGAGGTCATGACCGCAACCAAGCGTGCCCACATCGCCATGTTCTCCATCGCCGCCCACGGGCACGTGAACCCGAGCCTGGAGGTCATCAGGGAGCTCGTCTCCCGTGGCCACCGGGTGAGTTACGCGATCCCGGAGTCCTTCGCCGCCAAGGTCGCCGCGACCGGGGCCGAGCCGGTGGTCTACCGGTCGACGCTGCCGACCGAGGACCACCCCGAGGCGTGGGGGACCGAACTCATCGACAACATCGAACCGTTCCTCGACGATGCCATCCAGGCGCTGCCCCAGCTCGCCAACGCCTTCGAGGACGACCGGCCGGATCTGGTGATCAGCGACATCACCTCCTACCCGGCGCCTGTCCTGGCGCACGGCTGGGGCGTGCCCTACATCCAGCTCTCGCCGAACCTGGTGGCGTGGGAGGGGTACGAGGAGGAGGTGGCGGATCCGATGTACGCGGAGCTGCGTGCCTCGGAGCGGGGCAAGGCGTACTACGCCCGGTACCGGGCCTGGCTCGACGAGCACGGGATGCACCACACCGACCCCGACCGGCTCGTCGGCCGGCCCGTGCGCTCACTCGTCCTGATTCCACGGGCCCTCCAGCCGCACGCCGACCGGTGCGACGAGTCCGTCTACACCTTCGTGGGCGCCTGCCACGGCGAGCGCGCCGAACAGCAGGAGTGGCAGCGGCCGGCGGGTGCCGAGAAGGTGCTGCTCGTCTCGCTCGGCTCGACCTTCACCGAGCGGCCCGCGTTCTACCGCGCGTGCCTGAAGGCCTTCGGTGATCTGCCTGGCTGGCATGTGGTGCTCCAGATCGGCAAGTTCGTGGACCGGGCGGAGCTCGGGGAGATCCCCCTCAACGTGGAGGTGCGCGACTGGGTTCCGCAGCTCGCCGTGTTGCGCGAGGCCGATGCCTTCATCACCCACGCGGGCGCGGGCGGCAGCCAGGAGGGGCTGGCCACCGGGACGCCGATGGTGGCGGTGCCCCAGGCCGTCGACCAGTTCAGCAATGCCGAGATGCTCCAGTCCCTGGGGGTCGCCCGCCATGTCCCCATGGAGGAGGCCACCGCCGAGACCCTGCGGGAGGCGGTCCTGGCGCTGGTCGGGGACCCCGAGGTGGCCGAGCGCGCCGAGGCCGTCCGCCGGGAGATGGCCCGCGAGGGTGGCACCCGGCAGGCGGCGGACCTGATCGAGGCGGCCCTGCCGGTCTGAGGCCCTGGCCCCGCAGGCTCCTCCCGTAACGCATCGAGCGGCCCGAGCGTACGGTCCGGCCCCCCGCCTACGACGCCGAAGTACGCCACGTAAGCACGCCCCGCAGGCACGACCCGCAGGGCAAGACCTCCACCAGGCACGACCCGTACGTACGCCCCGAGCGCCACCCGTACGTACACCTCCACCATCCCGACAGGCGGGGCCCGGGGAGCACGTGCTCCCCGGGCCCCGTCCGTACCCTTCACACCGCGTCGCGTCAGACCCGGACGATCCGGTCGCGGTCCTCGTCGCCGTGGGCGGCCGTGACCGGCGGGGCGACGGCCGACTCGTCGTGGGTGAGGTCGGGCAGCCAGCGCAGCCACTTCGGCATGTACCAGTTGCGCTCGCCCAGCAGGACCATGACCGCCGGGAGCAGCACGCCCCGGATGACCGTGGCGTCGATCAGGACGGCCGTGGCGAGCCCCACGCCCATCTGCTTCATCGACTGCATCGAGAGCGTTCCGAAGATCGCGAAGACCGCCACCATGATGATCGCCGCGCTGGTGACCACACCGGCCGTGGTCACCACGCCGTGCTGGATGGCGTCGCGGGTCGAGCGGCCCTGGATCCGGGCCTCGCGGATCCGGGACACCACGAACACGTGGTAGTCCATCGACAGGCCGAAGAGGATCACGAAGAGGAACAGCGGGAGCCAGGAGACGATCGCGCCGACGCCCTCGGCACCCACCAGTGAGGCGCCCCAGCCGTGCTGGAAGACGGCGGTCAGGATGCCGTAGGCCGCGCCCACCGAGAGGAGGTTGAGGACGATCGAGGTGATCGCGATCGTCAGCGAGCGGAAGCAGAGCAGCATCAGCAGGAAGGCGAAGACCACCACGAAGGCGAAGACCGGGGTGACCGCGCCGACGATCCGGGCGTTGAAGTCCTTGGACCCGGCGACCTGACCGGTGACCGGCGCCTCCAGGCCGCGCACCTTGCCCAGCGTGTCGGGGCGGATGTGGTCACGGAGCAGGTCGAGGCTCTTCTCCGCCTTGTTCTGGTCGGAGCCGCCGATCAGCGGGACGTCGACGACCGCCACGTTCTCCGCGCTGTGCAGGGTGACCTTGATGGGGCCGTCCGAGGCGCCCCGGCTGATCGACTGCGTACGGAAGTCGGCGATGGCCCGCTTGACCTCCGGGGCGTTGATGTCGGCGGCCTTGATCACGACGTTGGCGGGGCTGGCGCCGCCGGGGAAGGTCTGGTTGACCCGGTCGTAGGTGCCGACGATGGGCAGCGAGTCGCCGAACTCCTGGTCGAGCGTGAGGTTCTGGGTGTGCATGCCGACCGCCGGGAGGGCTATCGCGATCAGCGCGCCCGCCGCCAGTGCCAGCGCGGCCTTCGGGCGGCGCAGCACCGCGCCGAGGACGGCACGCCACACCCGGCTCTCGCCGCCACGGTTGCGCCTGCCGCGCTTGACGCGGTTGAGGAACGGCAGCCTCCCCTTCTCGACGCGCTCGCCGAGCAGCGACAGGAGCGCGGGCAGCACGGTCACGGAGCCGACCATGGCCACCGCGACCACCATCAGGGAGGCCAGACCCATCGCCTCGAACTCGGCGAGTCCGGTGAAGAGCATGCCCGCCATGGCCACGCAGACGGTGACGCCGGAGACGATGATGGCCCGGCCGCTGGTGGCGGCGGCGATGCGCAGGGCCGTCTGGGCGTCGTGTCCGGCCTCGCGCTCCTCGCGTTCGCGGCGCAGATAGAAGAGGCAGTAGTCGACGCCGACGGCCAGACCGACCAGGAGCATCACGGAGTTGGCGGTGTCGCTCATCGCCTGGAGGTGGCTGACGATGGCCATCAGGCCCATCGTGGCGATGATCGCCGTGACGGCGAGGGCGACCGGCAGCAGGGCCGCGACCAGCGCGCCGAAGGCGATGAGCAGGATGCCGAGGGCGACGGGCACCGCCGAGTACTCGGCCTTCTTGAAGTCGTCGCCGAAGGCGTCGTCGAACGTCTTGCCCATGCTGGCACTGCCGATCTCCTCGATCCGCAGCTCCTTGTGCTCGCCCTGCACCTTCTTCACCGCGTCGAGCACCGGCGTGATGCGGTCGGGCGCGGTGTCGGCGTCGCCGCGCACCTCGAACTGGATCAGGGCGCTGCGGCCGTCCTTGGAGAGGGTCTTCGCGGTGTACGGAGAAGTCACCTTGGTGACCTGGCCGGTGCCGTCGACCGCCTTCATCACCTCGTCCACGGCGGTGCGGAAGACGGGGTCGGTCGCCTTGACGGAGCCGTCGACCGCCTGGACGAAGACGGTCTCGCCGGCCGGCTCCTTCAGCCCCGCGTCATCGATGATCTTCTGCGCCTGACCGACCTCACCGGGCAGTTGGTTGTCCTTGACGTCGATGCGCCCCACGGCCGAGCCGATCCCCATGGCCAGGAACACGAAGAGCACCCAGATCACCACCGCCGCCCAGCGGTGGCGGGCGCTCCACCCACCGGCCCGCGCGGCCACGCCGCGCACTCTTGTGACTCCGTTGACCATGGTGAGACGCCCCCCTGACAGACGATGGCAGCCCTGCGCCGCCATCCGGTTACGACGGTAGGGGCTGGATCCGGCCGTCTCCTCGTGCTCCCTGGTGAACCGGGTCCTCGGTATCTACTCCCTGCGAAGTGGGGGCATCCCCTACCCAAGGGATTCAAGCCCCTTACACGTAAAGGCGTTTGTGAGGGAAGATCCACGCCGGGGTCGCCACGGTGTGTGCACCAAGCCTGCACAACACCCGAGTTGACCTGCGGTGGCCTGTTTTTTATTACGAAACCTTGTTGTGTAAGTCACAGCTTTCTGGATCTCTTGATCTGCGCTCGTCCATCGGCAAGGGTTTCGAACAAGCCGCCCGGAAGGTTTCCATCCGGTAGGCCAACCCCCCACAAAAACTGGCGAGGAGACCCCTCTTCATGGCAACTCACAAGCGCAAGAGCCGCCTCAAGCTCACGGCCGGGATAACCGCCGTGGCGGCGGCGGCCGGTGTCACGGTCATGACCACCCAGATGGCGGGCGCGGCCGCGCCCGCCGAGGGCACGGTGTACGGCCTGGACGCCAAGGGCGCCATCGACGGCAGCTACATCGTCCTGCTGGACGAGAAGGCCTCGGCGGACGCCAAGCGCAAGCTCGCCGACGAGTACGGCGGCACCCTCCAGCGCGACTACGCCTCGACCGTCAACGGCTTCTCGGCGAGCGGGCTCTCGCAGACCGAGGCCAAGCGGCTGGCCGCCGACCCGGCCGTCGGCACGGTCGTCCAGAACAAGAAGTTCCACATCACCGCCGAGCAGGCCGGCCCGCCCTCGTGGGGGCTGGACCGGATCGACCAGGCCGAGACCGCCGGGGACGGCAAGTACAGCTACCCGGACAGCGCGGGCGAGGGCGTCACCGCGTACGTCATCGACACCGGTGTGCGCGTCAGCCACAAGGACTTCGGCGGCCGGGCCACCTCCGGCTTCGACGCCATCGACAACGACACCACCGCCGACGACGGCAACGGCCACGGCACGCACGTGGCGGGCACCATCGCCGGAACCGCGCACGGCGTCGCCAAGAAGGCGAAGATCGTCGCCGTCCGCGTCCTGGACGACCAGGGTTCGGGCTCGACCGAGCAGGTCGTCGCGGGCATCGACTGGGTCACCAAGAACCACAAGGGCCCCTCGGTCGCCAACATGAGCCTCGGCGGCGGCGCCGACCCCGCGCTCGACACGGCCGTGCAGAAGGCCATCGCCTCCGGCGTCACCTTCGCCGTGGCGGCGGGCAACGAGTCGGCCGACGCCGGCCAGGGCTCGCCCTCCCGAGTCAAGGAGGCGATCACCGTGGCCTCCTCCACCAAGGACGACCAGCAGTCGGACTTCTCCAACTTCGGTTCCGTGGTGGACCTCTACGCCCCCGGCTCGGACATCACCTCCGACTGGAACACCGACGACGGCGCCACCAAGACGATCTCCGGTACGTCGATGGCGACCCCGCACGTCGTGGGCGCCGCCGCCGTCTACCTCGCCGCCCACAAGGACGCCACCCCGGCCCAGGTCTCGGACGCGCTGACCGGCGGCGCCACGGCCGGGAAGATCACCAACCCGAGCGCCGGCACCCCGAACAAGCTGCTCAAGGTCGTCGAGTGACCACGCCCCGGCGGTCATGAACGTCGGCTCCCGTGCCATCCCCCACGAGGCACGGGAGCCGTCCTATTGTGTGGACATGACGACGATGTACGCCGCCCTGCTGCGCGGGATCAACGTGGGCGGCAACAAGAAGGTCCCGATGGCCGAGCTCAGAGCGCTGCTCACCGAGCTCGGCCACGGCTCCGTGCGCACCTATCTGAACAGCGGCAACGCCGTCTTCAGCAGCGACTCCCATGACCCGGACGCGCTCGCCGCCGCCCTGGAGGGGGCCATCGGGAAGCATTTCGGGTTCCAGGTCGCCTGTCTGGTGCGCACCGGTGCCTATCTGAGGGCGGTCGTGGACGCCTGCCCGTTCCCGGCGGACGAGCTGGAGGGCCGGCAGTTGCACGCCACGTTCTTCTCCGGCCCCGTGGATCCCGAGCGCTTCGCCGGCATCGACACCAAGGCCTTCCTGCCCGACACCTTCCGCCTCGGCGACCGGGTCCTCTATCTGTACGCGCCCGACGGCATCGGCCGCTCCAAGCTCGCCGAGGCACTGGCGAAGCCCGCCCTGCTCAAGGGCGTCGAGGCGACGGCCCGCAACTGGAACACGGTCAAGGCCCTCGTGGAGATGACCGGCGACTGAGCGGCCGAAGCGGCGGGGGCCGCCCCCTGCGGCCCCAAGTGGCCCAGTGGACCGATGCGCCAATGGCCCGGACCCCGGGTCCACTCCGTCGCTACCTTCGTCCTATGGACACCACCGAGCGCACCGGCCCCACCACCGTCGACTTCTACTTCGACCCCGCCTGCCCGTTCGCCTGGATCACCTCGCGCTGGATGCTGGAGGTCGAGCGGCACCGGGACATCGACCTCCGGTTCCGGGTGATGAGCCTGTACCTGCACAACATCGGCAACGAACTGCCCGCCTGGTACCGCGAGTTGGTCGACAAGTCGATCCGTCCCGTGCGGGTCGCGGTGGCGGCCGCGCAGGACAACGGGGAGGGTGTGCTGCGCGATCTGTACACCGCGTACGGCACCCGGATACACGAGCAGAAGAACGAGGACTTCGACGAGGTCATCACCCAGGCGCTGGCCGAGCTCGGCCTTCCGGCGGCGCTCGCGCGGGCCGCGCACGACCCGGCGTACGACGAGGCGGTGCGCCGCAGCCACGACGAGGGCAGGGACCCGGCGGCGGACGCGTACGTCGGTACGCCGACGATGCACCTCGACGGGAGCGTCTACTTCGGGCCGGTGCTCAGCTCCATCCCGCGCGGCGAGGAGGCGGCCCGGCTCTTCGACAGTGTGCGGGTGATCGCCTCCCACCCGGACTTCTTCGAGCTCAAGCGGACACGGACCGGAGGTCTCCGCTTCGACTGACACGCCCTTAGTGATCCGATGAATAGCGTCGGTTGGGAGGCGCTTCGCAGAATATTGACCGCATGCGTTGACCCTTTCGTGCCAGTGCTCCTATGTTTCCCTCGACTCCCGAGGAGGCAGGATGCCCGCGCTCCGGAGCACGCCCGTACGAGCCGTACTGACCGCCCTGCTCGCCGCCCTGGTCCTGACCGGTCCCGGCCCGGTGCCCCCGGCGGGGGCCGGGGCCCGGGCGGCGCCGCGCACCGCCGACGTCCATGTCTCGCCCTCGGGCCGGGACGCCGACGACGGAGCGGCGACTCATCCCGTGCGCACCCTGACCCGCGCCCGCGACTTGGCGCGCGAGAAGGCCGCGCACTCCATCTCGGCGCACTACTCCGGCGACATCACCGTGCACCTGGCCCCCGGGACGTACCGGACGACCGGGCCGCTCGTCCTCGACGGGCGCGACTCCGGCCCGGCCGGGCACCGCGTCGTCCGGCAGGGCGCGGGCGCGGACTCGACCCTGATCAGCGGCGGGCGCGGGGTCGAGGGGTGGCGGCAGGTGTCCGGGCGCTCCGGACTCTGAGCCGCCCCCGCTCCCCAAGGGCTCACCGACACGCGGCAGTTGTACGTGGACGGTGTGCGCGCCCAGCGGGCCCGGGGCGAGGTCCCGGTCGGTCTGACCATGACGGCGACCGGGTACACCGCCACCGCCGACACCGTGGCGCGCTGGCGGCGCCCCTCGGACGCCGAGTTCGTCTACACCGGCGGCGAGGAGCTGTGGAACGTCGAGCGCGACGGCCTGGGCCAGTGGACCGAGCCGCGCTGCCGTATCGCACGACTACCTGCAGCTGCTCGACGACGGGGGAGGCGTCTACACCCAGGGCCTGACCGGTACGTCGATGGCCGACGGCGAGCAGGTCAACGGCAACGTCATCCACGGCCAGTGGGGACTGGGCAAGAGCGTGTACACCGACGACGGGTGCACATACGAGACCGTGAGCGGGAACGTCCTCCACGGCGCGTCGTACGCGGACGTCGGCAGTCGCCACACCGACTACCGCGACACGCTCGGCAACAACGCCCCGACCCTGATCGCGGGGAACTGGTGGGAGGAGGGGTCCGCCGACAGCTCCAGCAAGGGGCTGGTGACCAGCGGGAACCACATCATGGCCGGGCTGTCCGACGTACCGTCGGAGGTGATCGTCCGGGCCGGGATCGAGCCCGCGTACCGGGATGTGCTCACCGTGACGACCGCGGCCGTCTCCGTGCCGGAGGCGCCGGCGCGGGTGGGGACGAGCCCGGGGGGCGGGGACGGGCTGTACGTGACGTTCAATCCCGCCTTCGTGGACGAGGGTTCGCCGGTCACGGGATACACGGCCCGTGCCCTGCGGTCCGACGGAAGCGAGGCCGGGCGGGCGAGTGCCGGTGCCGCGGAGTTCAAGCGGCTCGCGGTCGTACGGGTCGGGGGGCTCCGGGCCCAGGAGGGGCCGTTCCGGGTGGTGGTGGCCGCGCGGAACGCGCACGGGGAGAGATCCGCCTCGCTCGCGTCGGCGCCGCTCGCGGTGACGGCCGCGTCCGTGCCGCCCGCGGTCCCCACCGGGGCGAAGGCACGGGCCGGCGCGCGGGCCGTCACCCTGGCCTGGACGCCACCCGCGGCCACGGGGGACGCCGAGGTGACCGGCTACCGGATCACCGTCTCGAACGGGCGGACCGTCGCGGTCGGCGGGCGGGACGTGCTGGTCACCCAGCCGTCCGGCAAGGCCATGTTCCGGGTCGTGGGTTCGCTGAAGCCCGCGACCCCCTACACCCTCACCGTCGCGGCCGTCACGGCGGCGGGAACCGGGCCCGCGGCCACGGTGACCGCCACCACCACCGCGGCGGGGCAGGGCGCCGGGGCGCCGTCCTCGGGGGACGCGCGGTGATCGCGCGCGTATCCCCCGGAGCGGCTCACGGTGTTGTCTCGCCCCGCCACGCCCCGTCCCGCTGGGCCCACCGCACCGCCGGGCCCACCGCCAGGCCCGCCACGGTGAAGAGGGCCGCCAGGAACGCCCAGCCCGCGAAGCCGTGGTCCACCGCCGTGAGCGTCACCAGGGCCGGGCCCGCCATCATCGCCGCCGCCGAGCCCGAGCTGAACACGCCCTGGTAGACGCCGTGGGCGCGGGAGTCGGCCAGTTCGTAGCCGAGGGTCCAGCCGCCGGCCGAGGACAGCACCTCGCCGAGGACCTGGACCACCGCGCCCACCACGAGCACCACCACCGCCCACATCGGGGAGAGCCCGGCGGACAGGGCGAAGACCACGCACGCCGCGCCGAGCAGCAGCCCGGCCCGGCCCATCGCCCGTACCGCTCCCGGCACGTCCGTGACGCCCCGGGTCGCGCGCACCTGGAGCAGGGCCACCAGGACGCAGTTGACGATCATCACCAGCGCGACCGACCACCGCGGTGCCTCGGTGTTCCCGGCGATCCACAGCGGCATCCCGACCTCCAGCAGGCTGAACTGCAGGGCCGTCACCGCGTTGAGCACCGTCACCGCCAGATACGGCAGGTCGCGGACCGCCCGCCAGCGGCTCTCGGAAGGGGTGCCGGCCCTGCCGTCCGCCCCGCGCGCGGCCAGGGCGGCCTCGTTGAGCGGCAGGGTGCGTACGAGAAGGGCGGGGATCGCGTACGTCGCCGCGTCGAAGAGGATCAGGGCGACATAGGCACCCCGGGTGTCGATCTGGAGGGCCACCGCGCCGATCGCGCCGCCGAGCCCCATCGCCGCGTTGGTCACCATCCGCAGATAACCGCGGGCCGCGACCCGCGTCGCGGCGGGCAGCACGTCCGCGAAGAGCGCCCCCTTGACGCCCCAGCTCGCCTGGTTGAGCGAGCCGAAGCAGACCGCCGCCACCAGGAAGCCCGCGTACCCGTGGACCAGGGAGTACCCGGCCATCGCCACTCCGCAGCCCAGCCACAGCAGCGCGGTCATCCGGCGGCTGCCCCAGCGGTCCGCGGCGCGCCCGGCCGGGATGCCCGCCGCGACGCCGAACAGTCCGGCGATGGTGAGTCCGAAGCCGACCTGGGTCGCCCCCAGACCGCAGACACGGGTGAAGTAGAGCACGCTCACCGGGAAGAAGAGGCCGTTGCCGAAGGAGTTAAGGCCGGTCATCAGGGCGAGGCGGCGCAGCACCGGCTCGTCCGGGACGACGGCCCGAACGGCCGAGGAGCGGGGGCGGGTCCCCGTGCGGGTGGTCATACGGTCAGCCAACCCGTTGTGTACACGCCAGGGGCATTGATTTAGTCTCCGGCTAAAGGGACGACGGGTCACAGGGATGTCGGGTCACAGGGATGTCGAGCCGCGGGGATGACGGACCGTCGACGGGGGCGCGGGGGCCGGGAGTGATCGAGTTCAGGTTCGGCGTGGGGGATCTGGCCAGTACGTCGTTCGCGTACTCGCCCTTCCAGGAGGCCGTCTTCTCGCTGTGGGGCTGGGCGGACGTCTCCCGCTTCCCGCACCAGCGGCCCTGGCTGCGCCGGCTGCGGCCGGTGTTCGAGCGCCAGGACACCGAGCTGTTCGCCGCGCTCATCGCCCCGCACGGCTTCATCCCGGACTTCCTCACGCCCCGCCCGGAGCGCGTACGGCCCTCGTTCGCCGAGCAGTCGGCGCAGTTGCGGCGGACGCCCCTGGAGCTGATCGGGCCCGACTTCCGGCGCACGTTCGGGCCCGGCGCGGAGCTCCCGCCGGTGATCCGCCGAGGGCTCGCCGACCCGGCCGCCCTGCTGGAGCGGATCGCGTCGGCCTTCGACCGCTACTGGGAGCAGTGCCTCGCCCCCGACTGGTGGCCCAGGGCCAGGGCGGTCCTGGAGGCCGATCTCGCGCACCAGTCGCGGGTGCTGGCCGAGCAGGGGGCGGCCGGGCTCTTCCGGGACCTCGACAAACGGCTGTCGTGGCGCGCGGGCGTGCTGCGGCTGCGGCACCCGGTCCCGGACACCTGGCCCGCGGCCGACATCCAGGTGGCGGGCCGGGGCATGGTGCTGATGCCGACGACGTTCGTCCGCGGCGCCATCACCACCGTGGACACCACCCTGCCGCCGGTGCTCAACTATCCGGCGCACGGCCGGGGAACGCTCGGCGAGGCACCGCCGCCGGTCAGCGACCGCGCCCTGGTCCGCCTGCTGGGCCCGGCGCGGGCCCGGCTGCTGACCCTGCTAGCCGAACCGGCCACCACCACCGAGCTCGCCCGGCGCCTGGAGGTCACCCCGGGCGCGGTCAGCCAGCATCTGTCGGTGCTCTACGACGCGGGACTGCTGCACCGGGCCCGGCGCGGCCGGGGCGTGGAGTACGCCCGCACGGCGCTCGGCGACGAACTGCTGCGGGGCTGAGCCGTCAGGCGCTGAGCACCCGCGGGCCCCGCGCCCGCAGCCGCGCCCCGTCGTACCGGACGAGCAGCAGCCGGGCCAGCTCCGGGGCCGCGCCCAGCACCCCGGCCAGCACGTCCGCTTCCGCGGCGCCCCGGGCGATCCGGTCCGGCAGGAAACCGGGGGCGATGACGTACGGGGCGACGGCGACCCGCCGCACACCGGCCGCCCGCAGCTCCCGTACGGCGTCCTGCGTACGGGGATGACTCCCGGGAGAGGCAGCGGAGGCGAACGCAGGCCGCACGGCGCACCAACCGGTGTGCCGCAGCTCCCGCGCTACATCTGCGATCACTGCGATCGCCTCCGGGTCCGTGGAGCCCGCCGAGGCCAGGACGACCCCGGTCGAGCGCTGGTCGGCGGGGGGGATCCCCGCCTCGTACAGGGCCTCCTGGAGCCGTCGCTCCACGGTGGCCAGCAGCAGCGGGGAGGGGCCCAGGACGTCCGCGACGCGGATGTCCAGCCGCGCCGGGGCCCGGCCGAGCACCGCCGGGATGTCGGACTTGGCGTGGAAGGCCCGGGTCAGCAGCAGCGGCAGCGCCACCACCTCCCGTACGCCCTCGAAGGCCAGCCGTTCCAGGACGCGCGGCACCGACGGCGCGTTGAAGTCCAGGAAGCCGGTCTCCACGCGCAGCCCCGGCCGCAGCGCCCGTACGCGCCGCACCAGGGCGTGCACGGTCGCGGCGTGCCGCGGATCGCGGCTGCCGTGGGCGATGACGAGGAGGACGGGTGCGCGCATGGTGGCTCAGCTCTTCACCAGCAGACCGCGGCTGCGCAGGACGTAGCGCTCCAGCGGGCTGAAGATGAGCAGGTCGATCGCGATGCCCACGATCAGGATCAGGAAGATGGCGAGGAAGACGCCCGGCATGTCGGAGTTGTTGCGGCCGTTCTCCAGCAACTGGCCCAGGCCCAGGCCCAGATCGGGCGAGGACGCGATGATCTCGGCGGCCATCAGGGAGCGCCAGGAGAACGCCCAGCCCTGCTTGAGACCCGCCAGATAGCCCGGCAGGGCGGCGGGCATCACGATGTGCCAGGTGCCGCGCAGCCCGGTGGCGCCCAGGGTGCGGCCCGCGCGCAGGAACAGCGGCGGGACCTGGTCGACGCCGGCGACGAGCCCGTTGGCGATCGAGGGCACCGCGCCCAGCAGGATCACCGCGTACATCATCGAGTTGTTCAGGCCGAGCCAGATCACCGCCGGGGGGACCCAGGCGACCGACGGCAGCGACTGGAGGCCGGAGAGGATCGGCCCGATCGCCGCCCGGATGAACCTCACCCGCGCCACGACCAGCCCCAGCGGGGTGCCGATCGCCAGGGCGAGCAGGAAGCCGAGCAGTCCGCGCGAGACGCTGGTCCACACGATGTCGAGCAGGGTGCCCTGGAGCCACAGCTCGCGCAGGCCCGACCAGACCGAGGACGGCGAGGGCAGCTTGGTGCTGTCGGTGACCTCCGCCCACACCAGCCCCTGCCAGACGACCAGGACCAGCGCGATCGCCGAGAGGGGCGGCAGGACCTTCTGCACCAGGGTCTCGCGCAGCGGGGTGCGCCCGCTCTGCACCGTCTCCAGCGCGTCGAGGCCGGCCTCCAGCCCCGCCAGATCGTGGGTGTCCCCGGGGGCCCCGACCGCCTTGTCGGCCCCGACGGCCTTCTCCGCCCGGTCGGCCTCGGACGTCTCAGTGCTGGCCATGGCGGCGGATCTCCCCACGCAGTTGTTCGGTGATCTCTACGGAGAGCTCCGCCACGGCGGAGTCCTCGATGCGGCGCGGATGCGGGATGTCCACGGTCCACTGGTGCGCCACCCGGCCCGGCCGGGACGACAGGAGCACCACCCGCTGGGCGAGCCGGACGGCCTCGCGCACGTTGTGCGTGACGAACAGGACGGACAGGTCCGTCTCGCGCCAGATCCGGGTCAGCTCGTCGTGCAGGACATCGCGGGTGATGGCGTCGAGCGCGGCGAACGGCTCGTCCATCAGGAGCAGCTGGCTGTCCTGCGCGATCGCCCGGGCCATCGCGACCCGCTGGCGCATCCCGCCGGACAGCTCGTGCACCCGCTTGCCGTACGCGCCCTTGAGCCGGACCAGTTCGAGCAGTTCCTCGGCGCGGTCGCGGCGCTCGGCCTTGGCGACCCCGCGCAGCCGCAGGGCGAGTTCGATGTTCTTGCCCGCGGTCAGCCACGGGAACAGCGCGTGCTCCTGGAACATCAGGGCGGGCCGCCCGCCGGGCGTCTCGATCGTCCCGGCGGTCGGCCGGTCGAGCCCCGCCACCAGGTTCAGGAGCGTGGACTTCCCGCACCCGGAGGCTCCCAGGAGGGTGACGAACTCGCCCGGCGCGACATCGAGGGTGATGTCGTCGAGCACGAGCTGGGGGCCGGTGGGACCGGCGAACGACTTCGACACGTGCCCGATGCGGGCGGCGTACTCCGTCGTGGCACGCTCCTCGGCCGCGGCGACTGCGGTGGCCATGGTCGTCACCTCCTGGGAACTGGTGCGGATACGGGGTTACTTGACGCCGAAGCCGGCGTCGGCGACCGCGGGCCTGCCCAGGCCCTTGAGGACCTTGTTGAGCGGGGCCAGGTCGTAGATGCCGTCCAGGTCGGGCTTCTTCAGCAGGCCCGCCTTGACCGCGTGGTCGGCCTCGATGCCGAGGGTGGCGGCCAGCGGGTCATCGGTCGTCTTGATCGACTTCCAGGCCGGGTCCAGGACGTTCGCGGGCAGCGCCTTACCGCTGAGCGCCTTCAGCGCGGCGTTCGCGGAGGTCTTGGCCCGGTCCGGGTCGGCCTTGATCCAGTCGTTGGTCTTCACCGAGCCGCGCAGCACCGCCTCGACGACGTCGGGGTGCGCCTTGAGGAACTTCTGCGACACGATGATGTTCGTGATCACGAACTCCTTGTCGGCCCACAGGTCGGCCTCGTCGAGGAGGACCTTCGCGCCCTGCGAGACGAGCTTGGACGCGGTCGGCTCCGGCACCCAGGCACCGTCGATGGAGCCGGACTTGTAGGCGTCCGGAGTGATCTTGTTGTCGGTGCGGACCACCGAGACGTCGCCCTTGCCGCTCTGGGCGTCGACCTTCCAGCCCTTCTCGGCGATCCAGTTGAGGAAGGCCACGTCCTGGGTGTTGCCGAGCTGCGGGGTGGCGATCTTGTGGCCCTTGACGTCGTCCAGGGACGTGATCTTGTCGGGGTTCACCACCAGCTTCACGCCGCCCGAGGCGGAGCCGCCGATGATGCGCAGGCTCTGGCCCTTGGACTTGGTGTAGCCGTTGATCGAGGGGGAGGGACCGATCCAGCCGATGTCGATCGCCCCGGCGTTGAGCGCCTCGATCTCGGAGGGGCCGGCGTTGAAGGTGGAGGTCTTCACCTCGGTGCCGCCCAGCTCCTTCTGGAACAGGCCCTCCTGGACGCCGACGAGCGCGGTCGCGTGGGTGAGGTTGGGGAAGTACCCGATCTTCACCGAGTCCGCCGACAGCTTCTTGGCGTCGGCGGCGACCCCGGCCTTCTGGGCGCTGTCGGTCTTGTCCTTGTCCGACCCGTAGCTGCATGCGGCCAGGACGAGCAGGGGCAGGGCGGCGGCGGTGGCGAGACCGGCGCGCAGGGCGGTGCGGGTGGCAGGCACGGGAGGGGTTCCTCTCGGTGGCCCGGCGGTCAACTGCCCCGGAAATGAGGGGAGATGGCCGGGAGATCGGCGGGTTTTCGTCTGGAGCGGTGGAGCGGGTGGAGCCGCTGGGCGCGCGAGCGGTGCGCGTACGTCATCGCGCACATCGGCCCACCCCGCCCTGCCCGCTGCCGAGGGCGCCGCTGCCGACGCGGCCGCCCTCCTTGGCGAACGTGGAGTAGAAGTCGTGGCTCGTCATGGTCAGAAGTCCCACCCGTCCGACTCGCTGTCGGCCGGCACGGGCTCGGGCGCGGCGAACGACTCGCCGACCATGCCCGCGGTGAGCGTGGTGCCGTCGGCCGGGTCGATCAGGATGAAGGCCCCGGTACGGCGGGAGTCGGCGTACGCGTCGAGCGGCAGCGGCTCGGCCGTACGGATCTTGACGCGGCCGATGTCGTTGGCGGCCAGCCGCCCCGGATGCGGGTGCAGCGACAGGTCGTCCAGGGTCAGCCGGGACGGGATGTCCTTGACGATCGCCTTGACCGTACGGGTGCCGTGCTTGAGCAGCACCCGGTGGCCCACGGAGAGCGGCTGGTCGGCCACGTGGCAGACCGTCGCCTCCACGTCCTGGGTGGTGGGCGGCGCGTCCCCGCTCGGCACGATCAGGTCGCCGCGCGAGATGTCCACGTCGTCGTCGAGGAGCAGCGTCACGGACTGCGGCGTCCAGGCCACGTCCACCGACTCGCCGAGCAGGTCGATCCCGGAGATCGTCGAGGTGCGGCCCGAGGGCAGCACGGTCACGCTCTCGCCGACCCGGAAGGTGCCCGCCGCGATCTGGCCCGCGTAGCCCCGGTAGTCGGGGTGCTCGGCGGTCTGCGGGCGGATGACGTACTGCACGGGCAGCCGGGCGTGGCAGCCGGTGAGGTCGTGGCTGACCGGGACGGTCTCCAGGTGCTCCAGGACGGTCGGCCCGCCGTACCAGTCCATGTGGGCGGACGGCTCCACCACGTTGTCGCCGGCCAGCGCCGAGATCGGGATCGCGGTGATCTCCGGCACGCCCAGCTCCCCGGCGTACGCGGTGAACTCCTCGGCGATCGCCGCGAAGACCTTCTCCTCGTACCCGACCAGGTCCATCTTGTTGACCGCGAGCACCACGTGCGGCACCCGCAGCAGGGCGGCGACCGCCGCGTGCCGGCGGGTCTGCTCGACCACGCCGTTGCGGGCGTCGACCAGGACCAGCGCGAGGTCGGCGGTGGAGGCACCGGTCACCATGTTGCGGGTGTACTGCACGTGCCCGGGGGTGTCGGCCAGGATGAACCGGCGCCGGGGCGTGGCGAAGTAGCGGTAGGCGACGTCGATGGTGATGCCCTGCTCCCGCTCGGCGCGCAGGCCGTCGGTGAGCAGCGCGAGGTCGGGGGCGTCCTGGCCGCGCTTGGCGGAGGCGGCCTCGACGGCCTCCAACTGGTCGGTGAGGACCGATTTTGAGTCGTGCAGGAGCCGGCCCACCAGGGTGGACTTGCCGTCGTCGACGGACCCGGCGGTCGCGAAGCGCAGCAGGGTGGTCGCGGACAGGTCCGCCAACTGCTCGGTCGTGGTGGTCATTTAGAAGTACCCCTCGCGCTTGCGGTCTTCCATCGCGGCCTCGGACATCTTGTCGTCGGCGCGCGTCGCGCCCCGCTCGGTGAGCCGGGAGGCGGCGATCTCGGCGATCACGGCGTCCAGCGTCGTCGCGTCGGAGTCGACGGCGCCGGTGCAGGACATGTCACCGACCGTGCGGTAGCGCACCAGCCGCTTCTGTACGGTCTCGTCCTTCTTCGGGCCGCCCCAGTCGCCCGCGGTCAGCCACATGCCGGCCCGCTGGAACACCTCGCGCTCGTGCGCGAAGTAGATCCGCGGCAGCTCGATGCCCTCACGGGCGATGTACTGCCACACGTCCAGCTCGGTCCAGTTGGAGAGCGGGAAGACCCGGACGTGCTCGCCCGGCGCGTGGCGGCCGTTGTAGAGCTGCCACAGCTCGGGGCGCTGGCGGCGCGGGTCCCACTGCGAGAACTCGTCGCGCAGCGAGAACACCCGCTCCTTGGCCCGGGCCTTCTCCTCGTCGCGCCGCCCGCCGCCGAACACGGCGTCGAAGCGGTGCCGCTGGATGGCCTCGGTCAGCGGCACGGTCTGGAGCGGGTTGCGCGTCCCGTCGGGCCGCTCGCGCAGCTTCCCCGCGTCGATGTACTCCTGCACGGAGGCGACGTGCAGCCGCAGCCCGTGCTCGGCGACCACCCGGTCGCGGTAGGCGAGGACCTCGGGGAAGTTGTGCCCGGTGTCGACGTGCAGCAGCGTGAAGGGGACCGCCGCGGGGGCGAACGCCTTCAGCGCCAGGTGCAGCATGACGATCGAGTCCTTGCCGCCGGAGAAGAGGATCACCGGCCGCTCGAACTCGCCCGCCACCTCGCGGAAGATGTGCACCGCCTCGGATTCCAGGGCGTCGAGGTGGGTGAGCGCGTACGGGGTGTCCGTGCCCTCGGCCTGGGCGGCGGCGGTCGTCGTCATGCGAGACCCCTCTCGGTGAGCAGTGCGTGGAGCGCGGACGCGGACTCGCCTACGGTCTGGCGGTGCGACTCGATCCGCAGGTCGGGCGACGCGGGCGCCTCGTAGGGGTCGTCGACCCCGGTCAGCCCGCTGATCTCGCCGGCCGCCTGCTTGGCGTACAGGCCCTTCACATCGCGCTCGGAGCAGACCTCCACGGGAGTGGCGACATGCACCTCCAGATAGGCGGTGCCCTCGGACTGGTGGCGCTTGCGTACGGCGTCACGGCTGTCGGCGTACGGCGCGATCACCGGCACCAGCGCCTTGACGCCGTTCGAGGCGAGCAGTTCGGCGACGAAGCCGATCCGCTGCACGTTGGTGTGCCGGTCCTCGCGGCTGAAGCCGAGTCCGGCCGAGAGGAACTCGCGGATCTCGTCGCCGTCGAGCACCTCGACCCGGTGTCCCTCCTCGCGCAGCCGGCCCGCCAGCTCGTACGCGATGGTGGTCTTGCCCGCGCTGGGCAGCCCGGTGAGCCAGACGGTGGCTCCGGTGGTGGCCCCGCTCACGTGGTTCTCCTGGTGGTTCGTCATCAGCCGTGCAGCCCGCACTCGGTCTTGTTGCGCCCGGCCCAGCGGCCGGACCGCGCGTCCTCGCCGTCCGCCACCCGGCGGGTGCAGGGCGCGCAGCCGATGGACGGGTAGCCGTCCATGAGGAGCAGGTTGGTGATCACTCCGTGCTCCGCCACGTACGCGTCCACGTCGTCCTGGGTCCAGCGGGCGATGGGGGACACCTTCACCTTCTGCCGCTTCTCGTCCCAGCCGACGACCGGAGTGTCCGCCCGGGTCGGGGACTCGTCGCGGCGCAGGCCGGTCGCCCACGCGGAATAGCCGCTCAGCCCCTCCTGGAGCGGCTTGACCTTGCGCAGCGCGCAGCACAGGTCCGGGTCGCGGTCGTGCAGCCGCGGTCCGTACTCGGCGTCCTGCTCGGCCACGGTCTGACGCGGTGTCAGGGTGATGACGTTGACGTCCATCACCTGCGCCACCGCGTCCCGGGTGCCGATGGTCTCCGGGAAGTGGTAGCCGGTGTCGAGGAACACCACGTCCACGCCGGGCATCGCGCGCGAGGCGAGATGGGCGACCACCGCGTCCTCCATCGAGGAGGTGACGCAGAACCGCTTGCCGAAGGTGTCGGCCGCCCAGCGCAGGATGTCCAGCGGCTCGGCCTCCTCCAGCTCGCGCCCGGCGGTCTCCGCCAGGGCCCTGAGCTCGTCGGCCGAAGATGCCTGAAGGGTCGTCATGAGGTCTCTCCCCGTGGGTGGGTGGACCGCGGCCCACGGGCCAGCAGTCCGAGGAACGAGAGCCGGAACGCGCGGTTGCACGCCGCGCATTCCCACGCCCCGTGGCCCTCCTCCGAAGGCCGCAGGTCCTCGTCCCCGCAGTACGGGCAGTAGAAGGGCGCCGCCCGCTCGCTCACGACAGGGCCTCCTCGCTCGCGCGCGCGGCCCAGACGGCGAACCGCTCGCCGTCCTCGCGCTCCGCCTCGAAGCGCTTGAGCAGCCGCTCGATGTAGTCCGGCAGCTCGGCCGAGGTGACCTTCAGACCGCGGACCTTGCGGCCGAAGGCGGCCTCCAGGCCGAGCGCGCCGCCCAGGTGCACCTGGTAGCCCTCGACCTGCTCGCCCTCGTCGTTCAGGACCAACTGGCCCTTGAGACCGATGTCCGCGACCTGGATACGGGCGCAGGCGTTGGGGCAGCCGTTGAGGTTGATGGTGATCGGCTCGTCGAAGTCCGGGACGCGGCGCTCCAGTTCGTCGATGAGCGCGGAGCCGCGCGCCTTGGTCTCGACGATCGCCAGCTTGCAGTACTCGATACCGGTGCAGGCCATGGTGCCGCGCCGGAACGGCGACGGCCTGGCGGTCAGGTCGAGCGCCTCCAGCGCCTCGACGAGCGGCCCGACCCGCTCCTCCTCGACGTCGAGGACGATCATCTTCTGCTCGACCGTGGTACGGACCCGGCCCGAGCCGTGCGCCTCCGCGACCTCGGCGATCTTCGTCAGGGTGGCGCCGTCGACGCGGCCGACCCGGGGGGCGAAGCCGACGTAGAAGCGGCCGTCCCGCTGGCGGTGCACCCCGACGTGGTCGCGCCAGCGCTGGGAGGGCTCGGCGGGCGCGGGCCCGTCGACCAGCTCGCGCCGGAGGTACTCCTCCTCCAGGACCCGGCGGAACTTCTCCGGGCCCCAGTCCGCCACCAGGAACTTCAGCCGGGCGCGGTTGCGCAGGCGCCGGTAGCCATAGTCGCGGAAGATGCCGACCACGCCGGCCCAGACGTCCGGGACCTCCTCCAGCGGCACCCAGGCGCCGAGCCGCACGCCGAGCTTGGGGTTGGTGGACAGACCGCCGCCGACCCACAGGTCGAAGCCCGGGCCGTGCTCGGGGTGTTCGACGCCGACGAAGGCCACGTCGTTGATCTCGTGCACCACGTCGAGCAGCGGCGATCCGGAGATCGCCGTCTTGAACTTGCGGGGCAGGTTGGAGAACTCCTTGCTGCCGATGTAACGCTCGTGGATCTCGTCGACCGCCCAGGTGCCGTCGACGATCTCGTCCTCGGCGATCCCGGCGACCGGCGAGCCGATGACGACGCGGGGGCAGTCGCCGCACGCCTCCGTCGTGGAGAGCCCGACGGCCTCCAGCCGGTTCCAGATCTCCGGTACGTCCTCGATGCGGATCCAGTGCAGCTGGATGTTCTGCCGGTCGGTGATGTCGGCGCTGCCGCGCGCGAACTCCTGCGAGATCTCGCCGATCACCCGCAGCTGGCCGGTCGTCAGCCGTCCGCCGTCGATCCGGACCCGCAGCATGAAGTACTTGTCGTCCAGCTCCTCCGGCTCCAGGATCGCGGTCTTGCCGCCGTCGATCCCGGGCTTGCGCTGGGTGTACAGCCCCCACCAGCGCATACGTCCGCGCAGGTCGTTGGGGTCGATCGAGTCGAAGCCGCGCTTGGAGTAAATCGTCTCAATACGTGTCCGCACATTGAGACCGTCGTCGTCCTTCTTGAACTGCTCGTTCCCGTTGAGCGGCGTGAAGTGGCCGACGGCCCACTGGCCTTCACCACGGTGGCGCCCCGGCTTGCGGCGGGGTGCGGTGGAGGCGGGCTTGTCTGGGCTGGCGGCCATGGGGATACGTCCTTCGGGACTGCAGGAGGGCGGCTCTGACCTGCACACTCGCGCGGAGGCGCGGCGGTGCGCAAGGGCGTGGGAGAAGCAGGGGGCGGCGGTGCTGGGGTTCTCTCAGCGGGCCGGACAGATGGCGCTGGACATACGGCCCAGGTCGACGTGTCGTCGACTCACCAAGGCAATTCCAGTTCCGAACATGGCGGAAGCGTGTCACGGGCATCTCGGGCCAGTCCACCACCTTCCAAAATGTGGACAACAATGTCCCGAGTGGTGAGACGGTGTGGTCGGCGTCACGCCGGGGGCGACCCGGCCGTCCGCCGGACACGGCAGCGCCCGTGCTCCTATCCTGCCTGAGCCGGACAACGGCAGGGGCGAGGGGGGCACGCTCATGGGGGGACATCCGGCGTCATGGATCCCGGCGGCCGGGGCCTTCGTCCTCGGCGTCCTGCTCCTGAAGCTGAAGGACTGGTTCAAGGCCCTCGTCGACAAGGCGGCGGCCCTCCTCTACGACCGGCTCGCCGGCAGTGCCCTGCTCGCCCGCACCGCGCTGCGCCGCTACATCGTCCGCGTCCACGAGCGCCACGAGCGCTTCTCCGTCTCCTTCCGGGTCGACGACTCCCAGACCATGGACATGGCCTCGGTGTACGTGCCGCTGCGCACCGCCTCCGGCTTCGGGGCGGGCGCCGAGCAGACCGAGGCCGCCGTCTCGCTGCACGAGGCCCGCCACGCCGTGGTCCTCGGCGTCCCCGGTGCGGGCAAGACGATGCTGCTGCGCCACACCGTCCTCGCCTGGTGCCACGAGCGCTACCGCCCGCAGGATCCGCCGCGCCGCGCCTGGTACGGCCGCCGCCGCCCGCCGAGGGCCGAGCCCGGCGAGCTCGTCGACGTACCGGTCCTGCTGAAGCTGCACGAGGTGAACCTGGACGAGGGGAACCTGCGTGACCACATCGTGAAACACTTCGGGGACCATGACTTCCCGGGCGCCGGGAAGTGGACCGACCGCGCGCTCGCGGAGGGCCGCCTCGCCGTGTACTTCGACGGACTGGATGAGGTGCCGACGGCCCGGCGCAAGGAGGTCGCGGACGCGATCAGGCAGTTCACCCGCGCCCATGCCAAGTGCCGGACCGCGGTCACCTGCCGGATCGCCGTCTACCGCGGCGAGTTCACCGAGGACGCCGACCGCACCCTGCGCGTCCAGGAGTTCGACGAGCGCCTGGTCCGCCGCTTCCTGCACGGCTGGCCCTGGCCCGAGCACCTGCCGGCCGACACCGTGGAGCAACTGCTCGGCGCCCTGCGCGACACCCCGCAGCTGATGCCGCTGGCCCGCAACCCGCTGCTTCTGACGATGATCGCGTACCTGTACAGCCATGTGTACGCGGGCACGGACCAGATGCTTCCGCACACCCGCGCCGACTTCTACAAGCAGGTCACGGACAGCCTGCTCGACGACCGCCGGCGCGACGCGCGCTTCTCGCACCCGGTGAAGAAGGCGGTCCTGCAACGCCTCGCGCTGGCCGCCCAGGACGTCCCCTCCGACGTCCACGACCGTCTGGCGCTGCCGGAGCGCGAGGTGCTGACCCATGTACGGGCCGCACTCGCGGAGCAGGGCCGCCCCGAGGAGCGGGCCCAGGAGGTCCTGGAGGAGATCGTCGAGCGCAGCGGGCTGCTGCTGGCCGTGGACAGCGGGGAGCGCTACCAGTTCGCCCACCTCACCCTCCAGGAGTACCTGGCCGCGACCCGTCTGGCGGCCGACCCCGCGGGCCTGCTCGCCCGCTACCGCCGCGACCCGGCGGCGTGGCGGGAGACGGTACGGCTGTGGTGCGGGGCGGAGCCGCGCGACTGCACCGAGGTGGTCCGGGCGGTGCTCGCACAGGACGCCGTCCTGGCGTTCCAGTGCCTGGCGGACGCGCAGGTGGTGGACGAGACGCTGGCCCGGCAGATCGTGTCCCGGTTCAGACACCGGCTCGGCCGCGAGACGGGCCAGGACCGCCAGGCGGTGATCGCGGCGTTCGGCGTAGTGGCGGGGGACCGCAGACCCCGGGGCCGGGCGGTCTTCGGCCTGCTGGTCGAGATGGCCGCCGCCCCGGCCGGTCCGGGCCGCACGGCGGCGGTCGCGGCGCTGGCCGCCACCAATCTGCCGAGCGCGGCCCAAGAACTCGCCGGGCTGCTTCCCCGGGTCCCCGAGGCCGGACCCGCCCTGGCGGGGATGGGGGATCTGGCGGTTCCCGCGCTGCGGACGGCGGCGTTGGGGGGAAGCCCGGAGGCGCTGCGCGCCCTGTGGACGATCCGGACCCCGCGCGCGGCGGTGGCCCTCTCCGCCTCCCTGGTGGACACGACATCGGTGGAAGCCGCTTTCTACCTGGGCGACCTGCTGCGGGACCGCGCGATCGAGGAGGCGCTCCGGGAGACCCCGCAGCGGGTGCGCGTACCCGACTACATGTGGGTGTGGCAGCCCTTCGCGACCGGTCCCCAGGACCCGGTCGTCCGGTGCGTCAGCCTGATCGCGGGCGCGATCGTCGGGGCGGGGGCAAAGCCGCCGCCCGGGGTCGAGGTGGATCCGAGGATTCTGGTGGCGCTGAGCGTGGTGCGGTGGGGGGAGCCGTGGCCGGACCCGTCAGGGGACGGACCGGAAGAACTCCGCCGCGTCACGGTGCTGAGGGAAGCCTCCGCGGTCCGGCCGGATGCGACGGATCTCCAGACCCTGCTCGCGGACGCGGCACTGCTCGCCGCCGGTTTTCCCGCCGCGCGGTCGCGGATGCTCCGCCTGCTTCCCCTCCCGCTGCGCCCGGCCGTCACCGACGTCCTCTACCAGCGAGGGGCGTTCCCCGCCTCCGCCTGGGAACGGGCCGGCAAGCCCGTCCAGCACCCGGATTACGTCTACGACCGCAGCTGGCACCTGCGCGTCCTGCTCGCCCTCGTCCTCGCGGTCTCCGGCCACGCCGCCGAGCGTGCCGCCGAGGCGGCCGTGGACTGGCACCCCTGGGGGCCGGTGTGGCTGGCGTGGGCGGCCGTCCTGATCATCGCCGGGGGGTGGGGGCTGCTCCTCACGCGCCGGCTGCTGGGGCTCGTGATGGTGCCCTTCGTCTGTCTCTACGCCGCCGTCGCCTGGTCGGATCTGTGGGGTGCCGTCGCGGCGGTAGGCGTCGCCGTCACCACCGCGGCTGCCTGCACCGCGCTCGCACTGCGCGGATCCCTGCTCGCCGAACGCGCCCACGGCCCCGACCACGTCCTGCACCGCCTCATTCAGGACCACCTCGGCCCGCCCGCACCCGGCTGAGCCCCGCAGGAGAAGCGCTAGTACGCCCCCGGCCAGGGCCCCGGCGCCGCGACCTCCTCCTGCTCCTCCACCTTGGTGTCGAAGAGCCGGAAGCCGCGCCGCAGGTAGTTGTCCATCGCGTGCTCCCCGTCCAGCGAGCACGTGTGCAGCCACACCCGCTTGGTGGTGTCGCGGCCCGGCCAGCGGTCGGCCAGGTCCCAGGCCCGGGCGACGCCGTACGAGAGCAGGGGCCCGCCGATCCGGCGGCCCCGGAACGCCGGGACGAGCCCGAAGTAGACGATCTCCACCGCGCCCTCGTCCTGTGCCTGGAGCTCCACGTACCCGGCCGGCGTGCCGTGCTCGTACGCCACCCAGGTCTCCACGCCCGGCCCGGAGAGGAACTCCCGCCACGCCGCGTACGACCACGACAGGCGGTCCGTCCAGCGGATGTCGCCGCCGACCGCCGTGTAGAGGAAGCGGCTGAACTCCGGCGAGGGCACCTCGGAGCGGACGATCCGTATGCCCTCGGCGGGCTCGGCGGCGGGGCACAGGTCGGCCGGGGACGTCTGCTCCAGGGACCAGGTGGTGACGGGGATGCTCATACCGCCACCGAATCACGGCCCCGGCTTCGCCATCAAGCGCGGGTCAGTGCGGGTGGTGGCGGGCTCCGCGCACCGCCGGGGCCGTGGAGTGCGGCAGCAGGTCGGCGGGGTGGTCGGGCCGGACCACCTCCACCTCCACGTCCTCCGCGAACCGGTACGGCCGGTGCGCGAGCACCTCGGCCAGATGGCGCCGCAGCCGGGACATCTCCGCCCGCACCGTCACCGTACGCGTCGGGTCCTCGAAGATGTCGTCGGCCAGCTGCGCGGCCGTACGCCCCGAGCGGTGCAGGGCCAGGACGTACAGGAGCTCGGCGTGGCGCGGACTCAGCTCCTGCGCCCAGCTGCCGGCGTCCCCCGAGACCGTCACCGACGCGCGGCGCCGGCTCAGGTCCAGCACCACCCGGCGCGGCGCGTCCGCCGGTCCCGCGCCGTCACCGACCACCCGCACCAGCCAGCCGCCCGGCAGCGGCTCGACCGCGCACATCCCCAGCGAGGGCAGCCAGACCCGGCCCGCCCGGAACGACTTCGGCAGCGGCAGCCGGTCCACCGGCGGCATCCCCGTCACCGCGGCCGTCCAGCCGTTGGTGTCCACCGCGAGCGCCCGGCCCCCGATCCGGCACAGCACGGGCGCGGCCACCGTCCGCAGCCGCTCCACGGCCGCCAGGTGGCGGGTGCGCAGCTCGGCCTCGGCCAGCCGGGCCACCGAGGTGACGAAGGCCAGGGTCGCCGGGTGCATCGTCGACAGCGGGCCGCTCACGTCCACCACGCCCAGCAGCCGCCCGTCGCGCGGATCGACGACCGGCGCCCCCGCACACGTCCAGGTGTGATGGGTGGAGAGGAAGTGCTCGGCCGAGTGCACCAGCGTCGGGCGGCCGGTCACCAGCGGGGTGCCGACCCCGTTGGTCCCCACCGCCCCCTCGCTCCAGTCGGCCCCGACCTGGAAACCGAGCGCGTCGGCGTTCCTGAGCACGGAGGCGTGGCCCTCGCGCCACAGCAGCCTGCCGTCGGCGTCGGAGACGACCATGATGTGCTGGGCCGCGTCCGCGACCGACACCAGCGCCTCCCGCAGCACCGGCAGCACCTCCCTGAGCGGCGAGGACTGCCGGCGCCGCTCCACCTCGGCCAGCGGCAGCGGCCGGACGTGCCCGGCGCCGTCCGGGTCCAGACCGCGGCGCAGCACCCGGCGCCAGGACGCGTGGATCTCCGCGCGCGGGGCGGGTGTGGAGGGGAGTCCGGCGAGCGTGGCGGCCCGCATGCCCTTGAGCAGCCGGGTGGCCTCCCGCACGTTCATCGCCGCCAGCCGGGCCGCATCGAGGGTGGTGGTGTCCTGCACTGGGTCCTCCTGTCGGCACCCGCGTTCCGAGGGGGAGTTGAACTCGGGCGCCACGCATTCATCGTGCCCGCCCGGGCGTTCGCGCGCGGCGATATGCCGCACATGGTTGCAACCCTTTGCAACTCTCGCGAACGGCCGCGCGTGTGTACGAAGGTGGTGGAACACCGGACGTCCGGTCGTCATGGCCCGTCAGGGCGCATGAGAGTGCGGGGGTGGTGCCGTGTCGGCGCAGCACCACCCCCGACGCACGTCCCGGTCAGGGCGCCCGGGCCGCTGAGGCCTCGGGCGCCCGCTCCGTACGCGCCGGCGCTCAGACCTCCGCGCGCGCCCGCTGGACGACCGCGCCCAGGTCGAGCGTGTGCGGCAGCGTCCCGAACGCCGAGCCCCAGTCGCCGCCGAGGCGGGACGCGCAGAACGCGTCCGCCACCTCCGGCGGCGCCCAGCGCACCAGCAGCGACCCCTGGAGCACCAGCGCCATCCGCTCCACGATCCGGCGCGCCCGCGCCTCGACACCGTCCAGGTCCGCCAGCTCCGTCAGCAGGTCCTTGATCGCCCCGTCCAGCCGGTGGTCCGCGCCGCGCGCGCGGCCGACCTCCTGGAGGAAGGCGTCCAGGGCCTGCGGCTCGCGCTGGAGCGCCCGCAGCACGTCCAGCGCCTGGACGTTGCCCGAGCCCTCCCAGATCGAGTTGAGCGGCGACTCGCGCAGCAGCCGGGGCAGCCCGGACTCCTCCACGTACCCGTTGCCGCCCAGGCACTCCAGGGCCTCGGCGACGACCGGAGTGCAGCGCTTGGTCACCCAGTACTTGGCGGCCGGCACCGCGAGCCGCAGCAGCGCCTGCTCCTCCGGCGACCCCGTGCTCTGGACGGCGTCCTGCGCCGCCGCGAGGCGCAGCGCCAGCGTGGTCGCCGCCTCCGACTCCAGCGCCAGGTCCGCCAGGACGTTCCTCATCAGCGGCTTCTCGATCAGCACCCCGCCGAACGCGCCGCGGTGGGCCGCGTGGTGGATCGCCTGCGCCACGCCCTGGCGCATCAGCGCCGCCGAGCCGACCACGCAGTCCAGCCGGGTCGCCGCCACCATCTCGATGATGGTGCGCACCCCGCGCCCCTCCTCGCCGACCCGGCGCGCCCACGTCTCGTCGAACTCGACCTCGCCGGACGCGTTGGACCGGTTGCCCAGCTTGTCCTTGAGCCGCTGGATGCGGAACGTGTTGCGGGTGTCGTCGTCCAGCACCCGGGGCACCAGGAAGCAGGTCAGCCCGCCGGGCGCCTGGGCGAGCACCAGGAACGCGTCGGACATCGGCGCCGAGCAGAACCACTTGTGCCCGGTCAGCAGATACTCGCCGCCGTCCCCCAGCGGCCTCGCCCGGGTGGTGTTGGCCCGGACGTCGCTGCCGCCCTGCTTCTCCGTCATGCCCATCCCGAAGAGCACCCCGGCCTTGTCGGCGGGCGGGCGCAGCCCCTCCTCGTACACATGGGAGGTGAGCCGGGGCTCCCACTCGGCGGCCAGCGCCGGGTCGGTCCGCAGCGCGGGCACCGCCGCGTGCGTCATCGACAGCGGGCACCCGTGACCCGCCTCGGCCTGCGTCCACACCAGGAACCCGGCGGCGCGCCGCACATGGCCCCCGGGCCGCCCCCAGGCGTCCGTCAGGCCCGCCCCGACGGCGTGTCCGAGCAGCCGGTGCCAGCTCGGGTGGAAGTCGACCTCGTCGATCCGGTTGCCGTAGCGGTCGTGGGTGCGCAGCTTGGGCGGGTTCTCGTTCGCCAGGACGCCCCACCCCTGCGCCTGGGAGGACCCGGCGGTGCGCCCGAGGCCGCTGAGCTCCTCGCGCGCCTTTGCGGCGAGATCGGGCGCCAGATGCCGTTCCACCCCCTCGGCGAGAGCGCGGTCGGACAAGAAGACGTCGTATCCCACCAGGGGCGGAGCCTGGTTGGTCACTGTGTGGGTGGTGGCTGCCATGCCGATACGGTAAGGAGGTGCAGCCAGCAAATGAAACACCCGAGCGGCCAGCGGGCCGACTCCACCGGGCCCCGAGCCGACTCCACCGGGCCCGTGTCCTCTACCGCAACGTGTCGAAGCGGAAGATGGCCTGGCTGCTTCTGAAGGACACCGTCAACTCGTGCATCGAGTACCGCATCCTGGGGCTTGCGGCCGAGGCGGCGTTCTTCACCCTGCTCTCGCTGCCCCCGCTGCTGCTCAGCCTGATCGCGCTGCTCGGGTACGTCGACGGCTGGACCAACACGCACACCGTCGACACCATCAGCAAGAACATCCTCACGGCCGCCCAGTCGGTCCTCTCCGACCGGGGCGTCCACGACTTCGCCGAGCCGCTGCTGGCCGACGTCACCAAGGGGAAACGGCCGGAAATCGTCTCCCTCGGCTTCGCCTTCGCCCTCTGGTCGGGCTCCCGGGCCGTCAACGTCTTCATCGACACCATCACCGTGATGTACGGGCTCGACGGCCGGCGGGGCATCGTGCGCACCCGGCTGCTCTCCCTGCTGCTCTACGTCGTGGCCCTGCTCATCGGGGCGGTGGTGCTGCCGCTGGCGGTGGTCGGCCCGGACCGGGTGGTCGAGCTGGTCCCGTGGGGAACGGACGTCATCAGCGTCCTGTACTGGCCGGTGATGATCCTCCTTTCGGTGGCATTTCTGACCACCCTCTTCCACGTGTCGGTACCGGTCCGCTCGCCGTGGATCGAGGACGTGCCGGGCGCGCTGGTCGCCCTGGCGATGTGGGTGATCGGCTCGTTCCTGCTGCGGATCTACCTCACCAGCACGGTCGAGGGCCCCACGATCTACGGGTCGCTGGCCGCGCCCGTCGCCGTCCTGCTGTGGATCGGCGTGTCGGCCTTCGCGGTCCTGGTGGGCGCGGCCGTCAACGCCGCGATCGACCGCGTGTGGCCCTCGGTCGCCACGGCCGCCGCCCGCGCCGCCAACGAGCGGGTCAAGGCGGCCCAGGCCGCCGAGATCGTCGCCCGCGCGGCCCAGGCCCGGGCCGCCTACCAGGGCGATCCGGAGGACTACGACCCCGCGGACTTCGACCCGGCCGACACCGGGATGCCCGCGGAGTACCCGGAGCGCTGGTCGCGCTTCCTGCCGCCGGACCACGTGAAGGCCCGGCTGCACGGGACGCGCGACGGGCACGGCAAGGACAGGTCCTAGCGCCGGGCTCCGGCCGCCCGGCCGCGTTAGCCTCGAAGACATGTACCGAGAGCGCGCCTCGCGGCTTGCCGGCGCGGTCGTCTGGGCGCGCACCATGGAGGCGGGAGCCGTCCGCCCCGTCCTGCCGGACGGCTGCATGGACCTGCTGTGGTGCGAGGGAAGACTGCTCGTCGCCGGCCCCGACACGCACGCGTACGTACCGGACGCGCCGCCCGGGGCCCGGTTCGCGGGCGTGCGGTTCGCGCCCGGCGCGGGGCCCGCGGCCCTCGGCGTACCGGCGCACGAACTGCGCGACCGGCGCGTGGACCTCGACGCGCTCTGGCCGGGCGGTGACGTGCGCCGCCTCGCCGAGCGGATCGCCCAGGCACCGGACCCGGCCGTCGCCCTGGAGAACGCCGCCCTGGCCCGCGCCGGGGAGCCGGACCCGCTGATGCGGGCGGTGGCCGAACGGCTCGCGGCGGGCGCCACGGTCGCCGCGACGGCCGAGGCGGTCGGACTGGGCGCCCGCAGCCTGCACCGCCGCTCGCTGGCCGCCTTCGGCTACGGCCCCAAGACCCTCGCGCGCGTGCTGCGCCTGCAACGCGCCCTCGCCCTGGTTCTGGAGGGCGTGCCGTACGCCGAGGCGGCGCTCGCCGCCGGCTGCGCCGACCAGGCCCACCTCGCCCGCGAGACGCGCGACCTGGCCGGCACCACCCTCACCGGCTACGCCGAGGCCGCGAAGAGCGAGACGCCGACCCCGTCCGGGTCGTGGAGCGTCGCGTAGCGCTGGCCCCAGAAGGCGTCGAAGGGCTTGAGGTGGCCGGAGTACCCGGCCGCCACCAGCTCCTCGTACAGCCGGTCCACCGCCTCCGGCCCGTCGCAGACGAAGGCGAGGTCCGCCCGGCCGCCGCCCCGCGGACGGGTCCACCCCGGGTCGAAGGAGCACATCACCTCCTCGGTGTCCCACAGGATGCGGGTGCCGCCCGGGAGCGTGTGCTCCACATGCGGTTCGGTGTCGGCCGCGGCCGGGATGTCCAGGCCCAGACGGCGGTAGAAGGCGAGCGAGGCGGCCATGTCGGAGACGACCAGGCCGATGGAGTCGAATCGTGCGTTCATGGCCTCAACGTAGGACGCGGCAGGGGCGCCGGTCTTGAAGGAAACGGACACCCGCGCACAGGCGTGCTCCGCCTGCCGGGGCCGCCCCGGGCCGCGTAGGTTGGGCGCATGGCTGCCGCCGATCAAGCTACCCGGTCCCTGTCCGGCCGTCCGGCCGTACGTCCCCCGCGCCCGGACACCGTCCGGCTGGCCCTGGTGGGGGTGGTGCTCGCGCTCGCCTGCGGCGCGGTCCAGCTGGCCACCGGCGCCTGGCGGCTGCCGCTGGGCTGGGACGAGACGGTGTACGTCAGCCAGGTCGACCCCCGGGTCCCCGACGCCTTCTTCAGCGAGCCCCGGGCCCGCGGAGTGAGCTGGCTCGCCGCGCCCGCCGCCCAGCTGACCCGCTCGGTGCCGGTGCTGCGCGCCTGGATGCTGCTGCTCGCGGCCACCGGCCTGACCCTCGCCTTCCGCCCCTGGCTGACCCTGGTGGGCCGCCGCGTCGTCCTGCTCGCCGCCGTGCTCTTCAGCGGTCTGTGGGTGGTGCAGTTCTACGCGGGCGAGGTCATGCCCAACCTGTACGTCGCCTACGGCGCGCTCGCCGGGGCGGGCTGGTTCCTGCACGCCGCGGCGGACCGGGAGCGGCGGCGCGGCCCGCTGTGCGCGGTGGCGCTGAGCGTGGCGTTCACGGCGCTGGTGCGCCCCTACGACGGTGGCTATCTGGCGCTCGCCCTGCTCGCGGCGGTCCTCGCGGTACCCGCCCGGCGGCGGACGCGGCCCGCCCTCGCGGTCCTGGGCGGTCTGGCCGCCGGTGTGCTGCCCTGGGTCGTCGAGGCGTATCTGCGCTTCGGCGGCCTCCTGGAGCGGGTGCACGGGGCGGGCGAGGCGCAGGGCGGCCTCAGCCTGCACAACGCGCTCGGCATGAACCTGATGACCCTCAACGGCCCGCTGCTGTGCCGCCCCTGCACCTCCGGCTGGCCCAACCCCCATCAGAGCGCGGTGTGGTGGCTGGCGCTCCCCCTGCTCACCGCCCTCGGCGTGCTCTGCGCGACCAGGGCCGGGCGGGGGCGCCCGGCGCTGCTGGCGGTGTGGTGCGCGGCGGCGCTCGGCGTGCCGTACCTCTTCGGCATCGGCTACGCGGCCCCCCGCTTCCTGATCCCCGCGTACGCGCTGCTCGCCCTCGTCGTCGCCGAGTGCGCGGCCGGGGCGGTGGCGGCGGCGCGCGGGCGGTGGCGGACCGTGGTGGTGGCGGCCGTCGCGGTCTGCCTGGGGCTCCAGCTCTGGGGCCAGTACGGGATCCTGGACCGGCGCACCGCACGCCAGCAGGCGCTGCGCTCGGACGACCAGTGGCTGGTGGCCCGGCTCGGGGAGTACGGCATCCGCCCGCCCTGCACCATCGTCGGCGACCAGTCCCAGCCGCAGGCCTTCTACGGCGGCTGCTCCTCCCACGCCAGCGACCGCCGCGACCGGACGGCGACGGTGCCGGGCATCGTGGCGGCCGCCCGGCGCACCCCGCTCGCCCTCGTCCAGTCGGCGCCCAACCCGCCCGCCTACGCCCGCTCCTGGCCCGGACGCAAGGTGGTCACGCCCCGGACCGGGACGGTCTGGTACGTCTTCCTGGCGCCCGCCCCGCAGAACTCCCCGCAGACAGCCCCGCGAGCGGCCGGCGGGCGTGGATAAATGAGTTGGCCGGGCCCCGGGCCCGGCGTTATGGTGACTGCGTTCCGTGCGGCGGCCGTTGGCCGATCCGTATGACCCTGCGACCGAACCGGGAGGTGTGACCGATGGCTGTCATGGCGATGGGCGCTGCCCTCATCCAGAAGTGCGTCAATTCCACTCCCGTGGCCGCCGGCTGAACCCAACGCACCGCCGGGGCCACCCTTGTGAAGGGTCCCCCCTTGTCCTCCTCTTCTGCTTCGCAGCAGTCGCACACCTCCCTGCCCTCGCACCCCCTGGCCCGCTACGGCTGGGACGACGCCTGGGCCGCCGCTTTCGCCTCCTACGCCGACCAGGGCCTGCTGCCCGGCCGGGTCGTCCGCGTCGACCGGGGTCAGTGCGACCTCGTCACCGCCGACGGTCCGCTGCGCGCCGACACCGCCTTCGTCACCCCGCACGACCCGATGCGGGTCATCTGCACCGGTGACTGGGCCGCCGTCGACCCCGGCGGCGACCCCCGGTTCGTCCGCGCGTATCTGCCGCGCCGCACCGCCTTCATCCGCAACACCTCCTCCAACCGGTCCGAGGGGCAGATCCTCGCGGCCAACGTGGACCACGCGATCATCGCGGTCTCGCTCGCCGCCGAGCTGGACCTCGGGCGGATCGAGCGGTTCCTGGCCCTGGCGTGGGAGTCGGGCGCGCAGCCGCTCGTCGTCCTCACCAAGGCCGACCTGGTGCCCGACCCGGTCGGGCTCTCCTATCTGGTCCGGGACGTGGAGACCGCCGCGCCCGGCGTCCAGGTCCTGCCCGTCAGCTCCACGGCCGGCGACGGCGTCGAGGTGCTGCGGGCGGTCGTCTCGGACGGCACCAGCGTGCTGCTCGGCCAGTCCGGCGCGGGCAAGTCCACCCTCGCCAACGCGCTGCTCGGCGCGGACGTGATGGAGGTGCGGGCCACCCGGGACGTCGACAACAAGGGCCGGCACACCACCACCACCCGCAATCTGCTCGCCCTGCCCGGCGGCGGTGTCCTCATCGACACCCCGGGGCTGCGCGGAGTGGGCCTGTGGGACGCCGAGACCGGCGTCGCCCAGGTCTTCGCGGAGATCGAGGCGCTGGCGGGGGAGTGCCGCTTCCACGACTGCGCCCACGAGGCGGAGCCGGGGTGCGCGGTGCTCGCGGCGATCGAGGACGGTTCGCTGCCCGAGCGGCGCCTGGAGAGCTACCGCAAGCTGATCCGCGAGAACCAGCGGATCGTCGCCAAGACGGACGTGCGCCTGCGCAACGAGCTCCGCCGCGACTGGCGGCTGCGGTCCGCCGAGGGCCGGGCGAACTACGCCGCCAAGCGGGGCCGCGTGCGCTGACGGCCCCGAAGGCGGGACGCGGACAGCGCGTCGTCCGCCGACCGTGCCGGGTCGCCCGCGCGGTTCCCCGCGCCCCGGAGCAGTCCGGGGCCGCGGGGAACCGCGCGCTCGGCCGCGACCAACCCGCGGACGCCCCCCGGCTCTCAGCGCCGTGTCCGATTCCCGCCAGTCCCCGCCTCCGTCCGCGCGCACACTGGACAGGTGACGACGTACGTGGAGAGCGACACGAGGACGCCCGGCGAGGCACACGCGGCCGACGAGACCCGGTACGAGGCCGTCAGCAGCCGGGACGCCCGCTTCGACGGCGTGTTCTTCTTCGCCGTGACCACCACCGGCATCTACTGCCGCCCCAGCTGCCCGGCCGTCACCCCCAAGCGCGCGAACGTCCGCTTCTTCCCCACCGCGGCCGCCGCCCAGGGCCACGGCTTCCGCGCCTGCCGCCGCTGCCGCCCCGACGCGGTGCCCGGCTCCGCCGAGTGGAACGTCCGCGCCGACGTCGTGGGCCGCGCCGTCCGCCTGATCGGGGACGGCGTGGTCGACCGCGAGGGCGTGCCCGGCCTCGCGGCACGCCTCGGCTACAGCACCCGGCAGGTCCAGCGCCAGCTCACCGCCGAACTCGGCGCCGGCCCGGTCGCCCTCGCCCGCGCCCAGCGCGCCCACACCGCCCGGGTGCTGCTCCAGACCACCGGGCTGCCGGTCACCGACATCGCCTTCGCGGCCGGGTTCGCCAGCGTGCGCCAGTTCAACGACACCATCCGGCAGATCTACGCCCGTACCCCCAGCGCCCTGCGCGAGGAGTCCGGAGCCCGTGCCGGGTCCGGCCCGGCCGCCTTCGCCGCCGGCATCCCGCTGCGCCTGGCCCACCGCGGCCCGTACGCCGCCGGCCCGGTCTTCGACCTGCTCGCCGAGGAGGCCGTGGCCGGCGCCGAGGAGATGACCGGCGAGCCGGGGGCGCGCACCTACCGCCGCACCCTGCGGCTGCCGTACGGCACGGGCATCGTGGCCGTCGACGAGGCCCGCCCGCGCCGGGGCGGCTGGCTTCAGGCCCGTATCCACCTCACCGACCTGCGCGACCTCACCACCGCCGTCCAGCGCCTGCGCCGCCTCTTCGACCTGGACGCCGACCCGTACGCGGTGGACGAGCGCCTCGCCGCCGACCCCCGCCTCGCCCCCCTGGTCGCGGCCCGGCCCGGGATCCGTTCGCCGGGAGCCGCCGACCCGGACGAGTACGCGGTACGGGCCCTGGTGGGCCGGGGCGTGGCGCGGGAGCTGACCGAGGCGTACGGGAAGCGGCTCGACGTGCCGTGCGGCTCGCTCACCCACCTCTTCCCCGAGCCCGCCGCCCTCGCCGCGCACCCCGACCCGGCCCTCGCGGGCCTCGCCGCCGCGCTCGCGGACGGCAGGCTGCGCCTGGACGCGGGCGCCGACCGCGCGGAGGCCGTACGGATCCTGCGCACCCTGCCCGGCCTCGACGCCCGCACGGTCGCGCTGATCCGCACACGGGCGCTGGGCGAGCCGGACGTGGGGTTCGACGACGGGACGGGGAGCGTGCACGGCACCGACGAACCGTGGCGGCCCTGGCGCTCGTACGCCCGTCAGCACCTGCGCGCGGCCGGAGTGTCCGGCTCCGTCGCGTAGGTCGCGTAGGTCGCGCGGGGCGCGGACGGCGTCGGCCGGCGGGCGCGGGGCGGGTCCGTCTGGGAACGTCGGAACATGATCCGTCTCGCCCGTCTGCCCCGGGAGCGGTGGTCGGCGTTCGTGCCCGCGCTCGCCCTGGTGCTGCTCGCGTTCACCTGGGGGCGCTCGCTCCCCTCGGCCCTGGTCGCGCTGGTGGCCTGCTTCCTGGCCGGCGCGGTGCTGGCGGCGGTGCACCACGCCGAGGTCGTGGCGCACCGGGTGGGGGAGCCGTTCGGCTCGCTGGTGCTCGCGGTCGCGGTGACCGTCATCGAGGTCGCGCTGATCGTCACCCTGATGTCGGACGGCGGCGACAAGAGCGCCACGCTCGCCCGCGACACCGTCTTCGCCGCCGTGATGATCACCTGCAACGGCATCCTCGGGGTCTGCCTCCTCATCGGCGCCCTGCGCGGCAGACTCGCCGTGTTCCACCCCGAGGGCACCGGCGCCGCCTTCGCCACGGTGACCACGCTCGCGGGGCTCAGCCTGGTGCTGCCGACCTTCACCACCAGCAAGCCGGGTCCGCAGTTCTCCCCGGCCCAGCTCGTCTTCGCCGCTCTCGCCTCGGTGGCGCTGTACGGGCTGTTCGTCGCCACCCAGACCGTCCGCCACCGCGACTACTTCCTGCCGGTCACCCAGCGGGGCGAGGTGCTGGAGGAGGAGCACGCCGATCCGCCGTCCGCCCGTACCGCCCTGATCAGCGTCGGGCTGCTCGCGGTGGCCCTGGTGGCGGTCGTGGGCCTGGCCAAGGGCGTCTCGCCGACCATCGAGCGCGGGGTGGCCGCCGCCGGGCTGCCCGCCTCCGTCGTCGGTGTGGTCATCGCCCTGCTCGTGCTGCTGCCCGAGACCATCGCCGCCTCCCGGGCCGCTGCCCGCGACCGGGTGCAGACCAGCCTCAACCTGGCGCTCGGCTCCGCCATGGCGAGCATCGGGCTGACCATTCCGGCGGTCGCGCTCGCGTCGGTCTGGCTCTCGGGACCGCTGGTGCTCGGCCTCGGCGCCAGCCACATGGTGCTGCTCGCGCTCACCGTCGGCGTGGGCATCCTCACCGTCGTCCCGGGCCGCGCCACCCCCATGCAGGCCGGGGTCCACCTGGCGCTCTTCGCCGGCTATCTGGTGCTCGCGGTCAGCCCCTGAGACGGGCGGCCGGAGCGCGGCCGCTACTCCCCGTCCAGGCCCCAGCTGTGGATCGTGCCGGGGTGGATGCGGATCAGCTCCTCGCTGAAGTGCGGGCCCAACGCGTGCGGCCCGGTGAGCAGTTCGGCCTCGCCCCGGACCTCCACGCCCCGCACCCGCCACGGCCGTACGCTCACCACGTCGTCGACGACCAGCGCCAACCGGGGGTTCACCAGCAGGTTGCGCCACTTCTTGGTGGTGCCGAGCGCGTACCCCCCGATCAGGATCGTGCCGTCGTCCTGCGGGAAGAACCCCACCGGGTTCGCCTGCGGCTGACCCTTGGGGTCGACGGTCGCCAGCCGCCCCAGCCGCTGGGTCTTCAGATACGCGCGCTCGGCCGCGCTGAATTCGGTCATGCCCCAGCGTCACACGCGGGGCCGCCGGAGGTCATCGGCTCCCGGAAGCAGGGTGTCCGGGTCGCGGGACCCGCGTCCACGGCCCGTTCAGGCCCAGATCACCACGCCCGCCCAGACCCCCACCACCAGCAGGCACGCCAGGAGCTCCACCAGGACCGAGTACCCGCCGGACCGCAGCACCGTGCGGGCCGACGACCAGCCCGCCCCGTGGCTGCCCAGCCGCACCCGTTCCGCCCCGTACAGACCGGCGAGGAACCCGGCGGCCCCGCCGACGACCGGCAGCAGGAAGAACCCGGCGATCGCCGCGAGACCCGCGGTGAGCAGGGAGCGGCGCGGCGCGCCCGCCGCCTTGAGGCGCCTGGGCGGCATCCTCAGCTTGAGCGCCTGGGCGAGCAGCAGCAGGCCCGTCGCCCCGGCGAGCACCGCCCAGGCCGTGCCGCTGGTGTCGGTGAGCGCCCACCACGCCACGGCGGCCCAGACGATCGCCGGCCCGGGCGCCCCGGGCACCAGCACGCCGAACAGGCCGAGGAGCATCACCAGGCCCATCACCAGGAGCAGCCATACGCCCACCTGTTCAGCGTGCAGCAACACAGACGTCCGTGCAGGCCGGGGGAGGGGCGTACGTCCTTCCTCACGCCGGACGCGACCCGCCGCTACCGGGCCACCCAGCCGCGCTCGTAGGCGTGCCAGCCCAGCTGGAGCCGGGTGGTGACGCCGGTCAGCTCCATCAGGCCCTTCACCCGGCGCTGGACGGTCCGCAGCCCCAGGCCGAGCTGCTTGGCCACGCTGGCGTCGGTCATCCCGGCCAGCAGCAGCGACAGGATCTCCAGATCCGTGGCGTCGGGCCCCGACGCCTCCTCCCGTACCGCCGAACCCGCGAGCCGCAGGGGCAGGGCGTCCCGCCACACCGCCTCGAAGAGACCCATCAGCGACTCCAGCAGACCGCTGGCGTGCACCACCAGGGCGGCGGGCTCGGCGTCCCGGCCGGTCAGCGGCACCATCGCCAGGCTGCGGTCGGCCACCATCAGCTTGGTGGGCACCCGCTCGACCGTACGCACCTGCTCCTCGCGCCCGAGCGCCACGGTGACCTCGGTGATCCCGGTCGGCAGCGCGAGCATCTCGCGCTCGATGACCACCCGGTAGGCGACGCCCCGGGCCGCCGCCCGCTCCTCGGACTCGTTGTCCACGCCGGTCACCGCGACCGGATGGCCGGTGACCAGCGCGCACACCTCGTCGGTCGCGCCGAGCTGGAGCTGGTGGAAGCGGTGGGCGACCGCGGAGGCGCCGGTCACCACCTCCACCAGGTCGTGGACGGCGGGCTGGGCGGCCTCGGCCCGGTACTCCTCGGCCAGCACCGCCGCCGCCAGCTCCGCCCGCTCCAGCTCGTGGCGCTGCTGGGTGAGCAGGGCGCCGAGCGCGACACCGGGCGGGGCCGCCACCCACCGCCCGGTCCGTGCCGAGGACTGGGCGGCCAGGCCCTGGCGCTCCAGGCGCCGCAGCGCCCGTTCCGTGTCCGGCTCCGGCAGCGCCAGCCGGTGCGCCAGATCCGCGACCTCGGCCGCGCCCAGCGCCACCAGCGTCCGGTACGCCGACTCCTGCGTCTCGTCCAGGCCTATCGCTCCGAGCACCCTCGTCCGCCCCTCTCACGGCCGCGTCCACGTGTGGCGGGAAACGGCCACGGCGTGAACCCGCCTCACAACATCGTCCCCGCACCTTCCGTCGCTCTGCCAAGCTGGCGCAACCGCAGGACCAACAGCCGTCGGCAACAGGGCATTTGCGCGTTTTGCGCGCGGAGTGCTTTGTTCCGTATTCCTCCGCGGAGAGCGATGCGCCCGTTATGGCGTACGACTCCGGGAGCGGCGACCGCGACCGTCCTGTGAAGGGGCGGGCGGTCGGTGGGCTGCCCCGCGCAGAGCTTCGCCGGGCGGCCCTCTCGTGGGGGGAAGGGCCGCCCGGCGGAGGCGCGTCGACTCGTGTCCCCGTACGGGGTGCGGATTTGTGTGCTGACCACTTTTACCCGTTCCACGGTTTTCGTGCGGCCCGTGCGGTGGACAATAGGGGCATGAGTCAGCAGGGGGAGAGGCGCACCTCGGACGACGACTGGTGGACTCGCCTGTACGACGAGCCCGCCCCTGACAGCGCGCCCGCGACCGCGGGCGACACCCTCGACGACCGCTTCAAGTCCGTTGCCCGGGCGGTGAGTCCGCCCGTACCGGACCCCCGGTCGCCGCAGGACGGTTCCGCGCCGTGCGCGTCGCGCGTGCCGGATCGGCCCGCCGCACGGGACGCGCACGACCCCGCCGGCCCCGCGCCCGACCCGGCGGAGCCGGCCCCCGCCCCCAACGGGCCACCGCCCAGGGCCCCGTGGCAGCCGCCCGGCGGCACGGCGCCGCCCGGCTCCCGCCGAACGGCCGGGTGGTGGGAACCCGCCGACTCCCTTCCCCCCCTGGCCCCGCCCCCACCCGGGTACGAGCCCGCCCTCCCCCCGCCGCCACCCGGACCGGCGGCCGGTGAGAACCCGGGCGAGCCGCCACCGCCGCCTCCACTGGAGCCGTCCACCGCCGAGGCCCCGGCCGGGCCGCCACCGCCACCATCCGATCCGTCCACCGCCGAGGCCCCGGCCGGGCCGCCACCGCCGCTCCCACCCGATCCGCCCGCCGCAGAGGCCGCGGCCGGGCCGCCCCCGGCGCCGCCCGATCCGCCCGCCCCCGCCCCCGCTCCCGCCCCCGTCGCCGCACCGTCCGAGGCGCCGCCCCAGCCTCCCGCGCCGCCCCAGCCTCCCGCGCCCCGGGTGCGTGTCGGTCATGTGGGGGACCGGCCGCCCACCTACGACGCCGAACCCACCGCGCTGCCGGCCGCACGGCCCGACGGCCTCGGTGAGCTGGTCGCGGACACGGTCCTGGACGGCGCCCGGTACGGCGCGTACGTCCTGCGCGCCGCCTCCGTACGCGGCGACTCCGCCCGCTACCGGGGCGAACCCCGGCGCGACGCCCTGCTGACCGCCCGGTTCGGCAACGGCGAGGACGCGCTGGTCCTGGTCGCCGTCGCCAGCGGGACGCGCACCTTCGAGGGCGCACACCTCGCCGCCGCCGACGCCTGCCGCTGGATCGGCGGCGCCATCGGGCGCAGCCACGCCCGGCTCGCCGACGACATCAGGGCCGGGCGCCGGGGCGACCTCAAGTCGGGACTGCACCGGCTCACCGACCGCAGCTACGGCCGGCTGCGCGCCCGCGCCGCCGAACTGGGCGCGGAGCCCGAGGAGTACACGGCGGGCCTGCGCTGTCTGCTGCTCTCCGCCGACCCCGGCTGCCGCACCCGGGTCTTCTTCGGGGTCGGTCCCGGCGGCCTGTTCCGGCTGCGCGGGGGAGTCTGGCAGGACATCGAGCCCGCCGCGCCCGAGCCGGGCGAGATCAGCGGCGCACCCGTCGTCGGCTTCGGCTCACCGCCCTCGGAGACCGCCGAGGGCGACCGGCTCACCATGGACCTGCACACCGTCGAGCCCGCCCGCCCGTACATCGACCCGCCGCCCCCGCCCGCCGAACCCTTCCGCTTCCGTGCCTCCGTCGCCCGCCCGGGCGACACCCTGCTGCTGTGCGGCGGGGGGCTGGCCGAGCCGCTGCGGGGCGAGCCCGCGCTCGCCAAGGAGCTGGCCGAGCGGTGGACCGGGCAGGAGCCGCCCGGGCTCCCCGCGTTCCTCGCCGACGTCCAGCTCAGAGTGAAGGGGTACGCCGACGACCGTACGGCGGTCGCCGTCTGGGAGGCGTGAGACGGCGGCCCGTGGATGAATGGGAGCCATGGCCAAACAGAACGTGGCAGAGCAGTTCGTGGACATCCTCGCCCGCGCGGGGGTGCGGCGGATGTACGGCGTCGTCGGCGACAGCCTCAACCCCGTCGTCGACGCAATCCGCCGCACCCCCGGCATCGACTGGATCCAGGTCCGCCACGAGGAGGTCGCCGCCTTCGCGGCCGGCGCCGAGGCCCAGCTCACCGGCACCCTCGCGGCCTGCGCCGGCTCCTGCGGCCCGGGCAACCTCCATCTGATCAACGGCCTCTACGACGCCCACCGCTCGATGGCCCCGGTCCTCGCCCTCGCCTCCCAGATCCCCTCCTCCGAGATCGGCCTCGGCTTCTTCCAGGAGACCCACCCCGACCACCTGTTCCAGGAGTGCTCGCACTACTGCGAACTCATCTCCAGCCCGCGGCAGATGCCCCGGCTGCTCCAGACGGCCATCCAGCACGCCATCGGCCGGGGCGGCGTCAGCGTCGTCGCGCTGCCGGGCGACGTGGCCTCGGAGCCCGCCCCGGAGAAGGCCGTCGAGCACGCGCTGGTCACCGCGCTGCCGTCGGTGCGCCCTGGCGACGCGGAGATCGACAAGCTCGTACGGCTGGTGGACGGGGCCAAACGGGTGACGCTCTTCTGCGGCAGCGGCACCGCGGGCGCCCACGCCGAGGTCATGGCGTTCGCCGAACGCGTCAAGGCCCCCGTCGGCCACGCGTTGCGCGGCAAGGAGTGGATCCAGTACGACAACCCGTACGACGTCGGCATGAGCGGACTGCTCGGATACGGCGCCGCCTACGAGGCCACCCACGAGTGCGATCTGCTCATCCTCATCGGCACGGACTTCCCGTACAACGCGTTCCTGCCCGACGACGTGAAGATCGTGCAGATCGACGTCCGGCCCGAGCGGCTGGGGCGGCGCTCCCAGCTCGCCCTCGGGGTGTGGGGCGACACCAAGGAGACGCTGCGCTGCCTGACCCCGCGCGTGCGGGAGAAGACCGACCGGCGCTTCCTCGACAAGATGCTGAAGAAGCACGCCGACGCGCTGGAGGGCGTCGTCAAGGCGTACACCCGCAAGGTGGACAAGCATGTGCCGATCCACCCCGAGTACGTGGCCTCGGTCCTCGACGAACTCGCCGACGACGACGCGGTGTTCACCGTCGACACCGGGATGTGCAACGTCTGGGCCGCCCGCTACCTCTCGCCCAACGGCAGGCGCCGCGTGATCGGTTCGTTCAGCCACGGTTCGATGGCGAACGCGCTGCCGCAGGCGATCGGCGCCCAGTTCACCGACCGCCGCCGCCAGGTGATCTCGATGTCCGGCGACGGCGGGTTCTCGATGCTGATGGGCGACTTCCTGACCCTGGTCCAGTACGACCTGCCGGTGAAGATCGTGCTCTTCAACAACTCCTCGCTCGGCATGGTGGAGCTGGAGATGCTGGTGGCCGGGCTGCCGTCGTACGGAACGGCCAACCACAACCCCGACTTCGCGGCCATCGCCCGCGCGGCCGGTGCCTACGGCGTACGGGTCGAGAAGCCCAAGCAGCTCGCGGGGGCCCTCAAGGACGCCTTCCGGCACAAGGGGCCCGCCCTCGTCGACGTGGTCACCGACCCCAACGCGCTCTCCATCCCGCCGAAGATCAGCGCCGAGATGGTGACCGGGTTCGCGCTCTCCGCCGGCAAGATCGTGCTGGACGGCGGAGTCGGCCGGATGCTCCAGATGGCCCGTTCCAATCTGCGCAACGTGCCCCGGCCGTAGACCCGTAGGGCAGGTGTCCACCCGGCGGCCCGGCGATGAGGCGATGCGCCCTGGTCGGCGCGTCTGCCCGCCCAACGGTCGTACGGCGTGCGGGACCGCGGGCGTCGACCGCTCCCCACACGGGAATCGAGGGCGGGCGGCCCCCTTCGCCCTGTGAGTCGCCTGTGGGTAAGGGGCGCTGCCTTGGAGCACCCTCCTCAGCCGCGACCTGGCCGCATCCGGACCCCCGGCCGTGGAACCGCTCCCGGGGTGTATCCCGTCGGTTGTTGCGGAATCACCATGCGTGACGGGGGGTCACCGGGGCATGCATCCCGTGAGGGTGTTCGAGACGGAAAGGGACGTGACGACGTGCGGGTGGGGGCTATGACTGAGCGTCAGGGAGGGGGCGGGCCCGAGACGAGCGGGACGTTCCGCGCCACGGGGGCGCGTGCGCTGCTCCAGGGGCAGCTGCGGCACAGGGTGGGGCGGTCGGACCTTACGGCGGTGGCCGAAGTGCGGCGCGCGCTGAGGGAGTTGCTGGGGCACTGGAAGCACAGCGGACCGGTCGAGGTGGCCGAACTGCTCACCTGCGAGCTGGTGACCAACGCGCTCATACACACCGACCAGGGAGCCGTGGTGACGGCCACCGTGGCTCCGGCGGGGCTGCGCGTCGAGGTGCACGACTCCACCCCGGAACTCCCCGAACCGTACGTACCGTCCGCCGACGACGGTACGCACGGCCGGGGCCTGCTCCTCGTGCAGGCGCTCGCGGACGCCTGGGGCGTTCGCGCGCACGAGGCGGGCAAGGTGGTCTGGTTCGAGCTCGGCAACGGGACGGCCTGAGACCGCTCCCGCCACCGGCGTCCGGCTGGGCCCACGGGCCGGGCTCAGCCGAACTGCTGCTCCAGATCCTTGAGCTTGCGCTCCAGATGGTCCAGGCGCGGCAGCGTCTGGGTGTCGTCCTCGGCCGTGAGGTCGACGGTGCGGGACGCCGCCGTGGACTCAGCGTCCATGACGGCCTGAAGGGAGGGCCGGTTGCGAAGAGGCAGCTGTCCCGGCTCTGGTATGGCGGGCTCCGCGACAGCCTTCGGCTGCCCGGAGCCCGCGCCCGCGGCCATGGACGGGACATCGACCTGACGGCCGCCCGGCCGCACCCGGCCCATGTTCCGGCCCTGCCGGCTCAGCGCCTTCAGATGGGCCCGCTCCAGCTTCTCCTGCTCGCGCCGCCGGAGCCGGTTCTGCTCCTTGGCGCGCCGGTCCTCGCGCACCTCCTCGACCGCCTCGTCCAGCGTCCGCACCCCTTCGAGGAGCATCAGCGACCAGGCGCCGAAGGTCTCCCTCGGGGCCCGCAGCCACCGGACGATCCGGATCTGCGGCAGCGGGCGAGGCACCAGGCCCTGCTCGCGCAGCGCCGCCCGGCGGGTCTGCTTCAGCGCGCGGTCGAAGAGCACCGCCGCCGAGAGCGACATCCCCGCGAAGAACTGCGGGGCGCCCGCGTGGGCCATGCCGCGCGGCGCGTGCACCCAGTTGAACCAGGCCGCCGCGCCCGCGAACGTCCACACCAGCAGCCGTGAGCCGAGTGCCGCGTCGCCGTGGCTGGCCTCGCGCACCGCCAGCACCGAGCAGAACATGGCGGCGCCGTCGAGGCCGAACGGGACGAGGTACTCCCAGCCGTCCGTCAGGCTGAGGTTCTGCCGGCCGAAGCCGACCAGACCGTGGAAGGAGAGCGCGGCGGCGACGGCCGCGCAGCAGAACAGCAGCACATAGGAGGCGGTGCCGTAGACGGCTTCCTTGCGGCGCCGGCGCTCCTCACTGCGTTCCCAGCTGTCGTCGCCGGACGCGCTCTCACCCGCGCGCCTGCCACGCGTGAGGACGACCAACGCCACGACGACCCCCACGATCATCACGCCGCCCGGAAGCAGCCAGTCCAGAGATATGTCGGTCAGTCGCATGCGGTGTCCCTTGAATCACGTAAGGCGTTCCGGGCGCCATAGTGCTCCTGCCGCGCGCGGCCGCAGGCGTTTTCGGGGGAAGAGGCCGCCATTGGCGTCCGGTGGCATACGGATAGGTGCGATCTGCTCGAACTGGCGTCGCCAGGTGGGGAGTTGGGTTCGAATCCGACTCACCCGTACGGGTGGCGTGGGCTCAGGACGCGGCGCTCAGCCTGGCCACTCGGTCCGCGTCGCACGTACGCGGGCAGGTGACGCAGGTGTCCTCGGGGCGCAAGGTGTAGAAGAGGCAGCAGCTTGCCCGGTCGCGGGTCGGCAGCGGCTCGCCGGACGGTCCGCTCAGCTCGCGGAAGCCCGCGGCGCCCACATACGGCCGGGTGGAGCCGGGCAGCAGCCGCTCCAGCTCGGCCATGCCCCGGCGCTCCTCGCCGAGCAGCGCCGCCACGTACCACAGGCCCTCGACGACCTCGTCGGTCGCCATGCCCCACAGCGCCCGCCGGCCGCGCCGCATCCGGGGTCCGAAGCCGTCCAGCACCGGGCCCAGGTGCTCGGCGACGGCCGCGCGGACCTCGGCGCGCAGCGCCTCCTCGTCCGGGACGACCCGGGCGCCGGGCAGCGTCGCCGCCGGGTCCCCGGGCAGGCAGGCGAACTCCCGCACCCGCACGCTCAGCCGTCCCAGCGTGCGCTGGAAGGACACGGCCTCGACGGGCACCCGTGGCACCCGGCGGTGCAGGAACCACGGGACCGTGATCAGCAGACAGGCGGGCCAGGCGTAGCGGTGGAAGCCGAAGGAGGCGATGACGTCGGGGCGGGCCCGCTGTCCGTAGTCGCGCAGGACCTGCTCGTCGTCCCAGCCGAGGAAGGTGTCCAGGGCGTCCCCGCCGGAGGCGAGCTGGTCCGCGCCGACCCAGCCCGAGGACCGGGGTGCCCGCTCGCCGTCCGCCAGCTCCTGGACCCGGACGCCGGGGTAGACGTCGGCGAGGCGGGCGTAGGACGCGGCCAGGGGGCTCGGGAGCAGCGTCGACACAGTCATGCAGGGACCACCGAATCGCGATCGTTTGCAGGTAAGGCTTACCTTAGCGGATGCGCGCGATGTTTGAACTGTCGCTTTGTCCGCCTATGGTGCTGGGGGAATACCGAGCGGTAGGAGGGTCTGGGGTGGAGCGGGGCAGAGCGCGCGAGGCGGCGGCAGCGCCGTCCGGGGCCGCCCGTGTGCCCGCACAGACCCGGGAGGCCTCGGCCGTACGGGCGGTCTCCGCCGTACGGGAGGCGTCCGCGCGCGGTGAGCACACCCACAGCGAGCCGCCCGCGCCCCGGGTCCGCCGGCACTCGGTGCGCGGCCAGATCCTGGAGGCGCTGCGGGCCGCGCTGGTCGACGGCGAGCTGGTGCCGGGCGAGGTGTACTCGGCGGTGGTGCTCGGCGAGCGCTTCGGGGTGTCCGCCACCCCGGTCCGCGAGGCGATGCAGCGCCTGGCCTCCGAGGGGGCCGTCGAGGTCGTCCCGAACCGGGGCTTCCGGGTCACCGAGCGCACTCCGCACGAGCTGGCCGAGCTGGCCGAGGTGCGCGCCCTGATCGAGGTGCCGGTGATGCTCCGGCTCGCCCGGACCGTGCCCGCCGCCCGCTGGGCCGAGCTGCGGCCGCTGGCGGAGGCGACCACGCAGGCGGCGGCGGTCGGGGACCGGGCGGGGTACGCGGAGTCCGACCGGGCCTTCCACCGGGCGGTCCTGGCGCTCGCCGGGAACCGGCAGCTGCTCCAGGTGGCGGAGGATCTGCACCGGCGCTCGCAGTGGCCGCTGACGGCGGCGCCGGTCGCCCGCCGGGCGGACCTGGTCGCGGACGCGGCCGAGCACCTGGCACTGCTGGACGCGCTCACGGCCCAGGACCTGACGGTGGTGCAGGCGCTGGTGCGGGAACATTTCACGGGGTCGGCGCTTTGAGGCTGGGCGCGGCGGGGTGCGTTCCGCTGTGTACCGGCTGCGGGTCCGTCGTGCCTGCTCGCGCAGTTCCCCGCGCCCCTGGGCACCCCGCCGCAGCCGGAACACCCAGCGAAGCCACAGACAGACGTCCGGGGACACGAGAAACTGCGCGCCCAGCCGTCCACCGGGCCGGAGGCGACCGGGGCTTTCAGGGGCGCGGGGAACTGCGCGACCTGCCGCCGCCCGCCCGCAGGCGGACGGGGGTTTTGAGGGGCGCGGGGAACTGCGCGAGCAAGCGGGCACGGTCCGCAGACGACCGGGGGCTTCAGGGGCACGGGGAACTGCGCGACCAGGCCCCGGCCGCCCGCAGGTGAACGGGGGTTTTGAGGGGCGCGGGGGACCGTGTGGCCCAGCCACCCCCGGCCCGCCGGCGAACCGCGCCGCTCAGGTCGTCGCCGGGGACGGGGTCAAGTGGGTGGCCAGCCACGTCGGGACGCCGCCCAGGAGGCGGAACAGCCGTGCCGCCTCCGTGCGCAGACGGGTCGCCTCCGGCTCGGGCTCGGCCTCGGCCAGGGCCGCGAGCGCCGGGGCCGTACCGACCAGGTAGCCCAGCTCCTCCCGGATCCGCAGCGACTCCGCGAAGCCGTGCCGCGCCTCCGCCAACTCCCCGTCCCGCAGGGCGAGTCCGGCCAGATGGCGCCAGGTGAAGGAGAGCAGCAGGGTGTCACCGTGCGCGGTGGCGCCCGCGTGCGCGCGGCGGTACGCGGCACGGGCCGCCTGCGGCGCGTCCGCCACGTTCTCGGCGAGCAGCCCCCGCCGGAAGTCGAGCAGCGCCCTCCCCTTCGCCGCCGGGGCGATCAGCGCGGCCGCCCGGCCCAGCGCCGAGCGGGCCTCGTCGGCCCGGTCGCGCACCCCGAGCAGCGTCGAGGCGTACGCCAGCTGGCCCCGCTCGCACGCCGCCGCGCCGCGCTCCTCGTCGTCCCCGGCCACCGCCTCCGCCCCGCGCAGCGCCTCCTCGGCCTCGGCCCAGCCGTCCCCGGTGTACAGGCACCGCTCGGTGAGCAGCGCGGCCCGCTGGAGCGCCGCGGCGGGCTCGGCGCCGTGCGGTTCGAGCAGGGCGGCCGCGTCGGTCCAGCAGCCGCGCGAGCGCAGCCGCCACACGGCGGTCTGCAGTGGATGGAGCGGATCGAGCGGATCCCCGTTCTCCGCAGTCGTTCCGGAATCAGACATGGCGGAGTACGCCACGTTGCCCTCCCCGAGCGCGCCATCGAGCCGTTGAGTCCGAGCTGTTGGTTCGTGTGGCGAATCTCAGCACGGATTGGCACGCCGGGCCAAGGGCCACGCGTGAATTCCTTCACAAACGGCGAATTGCGGTACGTCGCGGTGGTGTTCCCGGTCCGTCGCGCCGCCCGCGCGCCCCCTCAGCTCATCCGCAGGGCCAGGAAGAAGTCCAGCTTGTCCTCCAGACGCGAAAGATCACGCCCCGTCAGTTGCTCGATCCGGCCGACCCGGTAGCGCAAGGTGTTGACGTGCAGATGCAGGCGCGTGGCGCAGCGGGTCCAGGACCCGTCGCAGTCGAGGAACGCCTCCAGGGTCGGGATCAGCTCGGCCCGGTGGCGCCGGTCGTAGTCGCGCAGCGGGTCCAGCAGACGGGCGGTGAAGGCGCGGCGCACGTCGTCCGGGACGAACGGCAGCAGCAGCACGTGCGAGGCCAGCTCGTGGTGGCCGGCCGCGCAGACCCGGCCGGGGCGGGCGGCGGCGACCCGGCGGGCGTGCCGGGCCTCCTCCAGGGCCCCGCGCAGCCCCTCGGCGGAGTGCACCGCGGCGCTGACACCCAGTGTCAGGCGCCCGTCGTCGGCGAGGCCCGCCGAGAGCGGTGCCTGCACGGCCGCGAGCAGCGCGTCCGCGTGCAGCCCGGCCTCCGTGCCCTCGGGGCCGGCCGCGGGCAGCGGCACCAGCGCGATGGCCTCGTCGCCCGCGTGGGCGACCGCGATCCGGTCGGAGGAGTCGGAACCCGCCACGGCCGGGTCGACGAGGATCTCCTCGAGGAGGGCCTGGGCGACCGGGCCGCCCGCGACCTCCGCGGCGGCTGCCGCCGCCTGGCTCCAGTCGACCCGGGCCACGATGACCTGCCAGTGCGGCGCCGAACCGAGGCCCGGCAGCAGCACGGGGGCGGCGACCCGCAGCCGGGCCGCGATCTCGGCGGGCGCGGCCCCGGTCTGCACCAGCTCCAGGACCTCCTGGGCGAGCCGGCGGCGTACCGTACGGGCCGCGTCGCGGCGGTCGCGCTCCACGGCGATCAGCTGGGTGACGCCCTGGAGCAGGTCGAGCCGGGCGGCGGGCCAGTCGGCGGCGTCGGCCTCGACGGCGAGCAGCCAGTCCGACAGGACCGTCTCGCGCACGTCACGGGCGGCGGGCGCCGCCCCGCGCCCGCTGTGGCGGATGGGGAAGAGCGAGTACGTGGTGCCGTGGACCACGGCCCGGTGCGGGCCCCGGCGGCCGGTGCGGGTCGCGCCGAGGTGTTCACCCGCGAGAGTGGCGGCGACGGCCGGGGCGAGCGGCTCGCCCGCGCCCGCGATCTGCCGGCCGGTGGGGGAGAGCACCCAGGCCCGCAGGTCCAGGTCGGAGCCGAGCAGGTCCAGGACGACCTCCGGGCCGCCCCCCGCGGGCCCCGACGTCATCAGCCGCCGGTGCCGGTCGACCACGGCCGCCAGATCCCCGGCCCGCTCGCCCGACACCTGGCGCACCACGTGCTCGGTGATGGTGGCGAAGGCGACCGACTCGTTCACCGCGAAGAGCGGCAGCCGGTGCTGTGCACACGCACGGATCAGGTCATCCGGGATCGCGCCCAGCTCGGCCTCGCCGGCCGCCAGGCCCACCACCCCGGCCCCGGCTAGGATCCTCACGAATGGCTCGGAATCGTCGGCGTCGCGGCGCCAGGCGAGGCCGGTGAGGACCAGCTCGCCACCGGAGAGATACCGGCTGGGATCGCGCAGGTCGGTGGTCATCACACCGCGTACGGTGCGGTCCAGCTCGTCGTCGCCGCCGAGCAGCCGCAGCCCCAGCGCGTCGGTCTCCAGAAGTGCGCGCAGCCGCATCGCGTGTCGCCGCCGATCTGTCTTGTTGTTGCCGGTGGAAAGCGGTGGGGTTACTGAGCACCGCCTTTCATACGAATCTACAAGACGTAGATGGAGACCAGCCAACTCCTTCATGGTTTCGGTGACTGCACCCGGCGGAGTGAGGCTTGTGTACTGGGGCCACACCGCGTTAACAGCACATGAACGACTTCATCAGCCAAGGGCCGGCCGTCCCCGGGACCCGCGCGAACGACCCCGATTGAGAAGAAGAGAGCCACTCATGGACTTCCTTCGCCCCGCCAGCTGGGAGGAGGCGCTCGCCGCCAAGGCCGAGCACCCCACGGCTGTGCCCATTGCGGGTGGCACCGATGTGATGGTCGAGATCAACTTCGACCACCGCCGGCCCGAGTACCTTCTGGACCTGAACCGCATCGAGCTGCTGCGCGCGTGGGAGACCGGCGAGGAGACCGTACGGCTCGGCGCGTCCGTGTCGTACACCCAGATCATGGAGAACCTGCGGGCCGAGCTGCCGGGCCTGGCGCTCGCCTCGCACACCGTCGCCTCCCCGCAGATCCGCAACCGCGGCGGTGTCGGCGGCAACCTCGGCACCGCCTCCCCGGCCGGTGACGCCCACCCGGCGCTGCTCGCCGCGGGCGCCGAGGTCGAGGTCGAGTCGGTGCGCGGCTCGCGGCTGATCCCGATCGACGCGTTCTACACCGGTGTGAAGCGCAACGCGATGGCGCCGGACGAGCTCATCAAGACCGTCCACATCAAGAAGGCGGACGGCCCCCAGCAGTACTCCAAGGTCGGCACCCGCAACGCGATGGTCATCGCGGTCTGCGCCTTCGGCCTGGCCCTGCACCCCGAGACGCGGACGGTCCGCACCGGCATCGGCTCCGCCGCCCCGACCCCGGTCCGGGCGAAGGCGGCGGAGGAGTTCCTGAACGCCGCGCTCGACGAGGGCGGGTTCTGGGAGAGCGGCAAGATCATCACTCCCTCGATCGCCAAGCAGTTCGCGGAGCTCGCCTCCGCCTCCTGCAACCCGATCGACGACGTACGAGGCACGGCCAAGTACCGCCGGCACGCCGTGGGCATCATGGCCCGCCGCACGCTCGGCTGGACCTGGGAGCAGTACCGCGGCACCGGCCGCTCGCTTGAAGGAGCTGCATAACCATGCGCGTCAATTTCACGGTCAACGGCCGCAAGCAGGAAGCCGACGACGTCTGGGAGGGCGAGAGCCTCCTCTACGTCCTGCGCGAGCGCATGGGCCTTCCGGGCTCGAAGAACGCCTGCGAGCAGGGCGAGTGCGGCTCCTGCACGGTCCGCCTGGACGGCGTGCCGGTGTGTGCGTGTCTGGTCGCGGCCGGCCAGGTCGAGGGCCGCGAGGTCGTCACCGTCGAGGGCCTGGCGGACTGCGCCAAGCACCGCGAGGAGACCCACCCGGGCGGCGCCTGCGCCTCCGGCTCCTGTGGCACCTCCATCGACGCCGCCCAGCGCTGGCAGGCCAAGCCCGCCGACGGCCGCAGCAGCGAGACCGGCGAGCTCTCCCCGGTCCAGCAGGCGTTCATCGACGCCGGAGCCGTCCAGTGCGGCTTCTGCACCCCGGGTCTGCTGGTGGCCGCCGACGAGCTGCTGGAGCGCAACGCCTCCCCGTCCGACCAGGACATCCGCGAGGCACTCTCCGGCAACCTCTGCCGCTGCACCGGTTACGAGAAGATCCTCGACGCGGTCCGCCTCGCGGCCGCCCGTCAGGAAGAGGCGGTCTGACGATCATGGCCACCACTGGTACTCCCACCAACATCACCCAGGGTTCGAAGACCAAGGGCGGCATCGGCGAGTCGACGCTGCGCCCGGACGGCACCCTCAAGGTCACCGGTGAGTTCGCGTACTCCTCGGACATGTGGCACGAGGACATGCTCTGGGGCCAGACCCTGCGCTCCACGGTCGCCCACGCCGAGATCAAGTCGATCGACATCTCCGAGGCCCTCGCGATGCCCGGCGTCCACGCCGTGCTGACCTACGACGACCTGCCGGCCGACGTGAAGAACTACGGCCTGGAGATCCAGGACACCCCGGTCCTGGCCCACGGCAAGGTCCGCCACCACGGCGAACCGGTGGCGCTGGTTGCAGCCGACCACCCGGAGACCGCGCGCCGCGCCGCCGCCAAGATCAAGATCGAGTACGTGGAGCTGCCGGTCATCACGGACGAGGCGTCCGCGACCGCGCCCGGCGCGATCCTGGTCCACGAGGGCCGCGACGACCACCACATCGGCCATGTGCCGCACCCCAACATCGTGCACCGCCAGCCGATCGTGCGCGGGAACGCCGACGAGGCCGCCAAGCGCGCCGACGTGATCGTCAGGGGCGAGTACACCTTCGGGATGCAGGACCAGGCCTTCCTCGGCCCCGAGTCCGGTCTGGCCGTACCGTCCGAGGACGGCGGCGTCGAGCTGTACGTGGCCACCCAGTGGCTGCACTCGGACCTCAAGCAGATCGCCCCCGTCCTCGGCCTGCCCGAGGAGAAGGTCCGGATGACGCTCTCCGGCGTCGGCGGTGCCTTCGGCGGCCGCGAGGACATCTCGATGCAGATCCACGCCTGTCTGCTGGCGCTGCGCACCGGCAAGCCCGTCAAGATCGTCTACAACCGGTTCGAGTCCTTCTTCGGCCACGTCCACCGCCACCCGGCGAAGCTCTCCTACGAGCACGGCGCCACCAAGGACGGCAAGCTCACGCACATGAAGTGCCGGATCGTCCTGGACGGCGGCGCGTACGCGTCGGCCTCCCCGGCGGTCGTCGGCAACGCCTCCTCGCTGAGCGCCGGCCCGTACGTGATCGACGACGTCGACATCGAGGCCATCGCGCTCTACACCAACAACCCGCCCTGTGGCGCCATGCGCGGCTTCGGCGCGGTCCAGGCGTGCTTCGCCTACGAGGCCCAGATGGACAAGCTGGCGGCGAAGCTGGGCATGGACCCGGTCGAGTTCCGGCAGCTGAACGCCATGGAGCAGGGCACGATCATGCCGACCGGGCAGCCGGTCGACTCCCCGGCCCCCGTCGCCGAACTGCTGCGCCGCGTCAAGGCCCGCCCGCTGCCGCCCGAGCAGCAGTGGGTGACCGCCGGCGAGCAGGCCGACGTCCGCGCGCTGCCCGGCGGCCTGTCCAACACCACGCACGGCGAAGGCGTCGTCCGGGGCGTGGGCTACGCGGTCGGCATCAAGAACGTCGGCTTCTCCGAGGGCTTCGACGACTACTCCACCGCCAAGGTGCGCATGGAGGTCGTCGGCGGTGAGCCGGTCGCCACCGTGCACACCGCGATGGCGGAGGTCGGCCAGGGCGGTGTCACCGTCCACGCGCAGATCGCCCGTACCGAGCTCGGCGTCACCCAGGTGACCATCCACCCGGCCGACACCCAGGTCGGCTCCGCCGGTTCCACCTCGGCCTCGCGCCAGACGTACGTCACCGGCGGCGCGGTCAAGAACACCTGCGAGCACGTCCGCGAGGCCGTCCTGGAGATCGGCCGCCGCAAGTTCGGCTCCTACCACCCGGCCTGGGCGACGGCCGAACTCCTCCTGGAGGGCGGCAAGGTCGTCACCGACGGCGGCGAGGTCCTCGCGGACCTCGTGGACGTCCTGGAGGACGAGGCGGTGGAGCTGGAGCTGGAGTGGCGCCACCGTCCCACCGAGGCGTTCGACCTGCGCACCGGCCAGGGCAACGGCCACGTCCAGTACTCGTTCGCCGCGCACCGCGCGGTCGTCGAGGTGGACACCGAGCTCGGCCTCGTCAAGGTCGTCGAGCTGGCGGTCGCCCAGGACGTCGGCAAGGCGCTCAACCCGCTGTCCGTCGTCGGCCAGATCCAGGGCGGCACCACCCAGGGCCTGGGCGTGGCGGTCATGGAGGAGATCATCGTCGACCCGAAGACCGCGAAGGTGCGCAACCCCTCCTTCACGGACTACCTCATCCCCACCATCCTCGACACGCCGACCATCCCGGTCGACGTGCTCGAACTCGCCGACGAGCACGCCCCGTACGGGCTGCGCGGCATCGGCGAGGCCCCGACCCTGTCGTCCACCCCGGCCGTCCTCGCGGCGATCCGGAACGCGACGGGTCTGGAGCTGAACAGGACCCCGGTCCGCCCCGAGCACCTGACGGGCACCGAGTCGTCCTGACCCCCCGAACCCTCCGGGCGGTGCGTGCCACTCGGGAACGTCACACTTCCCGGCCGCCCGCACCGCCCGGAGCACGGAAGTACCGCACCGCTCGCGGTCCTTCACCCGCACCACCTGTATCACCGGCACCACCACCAGCAGCACCCGTACCACCGGCATCACCAGGCAGTACCCGGATGACCAGCACCACCCCGCACTGCGGTACCGGAAGGTACCGGTACCCCCGCAGCCGCGGAAACGTTCGTCTCGGGCCGTCCCCCGGGTCGTGCAGCCCACGCACCATCCCAAATCCCGCAGCTTGTCCGACGGAGGTCTCCGTCCGATGCGGGTGCCCCTGTGAACCTTGGGAGTAGGCACCATGACCCAGCAGTCTGTGGAGCCGAAGACCACCGCCGAGGAGGCGGGCTCCGGCTCGCGCGTCCCCGCCGGCAGGTCTTGGCTCGACCGGTACTTTCACATAACGGACAGAGGATCCACGGTCGCGCAGGAGGTGCGCGGCGGCATCACCACCTTCATGGCGATGTGCTACATCCTCCTGCTCAACCCGCTGATCCTCTCGACGCCCGACGTCGACAAGCACACGCTGGGCCATGCGGGCCTGGTGACGGCCACCGCCCTCGCGGCCGCGGCCAGCACCCTGCTGATGGGCTTCATCGGCAAGGTCCCGCTCGCGCTGGCCGCCGGACTGAACGTCTCCGCGGCCCTGACCACCCAGGTGGTCCCCAACATGACCTGGCCGCAGGCCATGGGCATGTGCGTCATGTACGGCGTGGTCATCATGCTGCTGGTCGTCACCGGCCTCCGCGAGATGATCATGAACGCCATCCCGCTGCCGCTCAAGCACGCGATCACCATGGGCATCGGCATGTTCGTCGCCCTGCTCGGCCTGGTGAAGGCCGGATTCGTGGGCAAGGGCCAGGGCGGCCCCGTCACCCTCGGCGCCACGGGCGAGCTGGTCGGCTGGCCGGTCTTCTTCTTCGCGGTGACCCTGCTCCTGATCTTCGCCCTCCAGGCGCGCAACATCCCCGGCGCGATCCTGATCGGCATCGTGACCGGCACGGTCCTCTCGCTCGCGGTCACCAAGATCGCCGGCCTGGACGACAAGGACTGGGCCGGGCTCGCCCCGGGCCTGGACGGCAGCGCGGTCGCCAAGCCCGACTTCGGACTCTTCGGCGACGTGGAGTTCGGCGGCTGGGACCAGATGGGCGCCATCGGCGTCGGCATGATCGTCTTCACCCTGGTGCTTGCCGGCTTCTTCGACGCGATGGCCACCATCATCGGCGTCGGCCAGGAGGCCAAGCTCGCCGACGACAAGGGCCGGATGCCGGGCCTGTCCAAGGCGCTGTTCATCGACGGCGCGGGCGGCGCGATCGGCGGCGTCTCCGGAGCCTCCGGCCAGACCGTCTTCATCGAGTCCGCGACCGGCGCCGGCGAGGGCGCCCGTACCGGCCTCTCCTCGGTCGTCACCGGCCTCTTCTTCGCGGCCTGCCTCTTCTTCACCCCGCTCACCCAGTTGGTCCCGGCCCAGGTGGCCGCCGCCGCGCTGGTCGTGATCGGCTCGATGATGATGAGCGCGGCGCGGCACGTGGACTGGAACGACCGCTCGGTGTCGATCCCGGTGTTCCTCACCGTGGCCCTGATGCCGTTCACGTACAACATCACCGCCGGTGTCGGCGCGGGTGTCATCTCCTACACCGTCATCAAGGCGGCGCAGGGCAAGTGGCGGGAGATCGGCGGGTTCATGTGGGCCCTGTCCGGAATCTTCCTCGTCTACTTCGCGCTCAGTCCCATCGAGAACTGGCTGGGCGTCAAGTAGGCCACGAGCGGGGCGTACGACCGGACGCCCTCCACCATCCTCTAAGGAGACCGAACATGCTGGACATCGCCGAGGAGCTGAACCGGTGGGTCGAGCAGGGCCGTGACTTCGCCGTCGCCACCGTGGTGGCGGTCGGCGGCAGCGCGCCCCGCCAGCCCGGCGCGGCGCTCGCCGTCGACGGCGAGGGCACGGCGATCGGTTCGGTCTCCGGCGGATGCGTGGAGGGTGCGGTCTACGAGCTGTGCCGACAGGCGCTGGAGGACGGCGAACCCGTCCTCGAACGCTTCGGCTACAGCGACGAGGACGCGTTCGCCGTCGGCCTGACCTGCGGCGGGATCATCGACATCCTGGTGACCCCGGTGCCGGCCGGCTCCCCGTCCCGGGCGGTGTTCGCCGCCGCGCTCGCCACGGCGGCGAGCGAGGGGGCGGCGGCGCTGGCCCGCGTCACGGACGGCCCGTCCGACCTGGTGGGCCGCCCGCTCCTGGTACGGCCCGACGGTACGTACGAGGGCGCCCTCGGCGGCCACCCCGAGCTCGACCGGACCGTGGCGGACGAGGCACGCGCCATGCTGGACGCGGGCCGCACCGGCACGCTGGTGCTGGGCGCGGACGGCCGGCTGTGCGGGCAGCCGCTCACGGTCCTGGTCGAGTCGAGCGTTCCGCCCCCGCGCATGATCGTCTTCGGCGCGATCGACTTCGCGTCGGCGCTGGTACGGGTGGGGAAGTTCCTGGGGTACCGGGTCACGGTGTGCGACGCGCGGCCCGTGTTCGCCACGCCGGTCCGCTTCCCGGAGGCGGACGAGATCGTGGTGGAGTGGCCGCACCGCTATCTGGAGTCGACCGGGATCGACTCCCGTACGGTGCTGTGCGTCCTCACCCACGACGCGAAGTTCGACGTCCCGCTGCTCGAACTGGCGCTGCGGCTGCCGGTGGCGTACGTGGGCGCGATGGGATCGCGCCGCACGCACGAGGACCGCAACGCGCGACTGCGCGAGGTGGGCGTGACGGAGCTGGAACTGGCCCGCCTGCACTCCCCGATCGGCCTCGACCTCGGGGCTCGCACACCGGAGGAGACCGCACTGTCGATCGCGGCGGAGATCGTGGCGAGCCGGCGCGGGGGCAGCGGGGTCCCGCTGACGGGCGCGCACACCCCGATCCACCACGAGGCGGTAGCCCTCCGCAGAGCAATCGGAGCGTAACCTGCGGCCACGAAACGAGGGGGGCCGAAGGCCCTTTTCAGGGGCGCGGGGAACGGCGCGAGCAACCCCCACCGGCCGGCGGGTGAACGCGAAGCGAGGGGGGCCGCAGGCCCTTTTCAGGGGCGCGGGGAACTGCGCGACCAGCCCCACCGGCCCGCAGGCGGCCACGAAGCGGGACGCGGGCCGCAGGACCGGGGGAGCCGGGGTGCCGCGGGGGTCAGTCCTCCGGGTGCGCCACCGCGTCCCCCACCCCCGTCCGCGCATACAGCACCACCCTCCCCGCCCGAGCCCTGCTCACCAGCCCCGTCCGGTACAGCACCGCCAGATGGTGGGAGACCGCGCTCGGCGTGACGGACAGCCGGCGGGCCAGTTCCGTCGTGGACGCGGGGCCGTCCAGGGCCAGCAGCAGCGCCGCCTTGGGCGCGCCCACCAGCGAGGCGAGGGCCCCGGGCGGACGCGGCGGGCGGGACTCCCACAGCGTCCCCACCCCCCGCGCCGGATACGCGATCGTCGGCGGCTCGTCCGGCCCCACCGGACTGATCGCGTGCTGGGCGAACAGCGTCGGCACCAGCCACAGCCCCCGCCCCTCCACCGCCGCCCCCAGCTCCAGGTCCCGGTGGACGAACAGCGTCAGCTCACCGCCCCGCCACTGTGCCGTCCGGTCGAGCGAGGTGAGCACCGCCGCCGCGCCCTCGCGGGCCAGCAGCCGCGCCCTCCACACCATGTCCGCCTCCAGGACCGCCCGCATCCGCGGCCAGTGCGGCGCCATCGCCAGCTCCCAGTACGCCTCCAGCACCCGCGCCACCGCGTCCCGCAACCCGCGCGGATCGGCGGCCAGTTCGGCCAGGCGCGGCGGCAGGGCGCGCCCCGCGTAGGCCCTCCGGACGTCCGCCAGCGCCTTGGCGGGCGCCGTCCGCCGTACCCGCCGCAGCTCGTCCCGCACGTCCGGCAGCGGCGAGTCGGGGCGCGGGGTGAGGAAGTCCGGGATCCAGCCGCTGCCGCGTACGGTCAGCTCCCCGAGCAGCGCGGTGTCCAGGCCCGGGGCATCGGCCAGCGCCGCCCGCGTCCGGCGCACCCACGGCAGGTGCAGCGCGTACTTGTCGGCGCGTCGCAGCGCCCACAGGCTGGTCGCGGTCTCCAGCAGCGGTGAGCAGGCGAAGCGCATGTCGGCGAGGTCGTCGACCCCCAGGCGGTAGCGGAGCATTGAGCCCCAGCCTAAATCTCTGTCGGTGCGCGGCGGAAGGCCGTTGGCTGGGGGGCATGTCCTCCTCCTCTTCCGGGGCGGCAGCTCTGCTGCCGCCCCGCGGTCCGCTGCGCGCCTACGCGCTCACCACCCTCGTCGACTGGATCGGCAACGGCCTCTTCCACACCGGCGCCGCCCTCTTCTTCACCCGGATCGTCGGGCTCGGCGCCACCCAGGTCGGCCTCGGCCTGACGGTCGCCGCCCTGCTCGGTCCGGCCGTCACCGTCCCGGCCGGAAAGCTCGGGGACCGGTTCGGGCACCGCCGGGTGTATCTGGCCACCGTCGTCGTACGGGCCGTCGCCTTCGCCGGGTACCTGTTCGTCGACGGCTTCGCCGGCTTCCTCGCCGTCGTCTGCGCCATCGCGCTCGCCGAGAGCGCGTCCCGGCCGGCCCGCGGCGCCTACCTGGCCCGGATCGCGGACTCCTCGGCCCTGGTCGCGGCCAGCGCGTACACCCGGGTGATGCTCAACATCGGCTTCTCGCTGGGCAGTCTGGGCGCGGGCGCCGCCCTGGCCGCCGACTCCCGTACCGGATACACCGTCCTGGTCCTCGGCAACTGCGCCTCGTACGCGGTCGTCGCCGTCATCGTGGCCCGGATGCCGGACGACGGCCCGCGCCCGGCCGCGCTGCCGGACGCCGAGCGTCCCCCACACCGCCCCGCCGCCCTGCGCGACCGCCGCTTCCTCGCCCTCGCCGCTCTCTCGGGGCTGCTCTACATCAACGCCGACGTCCTCAGCCTCGGCGTCCCGCTGTGGATTTCCACCCATACGCACGCGCCCACCTGGTCGGTCGCGGTGCTGATGCCACTCAACACCGCGCTGGCGATCCTGCTCCAGGTGCGGGCCGCACGCGGCAGCGACACCGTCGCCGGGGCGGCGGTCGCGGGCCGGCGCGCCGGGTGGGCGCTGCTCGCCGCGTGCGCGGTGACGGCCACCACGGCGGCCCTGCCGCCGGTGGCCGCCGTGCTGGTGCTCGCGGTGGGCGTGGCCTTGCTGACGGCGGGCGAGCTGCTCTCCTCGGCGAGCGGCTGGGGCGTCTCCTACGGCCTCGCCGACCCGCACCGCCAGGGCGAGTTCCTGGGCGTCTGGAGCCTCGGCTCGGACCTGGCGAGGGCGGGCGGACCGCTGCTGGTCGCGGCCCTGGTCACCCACGCGGGAGTGGCGGGCTGGCTGCTCCTGGGCACCCTGTTCCTCGTGGCGGGAACGGTCACCGGGCCGATCGCCGCGCGCGCGGAGCACGCCGCGGCTACGCGTCCTCGGGCGGAGTGTCCGACGTCGGCGAATACGGCTTGATGTCGAGCACCGGGGTGCCGTTGACGAGGTCCACCCCGTCGAAGTGCAGGACGTTGCCCTTCACCTCGCGGACGCGGACCAGGCTCAGACCGATGCGGTTGTGCCGGTTGGGCGTCCGGGTGGCGTAGACGCCGGTCGTGCGCCCGCTCCCCTCCCAGCCGCGCGGCACCACCCGCAGCGGTGCGGCCTCCTCGTCGGTCTGGTCGTGCAGCCAGGTCAGCAGCCACACGTACCAGCCCTCGGCGATGCCGTCGAGCCCTCCCGCGTACGGCTCGTAGAGCACGACGCGGCCCTGGTCCCCGTACGCCAACGTCGCCTGCGGCGGCGTCTGCTGGGGGAGGGCGTACTCCGTCACGACATGGCCGATCGGCGACAGCGGCACCACCGCGTCGGCGCCGAGAGGGGTGGTCGGCTGGGACACCACGGATCTCCTCACACTCCGGAACCACGACAACCAAGGAGAACGACAGCACATGCCGAACGACACTCCGCACGGAACCGGCGCGGGATGCCTGAAACGCGCCGGTCGTGCGCGAAGTCGAGAGACAGATGCCTGACAATCAATAACGCTGACAATATAGTGGGCAGCCGGTAGGTACGGCCCGAGCCGTCGGGCCGGTCCGAGGAGGCAGCCCGTGAGACTGAGTCCGCCGTTACCCGACCCGCCGGGCATAGCCGCCGCCGTGCTCTGGCTCCCGTCCCGCCGTCTGGAGACCGCCCGGGCGGTCGCGGCCGGGCGGCTCGACCAGGAGACCGCCGACCGGCTCGGCTACCGCGCGCTGAGCGAGAGCCCGGACCGGGCGGCTCCCGAGATGGCCGTGCTCGCGGCCCAGAAGGCGCTCGCCGACGCGGGCTGGTCGGGCGACGACCTCGGCCTGGTCGTCCACTCCTGGATCTACCACCAGGGCCATGACTTCTGGTCCGCGCCGCACTACGTGGCCCACGGCATCGGAGCCCGCCACGCCACCCCCCTGGGGGTGCAGCAGACCTCCAACGGCGCGGTGGCCGCCCTGGAGGTCGCCGCCGGCCGCCTGGCGCTCGACCCCTCGGTCAACCGGTGCCTGGTGACCACCGCCGACCGATTCGTCCGGCCCGGCTTCGACCGCTGGTCGGGCGACATCGACGTGGCGTACGGGGACGCGGCCACCGCCCTGCTCCTCGACCGCGACGCGGGCCCCTACCGGCTCCTGGCCATCGCCTCGGTGAGCGTCCCCGAGTACGAGGTGCTCTACCGGGGCGACGACGCCTTCACCCCCGCGCCGCGCGCCACGTACCCCACGGTCAGCGCCCGGCGCACCAAACTCGTCTTCCGGGCGGGCGGCGGCTGGCCGAGGTTCGTCGCAGTCCTGCGCCGCTCCGTGCAGCGCGTGGTGCTCGACGCCATCGCGGACGCCGGGCTCACCCCGGCCGACCCCCGGCTGCGCTACCTCGTCCTGCCCCGCCTCAGCACCGGCGCCCTCGGCCAGTTCTACGGGCCCTCCGTGCACGAACTGGCCCTGCCCCACACCGAACTCCTCGACCTGGGCCGCGACACCGGGCACCTCGGTGCCGGGGACGTCGTGGCCAACCTCGCCACCCTCCAGGCCGACGACCGGCTCGCGCCGGGCGAGGTGGCGCTCTTCCTGAGCGCCGGCAACGGCTTCACCTGGTCCTGCGTCGCCGTTTCCCACGAATAGCCCCCGTCCGGTCACACCCGGCGGGCGCGGAACGTCTTTTCCGTGCGGGATTCCCGTACGGGTCTTTCGCGCAGCTTCCCCACTGAGAGGTGCAGTCGAGTGACGATGCGAAACGAGGCCCTGGTCATCGGCGCGGGTGTGGCCGGACTGACCACGGCGGTATGTCTGGCCGAGCGCGGCTTCACGGTCCGGGTCGTCGCCGAGCGCGCGCCCCGGCTGACCACGTCGGCCGTGGCGGGAGCGATCATCGGCGGTCCGGCGATCGCCGACGAGAGCGAGGCGGAGGCCAAGTTCGCGCCGACCGCCATCACCCGCCCCTGGCACCAGGTCAGCCTGGCCGAGTTCGGCGCGCTGGCCAAGCAGCCGGACAGCGGCGTCCGCCTGACCCGGGGCCGCCTGGTGAACCGGCAGGCGGCCGGCGGTCATGAGTGGGCCGCCCATCTGCCCGGCTACACGCCGTGCGGCGAGGAGGAGAGCGGCGGGTTCCCGGTGGCGTTCCGGGTCGATCTGCCGATCGTGGACATGCCCGTCTACCTGGACCATCTGGCCGCCCGGGTCACGGCCGCCGGGGGCGGCGTCGACGTGGGCACGGTGGACTCGCTGGAGGAGGCCGCCGCCCAGGCACCGCTCGTCGTCAACTGCACGGGTGTGGGGGCGCGCGCCCTGGCCGACGACCCCGAGGTGTTCCCGGTCCGCGGCCAGCACGTGATCGTGGAGAACCCGGGCATCGAGGAGTTCTTCTTCGAGCAGAACCCGGGCCCCACCTCCACCAGCTACTTCCCGCACGGGCGCCGCCTGGTGTGCGGCGGGACCGCCGAGCGCGAGGTGTGGAGCATGGACCCGGACCCGGCGCAGACCGAGGAGATCCTGGCACGCTGCGCCGCCGTGGAGCCGCGCATTGCCGGGGCGAAGGTCACCGGCGTCGAGGTCGGCCTGCGGGCGTCACGGCCGCGGACCCGCCTCGAAGTGGAGCCCCTCGGCTCCGCGCGGGTGATCCACAACTACGGTCACGGCGGCATCGCGGTCGGCCTCTCCTGGGGCTGTGCCCAGGACGTCCTGCGGCTGGCGCTCTCCGGCGCCACCGCCGAAGTCGTCTCATGACGGCGGCCCCGGCGGCCGGCCCGGGTCCGCAGACCCTCCCGGCCGGTCCGACCGTCCTGCTGAAACGGCTCGACGCCCTCCTGGAGGGCTGGGGGACCGACAGCGGCGCCACGCCGATGATCATGCCACCGCTGCTCCCGGTCGCCGACCTCTCCCGCCTCGACGTGTACGAGAACTTCCCGCACCAGGCCCTCGTGGTCAGCACCCTGGACCTGACGCGCCATCAACCAGGCGCGGCGTACGAGCGGTTCACCGCCGACGACCTGGAACCGGCGCTCTTCGGCCTCCCCTCGGCCGCCTGCTTCGGCGTCTACCTCCACCACGAGGGCCGCGCCCTTCCCGACGGGACGGCCGTGACCGTACTCGGACGCTGCTTCCGCCGCGAGGAGCACTACGACGGGCTGCGGCGCCTCCTCGGTTTCCACATGCGCGAGATCGTGGCGCTCGGCTCGGCCGACTTCACCCAGGAGCATCTGCGCCGGTTCGAGGAACGCGTCACCGCCCTCACCGCCGCCCTCGGCCTCGCCGTGCGCAAGGAGGCCGCGACCGACCCCTTCTACGACCGGGGCGGGCAGCGGGCGCTGCTCCAGCGCCTCTCGCCCGTCAAGCACGAGTTCCTCGTCGACGACCTGGCGATCGCCTCGCTCAACGTCCACCGCAACTTCTTCGGCGAGCGCTGCCGGATCACCCTGGAGGGCACGGGGAGCCCCGTCCACACCAGTTGCGTGGCCTTCGGCCTGGAGCGCTGGCTGTCCGTGCTGTACACGCGGTACGGGAGCTGGGAGGCGGCGACGGAGGCCGTGGAGAAGGCCGCCGCCGCCCTCGGGACCGGCGGGGGCGAGCGGTGAGGGCGCCGGCCGCCGGGCTGGCGGAGGTCGTCGCCTGGATCTCCCGGCGCCACCCGGAGGCGGGCGGCATCGGCCCGGAGGACGACCTGATCGAGAGCCGGCTCGTCGACTCGCTGGGCTTTCTGGAGTTCATCGCGCTGATCGAGCGGCTCAGCGGGCGGCCGGTCGACATCGAGAACCTCGACCTCGACGACTTCCGCTCGCTGAGCCGGATCGAGCGGGCGTTCTTCAGTGGGCCGGACCCTCGGCCGTCGGGTCGTAGCTCGGCGGGCTGATCAGCGGGTACACCTCGTAGTCCAGGTGCAGCCCGGCGGGGCTGCGGTAGAGCAGCTGCATCAGCTGCTCGTGCGACTCCACGTCGTAGACGTTGAGCCCCGCCGAGGCGCCCACCAGGATCCAGCGGTCCCTGATCAGCCCCTTCTCCTGGAGCTCCTGCGTGTAGCGGAAGCCCTCGGCGAGCTTCTGCTGGAACTCCTCGATGCCGATGCCGACCGGGGCCCGTTTGGCTATCACCGCGAACAGCGCCATGGGTGCTTCTCCTTCAGTTGAGTGGGTTCGGGGCTTCCTGGTCCACGGGCGGCCCCGCGGGCATCCGCTGGGCCCGGTCCGAGCGCTCGAAGCGGGCCCGGGCGAGAGTGCCGACGACCGATGAGATCGCGGTCGCGGCGGCCGCGACGGCGAAGAGCGTCCCGAAGTCGCCGCGCCCCGCGAGCGGGCCGACGGCGGCTGTGCTGACGGCGGCGCCGGTGAAGACCGAGCAGGCGACGAGCGCGGCGGCGCTGCCGCGTGCCTCGGGTGCGGCCGCCTCCAGGACCCATGCCTGGAGCGCGGACTGGCCGACGGCGAGGGCGAGTCCGGCGAGGGCGCCGGCGATCAGGATGCCCGGCACCGACTGGGTGAACGCGGCCGTGAGATAGCCCACGAAGAGCAGACCGGTGCCCCAGCCGAACATGCCCGCGCCGGTCGCGCGGGTGTCGAAGGCCCTGACGACGACACTGCCGCCGATGGCCGCCACCCCGTACGCGCTGGTCACCAGGCCCGACATCAGGGCGCTGCTGCCGTGCTTCTGCAGGGCCGCGTTGAAGAAGTTGAACAGGCCCATCATCGCCGCGCCCTCGACGAAGGCGAACGGGATGAGGAACCGGAACCAGCCGTCCCCGAGCACTTGGGCGAACCGCTCCCGCACGCCGGGGCCCTCGGCGCCCTTCGCCCGGGGCGCCTCCGGCAGCAGGGTGTACACCACGGCGAGCAGGGGCGCGGCCACCGCCGGGATGAGCAGGGGCGAGCGCCAGTCGAACAGTTCGGTGAGCGCGCCCGCGACGACGGTCGCCAAGGCGGCGCCGACCGCGCTGGAGGACATGATCGCCGCCATGGTGCGCTGTCGGCGCTCCATCGGGATGTGGTCGCCCACGTAGGCCACGGTCACCGGGATGAGGGCGGCGGCGAAGCCGCCGGCGACCGCCCGGCCCGCGATCAGCAGCGCCGCGTCGGGCGCCAGGGCCGCCGCCAGATCGGCGAGGCCGAGCCCGAACAGCGCGGTCCGCAGCACGCGCACCCGCCCCACCCGGTCCGAGATCGCGCCGTGCACCGGCTGCATGATGCCGACCATCGCCAGATAACCGGTGAGGGCGAGCGTGGTGGTGCCCAGACTGACGTCGAAGTCCTTGGAGACGGGGACCAGGACCGGGTTGATGACGACGAGGTCGAAGTCGAGCAGGAAGAACCCCGCGCACAGGATGGCCACCACCGCGCGGTCGCCGGGCTTCCCGTCCGTTGGCTGCCCTCTCATCGGGCCACCGCCCGCACCGCGACGCAGGACCAGTTGAAGCCGCCGCCCAGGCTGAGCAGCAGCGCCACCTCGCCCGCCGCGAGCCGTTGGCCGGTGTGCAGGGCCGCCAGGTTGGCGGCGGAGTCCCCGGCGCCCAGATGCCCGGTCCCGCCGCCCAGGTTGAGGATCTCCGCGTGGCGCAGGCCGACGCGGGCGACGGCCGGGTGGAAGAACTCCTCCAGCGGGCCGGAGCCGAGCCGGGGGAGGGCGAGGAAGCGCAGGCGGGGGTCGTCCGGGGCGAGCCCCGCCTCCCCGAGCGCGGTGCCGACCACGTCGAGGACGGCCTCGGTGAGCGCCGCCGTGAACCCGGGCTCGGCCCCCGAGGCGACGAAGGCGCGTTTGGTGCGCCGCACGTCGACCCGGGGCAGGGTGCGGGGCATCGAGCTGAACTCGTCGTCGCCGCGGTGCATCGTCTCGTACTCCGAACGGGCCACGGTGGCCACCGAGAGCAGCTCGTAGGGGCCCTCGGAGCGGTCCAGGAGCAGCGCGGTCCCGGCGTCGCCGTAGACCAGCTCGTAGTCGCCGAGCCAGCGGTCGAAGGCGGGCGGCAGGAAGCGGTCGCCGGTGGTGACGGCGGCGCGGGCCACGGACGGGTCGGCGATCATGCGGGCGGCGGCCACTTCGAGTGCGGCGGCTCCGCCGTTGCACATCTGCTGGACGCCCACGGCGGGCACGGCCGAGGCACCGATGTGGTGGGCGACGTAGTTGGCGGGGGCCCAGAAGTCATGGCCCTGGTGGTAGGTCCAGGCATGCGCGACCAGGCCGAGGTCCGCCCCGTCCCATCCGGCCGCCGCCAGCGCGTCGGTGGCGGCGAGGACCGCCATCTCCGGGGCCGCGTGGTCGGGGCTGACGGTGACCTCGCGGTAGCCGAGGCGGGTCGCGGTCTCCTCGTCGACCCGGCCGGCCGCGAGGGCGGCCTCGGTGGTCTCGCGCCGGTCCGGGAGCCAGAGCGTCGCGGCCGCGATCCGCAGCGGCGTGGTCAAGGGCGGGGACAGACGCACTGGGTCCTCCCGGAAAGGCCCCGGAGGGCATCGTCAGTGATGCGGATTATCAGCGAGAGTCTTCCCCTCCCCGGGATGCCGCGTCAAGGGCCGAAAGGCGCAAGTCGCGGGCCCCGGAAGGCCCTCACGCGCCCCTGCGGGACCCGCTGTGCGCGGAGGGCGAGCACCGGCCCGTTCCCCGGGTCCGCCGCCAGCCCTTTCTGTCCGTATCTGCCAGGTTATGCCCGAAGCCCTCGTCCGCGGCCGATTGTGCGCGGTCCCGGCGGGCCGCGCCGCCCGCTCCCGCACCCCCTCGCGCGCCGCCCGTACGGCGGTCCGCGCGCCCGGCACGCCCCGCCACCCGCGCGATGCCCGTCGGTCGGTGTCCACCTGTGCAACTGGCGGGGAATAGAAGCGTCCGCAGGAAGTCCTGTGTTAAACAGAGCGCAACTCGTCCTCGACTGGCGAGAGTTGACCGGAACAGCACGCATTTACCCGTCCGCTGCCGCAGCGGAGTGTCGCTTACACAGAGGTGATGCATGGACGACCTGGCCGGCACCACGAGCACCGACTTCTCCCTGAGCGCCCGGGAGATCGAGCAGTTCCACCGGGACGGATACATCGGCCCGTTCGACCTCTACGAACCCGACGAGATGGAGAAGAACCTCCGCGCCCTGCGCCCCAAGCTGCTCAACACCAAGCGGGCGATCTACGGGCAGGAGAAGGCGGTCTCCGGCGTCACCAACCTCGCCAACTACGACCGCCACCTCGACGTCGACTTCCTCGCCGACCACATCACCCGCCCCGAGATCGTCCACCGGGTCGCCAGCCTCCTCGGCCCGGACGTGCTCTGCTGGCGCACCGAGTTCTTCCCGAAGTACCCCGGGGACGAGGGCACCGACTGGCACCAGGCCGACAACTTCTCCAACGTGGCCGGATCCAAGCACCCCCAGATCGTCTGGCCCGAGGACTCGGAGTTCGGCGGGACCATCACCGTCTGGTCGGCGTTCACCGACGCCAGCGTGGAGATGGGCTGCCTCCAGTTCATCCCCGGCTCGCACCGGACCATGAACTACGACGAGTCCAAGGTCATGACGTACGACGCCGACTCCATCGGCAAGGTGGAGAAGGGCGGCGTCCGGCGCGGCTTCTTCGGCTACGACTACCGCCAGCTCCAGAAGGACCCCAACTGGAGCCCGGACGAGTCCCGGGCCAAGTCGATGGTGCTCAAGCAGGGCCAGTTCATCGTCTTCTGGTCGACCCTGATGCACGCCTCGCACCCGCACGCGGGCCTGACCGACCACATGCGGCTGGGGTACGCGGCCCGCTATCTGCCGACCCAGGTACAGGTCTACCCGTTCTCGGACGCCCTGGAGGAGTTCGGCGGCGAGGCCAGCCTCGACAAGTTCGGCTGTGTGCTGGTGTCCGGCGAGGACCGGTACAAGCACAACCGGTTCGTCGACCGGACCGTCAACGGCACGCCCTTCCGGCCCGCCCGCTGACCCGGCACGGCCACTCCTGCTCCGACGTCGCCACATCCCGAGGGGTGTCTGCGCTGGAAAGACTCAACGGGACCCGACTCACCGGCACCGAGGAGGCGTTCGCCCTCCACCGCCGGATCAACCGGACCGCCACCGACTATCCGCGGGACAGCTCGGTGCCCGCGCTCTTCGCCGCGAGCGCCGCGCGCCGCCCCGACGCGCTCGCGGTGGTGCAGGACGAGCGCGCGTACACCTACGCCCGGCTCGACCGGCTCTCCAACGGCCTCGCCCGCCGCATGCTCGCCCAGGGCTTCACCCCGGGCTCGACCGCCGGAGTCTGCCTGACCCGCTCGCCCGAGCTGATCGTGGCGCTGCTCGCGGTGCTCAAGTGCGGGGGCGTCTATCTGCCCTTCGACGCCGGCTGGCCCGACGAGCGGCTGCGCGGACCGCTGGCGCGGGCCGACTGCCGCTGGGTGCTGACCGACCGCCCCGGACAGCTCGCCCGGCGGCTCGGCGCGTGCCACGTCCTGCCGGTGGACGAGGGGTTGGAGGAGTGCGGGACCGCCCCGGGTGTCGAGGTCGGCGGCGACGCGCTCGCGTACGTCAACTTCACCTCCGGTTCCACCGGCAGCCCCAAGGGCGTCGCCATCCGGCACCGCAGCATCGCCCGGCTCGTCCTCGGCGCCCGCTTCGCCCGGCTGGAGGCGGACAGCCGGCTGCTCCAGCTCGCGCCGGTCACCTTCGACGCCGCCACCTTCGAGATCTGGGGCGCGCTGCTCAATGGCGGTACGTGCGTGCTCTACCCGGAGGGCCTGGTGCGGCTCTCCCGGCTCGGGCGGGTCATCGACGACCACCGCGTCACGGTCGTCTTCCTCACCACCGCCCTGTTCAACGCCGTGATCGACGAGGCACCCGGCGCCCTCGACGGCACCGAGACCGTCCTCATGGGCGGCGAACTCCACTCGATCCCGCACGTGGCGGCGGCGCTGCGCCGGTACGGGCCGGGCCGCCTCGTCCACGTGTACGGACCCACCGAGGCCACCACCTTCGCCACCTACCACCCGATCGACCGGCTCATCCCCGACTCGGGACTCCTGCCGATCGGCACCCCGATCCAGAACACCCGGCTCTACGTGACCGACGGCACCACCCTGTGCGAACCCGGCCGGACCGGTGAGATCTGCCTGGCGGGCGACGGGCTCTCGCCCGGCTACCTCGGCATGCCCGAGCTCACCGCCGAGCGGTTCGTCGACCGGGAGATCGACGGCGTCCGCGAGCGGCTCTACCGCACCGGCGACCACGGCACCCTGCTCCCCGACGGCTCGCTCGTCTTCCAGGGCCGCGAGGACGACCAGGTGAAGATCAACGGCTTCCGCATCGAGCTGGGCGAGGTCGCCCACCACCTCGACCGGCACCCGGCGGTACGGCGCAGCCACGTCGCGGTGAGCACCGAACGCGGCGAACGGTCCCTGGTCGCCTTCGTGGTGGCGGACGGGGCCGTCACCTCCGCCTCGCTGCGCCACCATCTGCGGACCCTGCTCCCCGCGTATCTGGTACCGGCCCGCATCCACCTGTGCGAGGCGCTGCCGCTGACCGCGACCGGCAAGGTCGACGGCCGCGCGCTGCTCGCCGCCCACGACCCCCACACCCCACCACCCGCCGCCCCGGCCGCCCAGCCGGTGGCCACGCGGGACTGACCGGACGGAGGAGAAGGCCATGACTTCCCAGGACTCCCAGGCGGCGCTCGGCACCGAGCCCATGACCGCGACCGAGGAGGCGATCGCCGACATCTGGCGCGGTCTGTTCGGCATCACCGACGTGGCCGTCGGCGACGACTTCTTCGAGCTCGGCGGCAACTCCCTCACCGCCATCAAGTTCCTGTCCCGGGTGGAGGAGCGCTTCGCCGTCGACGTGCTGCTGCCCGAGACGCTCTACGAGGACGCCCGGCTGAGCAGCCTGGCCAAGGCTGTCGACGAGGCGATGGCGTAGGCCCGCCGTGCGCCCGACGCCCCGTGCCGCCGCGCCGCCCCGGACCCCGGCGGGCGAGCCGTTCGCCCGGTTCTCCGGCGACGCCCCGGCCGCCCTGCGGCTGTTCTGCTTCCCGTACGCGGGCGGCGGCACCCAGGTCTTCCGCGACTGGCGGACACGGGTGCCGCCGAGCGTGGCGGTGACCGGTATCCGGCTGCCGGGACGCGAACAGCGCTTCCGGGAGAAGCCGTTCGACTCCTGGCCGCAGGCGCTCGGGGCGCTCGCCGAGACCCTGGCCCCCGAGACCGCGCGCGGGCCGTACGCCTTCTTCGGCCACAGCCTGGGCGCCCGCCTCGCCTACGAACTCACCCACCGGCTCATCGCCGAGGGCCACCGCCCGCCCGAGCTCCTGGTCGTCTCGGCGTGCCGGGCGCCGGGCGTGCCGGCACGCACCCCGCCCATGCACACCATGGACGGGCCCACCCTGCACCGGCGGCTGCGCGAGATGAACGGCGTCCCGCCCGAAGTCCTCGCCAGCCGCGCCCTCATGACGCTCCTGGAACCGGTGCTTCGCGCCGATCTGCGGCTCGCCGAGACCTGGCAGCCCACGCCCGGGCGGATCTCCGCGCCGATCCTCGCGCTGTGCGGCGAGGACGACGACATCGACCCGTACGAGTCCATGGTGGCCTGGAAGCACCACACCACCGGGGAGTTCACGATCCGCGCCTTTCCCGCCGGGCACTTCTTCCTGCGCGACGAGGAGGAGGCCGTGCTCGCGACGGTCTGCGGACGGCTGGGGCCGGGGGACGTGCGATGACCGACCTGCTGAGCGATCCCTCGGCTCACCTCACCCCCGTGCACGAGGAGTTCCGCGCCTCCGTCCGTACGTTCTTCCGCAAGGAGGTCGTGCCGTACGCGGCGGAGTGGGAGCGGCGCCGCGCGATGCCCCGCTCGGCCTGGCACGCCTTCGCCGCCGAGGGCCTCCTCGGCCTCAACCACCCCCCGTCCGTGGGCGGCGCCGGACTCGACCTCTTCCACTCGGTGGTCTTCCTGGAGGAGCTGGGCCGCGCCGGGTTCGGGGGAGTGCGGTTCGCGGTGGCGCTCCACGCCTACATGGGTACGAGCTATCTCGCCACCAACGGCTCGCCCGAGCTCCAGCAGCGCTATCTGCGCCCGGCCGTGGCGGGCGACCTGATCGCGGGCCTGGCGATCACCGAACCGCAGGCGGGCTCGGACCTCGGACGGCTGGAGGCGACGGCCGTCGAGGACGGCGACCATCTGGTGGTCGACGCCGAGAAGCGCTTCGTCGTCAACGGCGGCTTCGCGGACTTCTTCGTCACGGCGGTACGGACCGGCGAGCCCCGGTCCCGCGCGGGTCGGAGTCATCTGTCCCTGCTGGTCGTGGACCGCGCCGCCGAGGGGGTCCACGTCCGGCCCAACGACTCGATCGCCTGGCGTGCCTGCGCGATGGCGGACGTGAGCATGCGCGGGGTGCGGGTGCCCAAGGAGAACATGATCGGCCGCCGCAACTCCGGCTTCGTCCAGATCATGAAGAACATGCAGCTGGAGCGGCTCGCCGCGGGGATCTCGGCGGTCGGGGACGCGGCCCACTGCCTGGATTTGACGTGGCGGCACCTCAAGGGCCGCGCCATGTTCGGCTCGACGCTCAGCGCCCAGCAGGCCGTCCGCCACACGATGGCCGATCTGCTCACCGAAGTGGAGGCGGCCCGTCGGCTCACCCACCACGCGGCCTGGAGTTACGCCCGCGACCCGCTGTCGATCACGGCCTGCTCGATGGCTAAGCTCAAGGCCACCGAAGTGGCCCGGACCGTGGCCGAGGAGTGCCGCCATCTGCACGGCTCCGAGGGCTTCCGGGAGGGCGCGCCGATCGTCCAGACCGTGCATGACGCCCAAGCCGCCACCGTCGCCGCCGGAGCGAGCGAGGTCATGCGCGACATCGTCGTACAGAGCGGATACGAGGAGTTGCCGTGACCACGTCCGAGACGGAGGCGACGGGCGCCGGCGGTCCACCGAGCCCCGGACCCGGTCCGGTGCGGCCCCCTGGCCTGGCGTCCGAGCTGGTCAGGGCCGGGACGGTCGGGCTGATCGCCGCGTTCGTGGGCTTCTCCAGCTCGTTCGCGATCGTCCTTGAAGGCCTCACCCGGGTCGGCGCGAGCCGCGCCGAGGCGGCGTCCGGGCTGATGGCGCTCTCCGTCGCGATGGGCGCCTGCGCGATCTTCCTCAGTCTGCGGCTGCGGATGCCGGTCAGCGTGGCCTGGTCGACGCCCGGCGCGGCGCTGCTCGCCGGCGCGGCCACGGTCGACGGCGGATTCGCCGCCGCGGTCGGCGCGTTCCTCGTCGCCGCCGCGCTGATCGTGGTCACCGGACTGTGGAAACCGCTCGGCCGTGCCGTCTCAGCCATCCCGAAACCCCTGGCCAACGCCATGCTCGCGGGCATCCTGCTGCCGCTGTGCCTGGCCCCCGCCAAGGCCGTCCAGGAGAAACCGGCGCTGGGCCTGGCGATCGTCGGCGTCTGGGCCGTGGTGGGCGCCTTCCGGAAGCTGTACGCGGTCCCGGCGGCGGTCGTCGTCGCGGTGGTCCTGATCACCGCGACCACCCACATATCCGCCGCCGACCTCGGCCCCCTGTGGCCCGAACCGGTCCTGGTCACCCCCCACTTCACCGCGGCGGCCGTGATCGGGATCGCGCTTCCGCTGTACGTGGTGACGATGGCCTCGCAGAACATCCCGGGCATCGCGGTCCTGAACGTCAACGGCTACGAGCCCGAGCCGGGCCCGCTGTTCGGCTGGACCGGCGCCTTCGGCCTGGTCGCGGCGCCCTTCGGCGGTCACGCCGTCAACCTCGCGGCGATCACCGCCGCCCTGTGCGCCGACGAGAACGCCGGCCCCGACCCGCGCAAGCGCTACCGGGCGGCGGCCATCGGCGGCGGCGCCTACATCCTGCTCGGCCTGGGCGCGGGAGCGGCGGTCGCGTTCGTCGGCGCGGCCCCGCCCACCCTGATCGAGGCGGTGGCAGGCCTCGCGCTGCTGGGCGCGCTCGGCAACTCGCTGGTGGGAGCGGTCACCGACCCGGGCGACCGGGAGGCGGCGGTGGTCACGCTGGTGGTGACCGTGTCGGGCGTGCAGTTCTTCGGGATCAGCGGCGCGTTCTGGGGTCTGCTGGCCGGGGGCGCGCTGTACGCGGCGAAGAGGCGGCTGCCCGCGAAGTGAGGCACCACGGCCGGCGTGCGCTCACCGGTCCGGGAAGAGATGCGCCTCGATCGCCTCGTTGTACTTTTGGAGCGCGAACTCCTGCGTACCGAAGCAGTGTTCCTCGTGGGCGCCGCTGGTCAGGCCGATCTGGATCTCCCGGTAGATCTCCAGGTCCTCGTACTGCACCTGATACGTCAGCTGCCGGTTCTCCTCCCACTGCGCGGCACTGCCCTCGCCCACCGATCCCCTCGGCACGATGAGACGCAGTTTCACGAGCGTACGGGTCGGGCCGAGCGGGTGGCTGGTGATCCACAGGAAGTGGTCCGACTGGTGCAGCACCGTCTCGTTCGGGAAAATCGTGTGGATCACGTTCGCCACCGACAGCAGACGCCGTTCGGAGCGTTCCGTCCTCGTGATGAAGTTTATCGACCGCTTGGGCAGGATCGAGCGGAGATGGGGCCCGAACGCGTCGAAGAAGAACGTGCTGTTCTCGAAGAGCGGGTTGGCGCTCTTCGCATGCAGGAACGGGAAGTGGTAGCCCTCGAGCGTGCCTTCCACGACCAGTTTCCAATTGATCTCCCATTCCTGGCTCTCGGCGCCGTAGATCTCGTACGACGCCAGATCGAGATCCGCGATGTCGGGCCGGAAGTCGCCCAGGAACGCGTCGAGGTCGGCGCGGCCCGGATTCTCCTCGGGCATCAGCCAGACGAATCCGTACGCCTCCACCGCCGGGAGCGCCACCAGATTGCGCTTCCCCCGCTCGACTCCGGGGAAGCAGCGCGGGCTCGGGATCGCGGCGAGGGTACCGTCCAGGTCATAGCGCCAGGCGTGATAACCGCAGGTGAACTGTTTGCGCAAGCCGGACGGCTCCTTCTCCAGACGCGCCCCGCGGTGCCGGCAGGCGTTGAGGAGGACATGCGCCACACCGTCCTGGTCGCGGCTGACGATCAGCGGCCTGCCGAAATGCTCCAGGGTCGTGAAGGCGCCCGGTCCGGGAATCTCCGAGGTGTGCACCAGCATCGAGGGCAACCGGGTGAAAATGCGGTCGAGTTCCGCCCGGTACCACTGCGGGGAGTGATAGCGGTCTACACTCACCCGGGTGTCCGAGTCGGTCAGCGGGAGCCGTTTGTCGCGCAGATGCTCCAGGGCACGGTCGAGAATCCGGAGTTCCTCGTCGCGATCCATCCGTCAACTCCCTCCAAGTCCCGCACGCACAGAGGTGATCATCGGGCGGGGTTCGGGTGCGGCGCAATTCTATAGGGGTTCCTTTGTGGTGACGAGGGTTGTTCAATGTCAAAAAAAGCGCGGTTGAACGGCGGTTGTGCCGATCGGTGAATCGCCGGTAGAACGGCGGGACAGCGGAACACCCTGCGGCCCGACAGGAGTGCCTCGACGTGCCGACGCATCGCGTACTCGCCCAAGCCGGGGCACCCCCCACCGCACGGTTCCTCCTCGCCCTCGCCGTCGTCCTCGCCGTGGCGTTCGCGCTGTCCCGGCTGGCCCGGCGGCTGCGGCAGCCCGCGGTGATGGGCGAGATCGTCGGCGGCATCCTGCTCGGCCCCAGCCTCCTCTCCCTCCTGCCGGGCCACCTGGAGACCAGGCTGGTCCCGCCCTCGACCCTGCCCTCCCTCCACCTCCTCTCCCAACTGGGCCTGGTCCTCTTCATGTTCGGCGTCGGCTACCAGTTCGACCTCCGGCATCTGCGCACCCCCAGCGCGAAACGGCAGGTGGCGGCGGTCTCGCTGACCTCGGTGGCGCTGCCCTTCGGGCTCGGCGTGGGCCTCGGGTACGGGATGCACTCCTGGCTCGACCAGTCCGAGCTCCGGACGCACGGGCCGCTGGGCCCGGCGCTCTTCCTCGGCGCGGCGCTGTCCATCACCGCCTTCCCCGTCCTCGCCCGCATCCTGGCCGAACGCGGCCTGTACAAGGACCCGTTGGGCGCGCTCTCCCTCGCCTGCGCGGCGGTCCAGGACTTCCTCGCCTGGTGCATCCTGGCCGCGGTGGTCGTGGTGGTCCGCGCGAGCGGGCCGTGGCCGCTGGCCCGGATGGTGCTGGAGTCGGCTCTGCTGCTCGCCGCGCTCGTCCTGCTCGTACGCCCGGGCCTGGCCTGGCTCCTCGACCCGGCCAGGCCGTGGGCGGGCCCCGCGCTCACCCACGCCGTCCTCGTCGTCGGCGTCCTGCTGACGGCCGTCGCCACCGAGGAGATCGGCCTGCACGCCGTCTTCGGCGCGTTCGCCTTCGGGGCGGTCGTCCCGCACCGCCACATCGACGAGAGCGCCCCGCAGGTGCCCGAGCGGATCGAGCAGACCAGCCTGCTGCTCCTGCCGGTCTTCTTCACCGTCACCGGCATGTCCGTGGACGTCTCCGGCCTCGGCGCCCGGGGCCTGGTCATGACGGGGGCCGTCGTGGTGGCGGCCTGCGCCGGCAAGTTCACCGGCGCGTTCGGCGCGGCCCGCCTGACCGGCGCGACCCCCCGCGAGGCGACGGCCCTCGGGGTGCTCCTGAACTGCCGGGGGCTGACCGAACTGGTCATCCTCAACGTGGGCCTGGGCCTGGGCGTCATCGATACGCGCCTGTTCACGGCGATGGTGCTGATGGCGGTCGCCACGACCCTGATGACGGGCCCGCTCCTGGAACGGGTCCGCCCGTCGCGGCCCCCGGCCCCCCGGGGCACACCCGCGGACCGACCGCTCCACGACCCGGCCTGACGCCGCCGTCAGGTTCCTCTCCGCCCAGGCCGCGGCGACATCACACAGGCCGGACCATGGGTGTCCGGCTCGCGGCGATCATCACGGAGACCACCATCCGCGCCGCCGGAGGGCGCGTGGGGCGCGGGCTTCGATAGGCTCGGCGCCGTAAGCGCCGGGTAAAGGGATATGCGGGGGCAAACAGTGTCGGATCAGCAGCATCAGTCGAGCCATGGCGGAACGGACGGGCCCGCGGCGGATGCGGGAGTGTTCCAGCCGCTGGCCGAGGACGACCCGCGTTCCGTGGCCGGATATCTGCTCAGCGCCCGGCTCGGCGCCGGCGGCATGGGCAAGGTGTACCTCTCCTACACGCCCGGCGGGCGTCCCGTCGCCATCAAGGTGATCCGGCCCGAGTTCGCCGAGGACCCCGACTTCCGCCGCCGCTTCCAGCAGGAGGTGCGGGCCGCGCAGCGGGTGCAGGGCCTCTACACCGCGCCCGTGGTCGACAGCGACACCGACGGCCCGCACCCGTGGCTGGCCACGGCCTACGTCCAGGGGCCCTCCCTGCACGCGGCCGTCGCCGCCCACGGCGCGATGCCGGTGGGCACCGTGCTGCTCCTGGTGGCCGGGATCGCCGAGGCGCTCCAGGTCATCCACCAGGCGGGCATCGTCCACCGCGACCTCAAGCCGTCCAACGTGCTGCTCGCGGTCGACGGGCCCCGCGTCATCGACTTCGGCATCGCCCGCGCCGCGGACGCCACCGCGCTCACCGGCACCGGCGTCAGCGTCGGCACCCCGTCCTTCATGTCGCCCGAGCAGGCGGCCGGGACGAGCTGCACGGCGGCGACCGACGTCTTCGCGCTCGGCCAGATCGCGGTCTTCGCCGCGACGGGCTCCGCGGCCTTCGGCGACGGTTCCTCGCACGCCGTCCTCTACCGCATCGTGCACGAGGACCCGGACCTGTCCCGCCTCCCGGACGAGCTGCGCGAGATCGTCACCGCCTGCCTCAGCAAGGACCCGGCCCGCCGGCCGTCCCCCGCCCAGGTCATCGAGGCGTGCGGCCGGGCCTCCCAGGACCCGGCGCTGCGCCGCCCGGAGGGCTGGCTGCCCTCCTCGTACGCGGCCGACCTCACCCAGGCGGCCGCCCCGACCCCGCCTCCGCAGCCCGCCCACCCGCCGACGCAGGCGTCCCCGGCCACGCCCCCGGCGTACCCCCCGACGCAGGCCGCCCCGCACACCCCGCCCGCGCACCCGCCGACCCAGCCCGCCTATCCGCGGCCCGTACAGCCCTACCCCGCACAACCCCACTCCGTACAGCCGCAGTACGTCCACCCGCCCGCCCCCGGGACCGTCACGGACCGTTCGCCGGGGGCGGGGCCGGCGCAGCCGGCCCGCAAGCGGAACCGGGCCGTGCTGGTCGTCGCGGTCGCGGTCGCCGCCGCGCTCGTCGGCGTCGGCGGATACCTGGTCAGCCAGCTCTCCGACGGCGACTCGAACGCGGACAAGCCCACCCAGGGGGGCAGCGACAAGAACAGCTCCCAGCCCGGCAGTTCCACCCCGGGAACCGGCGCCGGCGGCGCGAAGAGCAAGCCCCCGGCGACGCCGCAGGGGGCCGTGTACAAGAACATCAGCATCACCCGCGGGTACTCGGTGAAGTTCGCCGACGAGCCGCCCCAGCCGCAGAAGATGGACGTGTTCTACGAGGGCGACTTCGGCTACGCGGAGGACATCATCAACGGGGACGCCCTCGCCACCAACCAGTCCAAGAACACCATGGCCCTGCTGGAGCCCGGCGAGCCCGGAACCCTGGACGGCTGCCGCTCCAACACCCGGTACACCACGTCGATCACGAAGGACAAGGTCGGCAAGGGTGCCCGCATCTGCGTGAAGACCGGCTCCGGGCACTACGGCCTGGTCACCGTGCTCGGCTTCGCACCGAAGGAGTCGGCGAGCCAGTTCGTCGGCGTGGACCTCACGGTGTGGCGCAACGTCCCCACGTCCTGAACGAGCGGGGGCCGGGCGGCGGGCGCGGCCCCCGGCCCCGCGCCCGGGGCCCCTCGCCGTCAGGCCGGGCTCAGCGGATGGGCCGCCGTGGCCGAGCGCGGCGGCCAGGCGCGCGGGGCCAGGATGCCGAGCACATAGGCGCGGGCGACGAGGGCCGGGCGGGTCGCCGCGCCCAGGAGGTCCCGCAGACGGCTGAGGTGGTAGTCGACCGTCTGCCGGGACAGCTTCAGCGAGGTGGCGATCTCGCCGTTGCTGCTCCCCGCCGCCAGCAGCGACAGGATGCGGACCTGCGCGGGGGTCAGTGACGGATGGGCCTCGTGGGCGAGGCTCTGGTGGGTGACGACGGCCCACACGTGCCGGGCCCGCGCGGCGGAGTGGCCGACCGTCGTCAGATGGATCTGCGCGCGGCGCTGCCGGCCCCGGGTGTCGAGCAGCACCGCCGAGGTCTCCACCCGTCTGGTGCGGCGCGCTATGAGCCCGTCCCACCTGCGGTGCAGCCGCTCCAGCCCCGGGTCGGGGGCGAGCAGGGTGTGCGCGCGGCGCCCGACCAGCTCGGGCAGGCTGAGATGGAACAGCTCGGCCGCCGCCGTGCTCGCCTCGACCACCCGCCCGTTCGCCGACAGCAGCGCGCAGGGCAGACCGCTGTGGTCGCGCAGCGCCTGGAGGCTGTCCTCGGCCGCCTGCCACTGGAGCATCGCGCGCAGCCGGTCGGTGATGTCCACGTAGATCCCGGCGACGCAGGTCCGCGCGTTCTCCCGGACGGGGAACCGGTGGCCCACCGCCCGTCCCGCGCTACCGTCCGGACGCCGGTAGTCCAGGGTGTGGCGCACCGGCGTCCCCCGGCTGAGGACCTCCTGGTCCAGGGCGCGGAAGTGGACGGCCTCGGCGGGTGCGTCGAAGTCCTCGATGTACTTGCCGACGAGTTTGTCCGGAACGGTCCCGTAGAGGTGCGCGTAGGCGTGGTTGGCCCACAGGTAGCGGCCCTCGCCGTCGCGGATGAACGCGGCGGCCGGGGCGAGGTCCGCGAGACCCGCGAAGGCGGCGTACCGGCGCGGCAGCCCGGGACGGGCGTCGGCCTGCGCCGTGCCCGGGTCGGCGAAGATCCCGCCGCCCCGCTCCCGCACCTGCCACGGCTCGTCGACCTCCCCCCAGAACACCGGGAAATGTTCGAGCAGCGCCTTCAGACTGGCGTCTTCCACAGCGGTCCCTCCCTCCCTGTGCGACCCGTACGTCACTGGCTGACGCAGAGTCACAACGCGATGCGTATCCCGTCCCGATCCCGCGCATGCTCGGTTCTCGGCCGAAGTGACGGCCGCCCCCGCACCCCTCGCCGCCCCCGTCCACCACCCCGAACAGGAGTCGGTATTCAGGCATTTGCCTGAATACCGGATGGCCCTGATGGCGTTTGGAACGCCGGTCGCGTGGTCCTCTTGAGTAAGCGGGTGAACACGCCCCGAACACGACCGGGCGGCTTTCCCGCACCCGGCACGCATCACCGATCCGTACGACGCCCCGTACGCCCCCCGCGTACAGCCGTTACGGACACGGACGAATGGAGACGAACTTCAGTGAGCAAGGTGCTGTTAGTGCATGCCAAGGGTGGTCCGCCGCTCGGTCACGTCCTGTCCCGGACGGCCGCGAGGGCGGAAGTGCACCTGCTGGCGCTCAGCGCTCTTCCTCCCGTCGTGGCGGACTCCGCCCGGAGACTGTGTGCCTCGGTCGTGACGGCCGACGCGCACCGCTCCGACCTGGTCTCGTTGATCGTCTCACGGGCCCGGACCGTGGGCGCGGACGCGGTGCTCACCTTCTCCGAGTACGCGGTCGTCGCCGTCGCCGAAGCCTGCGAGGCGCTCGGTCTCGCGGGGCCCGGCGCCGCCTCCGAGCTCGCCCGCGACAAGCGCCTGATGCGCCGCACCTGGCGCGAACACGGCTTGTCGCAGCCCGAGTTCCGCTCCGTCGCCACGGAGGCCGACCTCTACGAGGCGGCCCGCGCACTGCCCTTCCCGCTGCTCCTGAAAGCGGCCTGGAGCGCGGGCTCCACCGCGCACCAGATCATCCGCTCCCCGCACGAGGTCTCCGCCGCCTGGCGCCGCTCGCGCGAAGTGATGGCCGAGTCCGCCCAGTTGGGGTACGCGGAGCTGCATGTGGCCGAGGCCCAGGGGCACTACGTCGTCGAGCAGATCGTGACCGGCACCGCCTCCGACTGGTTCGACGACCCCGGCTGGGGCGACTACGTCAGCGTCGAGGGCGTCGTCGCCGGCGGTGTCTTCCACCCGGTCTGCCTCAGCGGCCGGATGCCCACGGTCGAGCCGTTCACCGAGCGCGCGAGCATCACCCCCGCCCTGCTCTCGGCGGACGCCCAGGACCGTGTCGTGGCGTTCGCGCGGCAGGCCGTCGACGCCCTGGGCCTGCGCGACTGCGGCACGCACACCGAGATCAAGCTCGGCGCGGACGGGCGCATGTGGCTGATCGAGACGGCCGCCCGGTTCGGCGGCGCGATGACGGTGCCGCAGATCGAGGACGTCTTCGGACTCGACCTCGTCGGTATGCTCGTCGACCACCTCCTGGGCCGCCCGGTCGCATGGCCCGAGCAGGCCCTCACCCCCGCCGACGCGCACGGCGCGGCCGGCTCCCTCGTCGTCCTCGCGGTCGACGGCAGCGGCGAGGCCTGGCGCGACCGCAGGGTCTGGGACTTCCCGGCCGTCGCCGAGCGGGTGACCCTCAGCCGGGGCAGCGAGCTGTCGGTGGTCGCGGAGAGCTCCCTCCCGGACGGCAGCGTCGTCCCCGTCTACGACCCGGCCGCGGGCGCCAACACCATGGCGGCCCTGTGCCTGCTCTCCGCCACCGACGCGCGCACGGTCCTGCGCGACTTCGAAGCGCTGGTCGACGCGCTGCCGCGGGTCCTGCCCGCCGTACGACCCGAGGAGGTCTCCGTATGACCGCCCTGCTCACCGGAGCCGCCGAACCGGCCCTGGACCGTACGGTCGTCGGCGAGAACCTCTCCCTGCCGCTCTTCCGCACCCTCTCCGGGGTCCTGGCCGGCCACCCCTACCTCAAGGTCGTCGTCGACCGCGCCGAGAACACCTGGCACCTCCTCGACACGGCGGCGCACCCCTTCCACGTCAACTACATCGCCACCCGCGTCCTCGGCATGACCCTGGAAGAGCTGGACGCGGACCTGGACGGCTTCAACGCCTCCGTCTACATGGACCCCGACCGCCGCTTCCTGCTCGGCGTGCTCTCCCTGCACACCGACGAGGACGCCGAGGCCCGGGGGCGCACCTTCCTCGTCCTGGAGACGACCGAGGCCGACACCATGGACGGCCCCCTCCTGGAGTTCTTCTACGAGTACGTGCGCGAACGGGTCGACGGACGGCTCCCCCTCCTGCTCAAACCCGCCAACCACGGCCAGGAGGAGGAGCTGGCGGCGATCAGCGAACGGCGTGTCCCGCGCATCCTGAGCCACGAGCTCTTCGGCTCCAGGACCCGCACCCCGCTCAACCCCGGCGAGGTCACCGGACGGCTGCGCTACTTCCGTACCCACGAGGAGTACGCGGCGGCCGAGGCCGAGCTCGGCTGGGCGGACATCGTGGCCATGCCGTGCCTGCCGGACGACGTGCCCCGGGTGGCCGGGTTCCTCAACACCGCCCCCATCACCCCGCTCTCGCACACCAACGTGCTGGCCTCCGGCTGGGGCATACCCAACGCCATCGTGCTCGACCTCGACCAGCTCGTCGAGCGGGACGGCCTCGACGGCGCCTGGGTGCGCTACCGGGTGGGGGAGGACGAGATAGCGCTGGAGCGGCTGGAGGACGAGCCGGACCTGCGCGCCCCCGCCTGGCACCAGCAGCGCATACGCCTGGCGCCGCCACTGCTCGAAGACGCGCCCGTGCTGTCCCTGCACCGGCTGCGCGCCGCGGACCGCGACCGGTACGGCACCAAGGCGGCCAACCTCGGCGAGCTGCACCACGTCCTGGACAGCCGCACCGCCGACCTGACCGCCTTCTACGGACGCCCCCGCCCGCCCCGCGACGACCTCTACGGCCACCTCGCCACCCGCCTCGGCCTCAGCTCCGCCTCCACGGGCGAACTGCGCTCCGCGGCGGCCGGCTTCGTGGCCCGGACGGTCGGCGCCCCCGAGGGCGTGGCGCTCCCCTTCTCCCTCCAGCAGCACTTCCTCGCCTCCTCGCCCGCCATCCAGCAGGGCATCGGCAAGCTCAAGATGGCCCTCGAACTCGACGCCACCGACGTCCTGGACCCGATCTGCCTGCAACTGCAGCAGCTGATCCGGCACACCCCCGTGCCCGAGTCCGTCACCCGGCAGATCACCCAGGCCTTCGCGATCCCGCCGGACGCCCACGGCCGCCTGGTCGTGCGCTCCTCCTCCAACGCCGAGGACCTCCCCGGCTTCTCAGCGGCGGGCGTCTACGACTCCGTCACCACCGTCCACGGCACCGGCGAACTCCTGGACGCGGTACGCCAGGTGTGGGCCTCCCTGGTGTCGCCCCGCAGCGTGCGCCTGCGCCACCAGGTCGGGATCTCCCTCGACGACACCTACATGGGCGTGATCATCCAGGAGTACGTGCCGGCCTCCATCGGCGGCGTCCTGGTGACCTGCGACCCGACCCGCCGCGAGGACTTCCGCAACGTCTACCTCAACTGCTCGCCCGGCTCCCCGGAGCGCGTGGTCGAGGGCTCGGTGCTGCCGCAGCAGTACCTCTACAACGTGGTGGAGGGCGGTGGCCGCACGGTCGCCCTGGGCTCCTGGGGCGACGGGCTGCCCGCCGCCACCCGCGCCCGGCTCGCGGACCTCTCGCTGACCGGGCGGCTGCTCCAGTCGCACTTCAGCGCGGACGACCTGGACCGGCCGCTGGACATCGAGTGGCTGATGACGGAGCGGGGCGACTTCCGGCTGGTCCAGATCCGCCCCTACGCGCTGTGAGCGCGGGCCTCGCGGACGCGCCCCCCGGCAAGGGGGCGCTGACGCCCGCCGCCCGCCGGATCATCCGCCTCAACTACGGCTTCCAGCTGCTGTTCAACCTGCTGTGGTGGATGCCGGTGTTCTACGCGTACCAGAAGGAGGCCGGGCTCTCGGACGGCCAGATCTTCGGTATCCAGAGCATCTACTACGTGGCGTTCTGCCTGTTCGAGATCCCCACCGGCCTGATCGCCGACCGGATCGGCACCCGCAACTGCCTGCGGGCCGGGGCGGTGGTGATGACGGCGGCGAACCTGGCGCCGGTGGTCGCCGCCTCGTACACCGGCTTCCTGGTCCACTTCCTCGCCATCGCGCTGGGCCGTTCCCTGACCTCGGGAGCGGCGAGCGCCTATCTGTACGACGGGCTGCGGGCCGAGAAGTGCGACGCGCACTATCTGAAGGCGGAGGGCACCGCTCGGGCCCTGGGCCTGGCGGCGAAGGTCGTCTGCTGGCCGCTGGTCGGCCCCCTGATGAGCCTCGCCCACGCGGCCCCGTACGTCCTCAGCGCCGCCAGCGCCGCGGGCTCGCTGGTCTGCGCCGTCGCCCTGCCCCGGCTCGCCGGAACGGGCACCCGTACGGAGAAGGCGACCGGCCGCGGGGACGGCGGGCGCCGGGGCGGCGCGTTCCTGCGGGACGCGGGCGCCGCCCTGCGCTGCGTGGTGTCCTCGCCGTGGCTGGCCCTGGTGATGGTGCAGGGCGTGGCGGTCTTCACGCTCTCCCGGATCTGCCAGGTCAACCTCTTCCAGCCGATCCTGCTGGACCACGGGGTGGGGGAGGCCTCGCACGGCTCGGTGCTGGCGGCGATGACGGTCGCGGAGGCGATCGGCTCGGCGCGCCCCCAGTGGCTGAGCCGCCGGCTGCCCCCGGTGGCCTGGGTGTCGGTGCTCAGCCTGGCGCTGGCGGGCACCCTGGCGGCCATGACGCTCGGCGGCCCCTGGGCGGTCGTCGCCCTGCTCTGCCTGTTCGCCGCGGCGACCGGCTTCGCGTACCCGGTGCAGCGCAAGCTGATGAACGACGCCGTACCCGCCGGCGCCCCGCGCGCCACGCTGCTCTCGATCGAGAGCCTCGTGGACCGCGCGGTGTGCGCCCTGGCGGCGGTGGCGGTCGGCGCCTACGTCTCCGCCGGCCGCCTGGACGCCCTGCTGTGGCACAGCGCGCTGGCGACCGTGGTGCTGCTCGGCGTGGTCCAGCTGCTGCTGCGCAGCCGGGCGGTGGGCCGGGACCGCGCCGGGGCGGGAACCCCGGCGGCGGACCCGAAGGACACGGACAGGTCGGACGACCGCCCTGCCGACGAGGCGGTACGGGTGACGGGAGGAGGCGTACGCAGGCCCCCGGGCGCCTAGCCGTGCCGCGCTCGGAGGCGGCTCAGAGCGGCCACCGCCGAAGGAGTTCGACGAACCCGACCGGCAGGAACGCCGGCCGTCGGGGCTGCCCCACCTGGTAGGGCAGATACCCCAGCGAGCCGGCGACCTGCACCTCCTGGGCCGTCTCCGCCTGGTAGACGACGCGGCACCGTCCCGAGTCGGCCTTCGCGCGCTGCCACAGGGCGGGCGCGGGCTTGCGCTCCGCGTCGGTACGGGGGGTGAGGATCCGGTCGCCGAAGTCGCCCCAGGCGAAGGGCGCGGAGTCCCGCCAGGCGGTGTCGACCTCCTTCTTCAGTCTGGCGGCACGCTCGGCGTCGGTCGCGCCCCACGTGGGCGGGACGTTGGTGATCAGACCGATGCCGATGTGGCGCAGGCGCAGGGAGCGCAGATAGGCGGCCGCGCCGGGCTGGTAGCCGATGCCGCCGTCGTCGGCGGTGTGGACGAGGGTCTCGCCCAGGTCGAACCAGACGACGGGGCAGGCACGCGCGGGACCCAGGGGCGCCTCCGCCCGCACGTCTGTGGGCGCTGCCGCGCTCATGGCCGTGCAGAGCACGGTGGACGCCAGGGCCGCACCGAGCGCGAGGCCCGCTCGGCGGCCCCGGCCGGTGGAGGTGGATCGGTTCATGGCGTCGTCACCCTTCGTTTTCGTCCAGTGCGTACTACGAGGATGCGCGATTGTCCGGTCCATGACACATAAAGACGCGAATTCGCTGGGCCGCGTCCACCGGAACTCCGGTGTGGCTCCGTCCGTGTTCTCGGTGTTCTCGGTGTGATCCGTGTGCTCCGTGTGCTCCGTGTGCTCCGTGAGTGCGTGCCCCGCCTCAGACGAGCTCGGGCTGCGGTCCCGCCACGAGCGCGGGCGCCGCCTTCGGCTCCCACTCCCTGGTGGTCCGCAGGTACCCGTAGACCACGGAGGCCAGCGCCAGAAGGAGGAGGGGCCCGAACACCCATGGATGCGCGGCCATCCGCATCGGCAGCCAGCGGTACGACACGAGGAGCGCGGCGAAGACCGCCGTGCCGTAGGCGACGAGCTGGACGCCGGACCGGTCCCAGCCGCGGTCGTACGTACGCAGCCCCGCCTCGACGGTGAGCGCGAAGACCAGACCGGCGACGAGGTCCACGCCGTAGTGATAGCCGAACCCGAGGGTGGCCGTGAGCGTGGCCACCAGCCAGAACGTCCCCGCGTACCGCATCGGCCGGGGAGCCTGGCGGGAGTGGATGAAGATCGCGGTGGCCCACGCGGTGTGCAGGCTGGGCATGCAGTTGCGCGGGGTGAGTCCGTCGTACAGCACGGGGTGCGGGGTGGTGATCGGCGCGGGGGTGTGCGGCCACAGGTTGGCCACCGCCCACTCCACACCGCCGGTGCCGGAGGCGCCCGGGCCGTAGGCGAAGACCGGCCCGACCACCGGGAAGACCATGTAGACGGCCGGCCCGAGGAGGCCGATCACCAGGAAGGTGCGCACGAGGTGGTGGCGGGGGAAGCGGCGCTCGGCGGCCACGTTGCGCAGCTGGTACACGGCGACGACGATCGCGGCCACCGCGAGCTCGCCGTAGACGAAGTGGAGGAGATGCGAGCCGACCGAGCCGGTGGCCTCGACGGCCCGGCCCACCAGCCACGACGGGCTGCCCAGCGCGTGGTCGGCCATGGCCACGTAGGGGTCGAGCACCTTCGGGCGGCTCTTCGACGTGATGAACAGCCAGGCGTCACCGGTCTTGCGCCCGGCCACCAGCAGCAGCCCCAGGCCGACACCCTTGAGCAGCAGGACGCGTTCCGGCCCGGTCCGCCGCGTCAGCGCGAAGACCGCGCAGCCCAGCATGACCCACAACGCGCCATTGCCGAACAAGTGCCCCTCGGGCACCTCGGCCCCTGCGGCCCACCGCCCCAGGACGAAGAGGACGTCGATCCCGATGGCGGCTCCGAGCGCGATGAACCGCTGCCGCCAGGTGAGCACCACCATCATCAGCGCCAGCCCGCCGTAGAGCGGCCCCGGCTTCGGCGGGAACACGACCTCCCGCGCCTGGACGGTGATCGGCCCCGACGCACCGTAGTGACGTGACATGACCTCCACGGCGAGCAGGAACCCGAGGGTGATCACACCCGCCACGGCCCACAGAACCACGCGCGGCCGGCGCCAGGGGCGCCTGGGGTCGGACGTGGAGCTGCGGTCTATTCGCGAGGACATCTGCGAGATTATAGGTATCAACGGTTCGGCCGACTTTGCTGGTGCTGACGGTGGGGCGCCACCCTCCGCACGGGGCGGATGAGCCGCGGGCTGGTCGCGGGGTCGATCATCCCACCGGGGCGGCGGGCGGTTACGGCCGGTCTCGCCGATCGAAGACGACGTACGGGCTCACGCACCTGCCCCATGGTCGCCGTTACACACCCACGACCTCCTCTTCGCGACCTGGGCGACTTCGGACTCACCCTGTGCCGGACCAGCCCCAGGAGGAAAGAGCCGCATCCCGTGACCGCGATGCCCTTCTCCCGACGATCAGGGCACTCCCGCTCGCGGCTACAGCCAGTCCCGCCGTTTGAAGATGAAGTACAGGCTCACGCACACGGCGGCCATCAGCAGGATCGCGAAGGGGTAGCCGGCTGCCCACTTCAGTTCCGGCATGGTCTCGAAGTTCATGCCGTAGATGGTCCCGACCAGGGTCGGGGCGAACAGGATCGCCGCCCACGACGAGATCTTCTTGATCTCCTCGTTCTGCTCGAAGCCCGCCTCCGCCAGGGCCCGCATCTCCGCGTTCTGCTGCTGGGTCACCAGGGTCGCGTTGACCGTGAGGATCTCCGTGAGGGCCTGGCGGAAGCCGTCGACGCGTTCGCTGGTGTGGGTGACGTGGTCGGCCACGTCGCGGAGGTAGCGTTGGAGTTCCTCGTCCGTGCGGTACTTGGCGAAGCCCGCCATGAGGCCGTGGAGCATGCCGACCAGGGGGCGCGTGGCGCGCTGGAACTCCACCATCTCGCGGGAGAGTTCGTAGATGCGGCGGGACACCTCGGGGTCGCCCCGGAAGACCTCCGTCTCGATCTCGTCGATGTCGTTCTGGACACCGGAGACGACCGGGGCGTACCCGTCCACCACCGCGTCCAGGATCGCGTACAGCACCGCCTCCGGGCCCAGGGCCAGCAGCTCGGGGGTCTCCTCCATGCGGCGCCGTACCGCCGAGAGGTCGGGGGCGGCGCCGTGGCGGACGGTGATGAGGAAGTCGCGGCCGATGAAGACGTGCAGCTCGCCGAAGTCGACCTCCTCCGGCGCGTCCAGATAGCGGGCCGCGCGCAGCACCACGAAGAGGGTCTCGCCGTACCGTTCCAGCTTGGGGCGCTGGTGGGCCTCCAGCGCGTCCTCGACCGCCAGCGGGTGCAGGTCGAACTCCTCGGCCAGGGAGTGCAGTTCGGACTCCGACGGGCGGTGCAGGCCGATCCACGCCATGCCGTCGGGGGTCTCGCGCAGCCGGCGGAAGGTCTCCGCGAGGGTGTCGGGGGACGAGACCCGGCGGCCGTCCCGGTACAGCGCCGAATCCACCACGCTGCGGTGGTCGTTCCGTACGGGATCGGCGGCGTCCGGAGTCGTGGGCGTCGGGGGCGGTGGCGCCGGAGCGCTCGGCGGCGGGGGCGGCTGGCGTCGCCAGGCGTGCTTCCTGCGGGGTGCGGAGCCCTCCGGGCCCCGTCCCCGGCCGGGAGGCTCGGAGGCTGCGGAAGGCGCGGGCCTGTCCAGGTGTCTTCCCCTCTGCGACGCGTCGGACCTTTCCGGGTCCCTTCCCCGGTCGGTCATGGCCCCACCTCCCGCACCGTCCGCCGCCCGAACCGTCTCGTCCCGTCTCGCCCTGCCCGTCCCGGTGCAGAATATACGGACTAAATGGCGCAGGCTTGGCGTTTCGGACACCCATGGGGATGCCATCGGGGGCGCACACATCGCGCTCATCGCGCCCATCGCCCCTACCGCGCCCATCGCGGACAGGATCTGTCCTCCATGCGCGCTAGCGTGCCCGTATGGCCTCACCGACCACCACCCTCCGTGCCCTCAACCGCGCCACTCTCGACCGCCAGCACCTCCTGCGCCGCACCTCCGCGCTCTCGCCGAAGGACGCCGTCGCGCATCTCGTCGGGCTCCAGGCGCAGAACGTGAAGCCGCCCTACTTCGCGCTCTGGTCCCGTCTCGCCGGGTTCCGGCCCGAGCAGCTCTCCGCGCTCATCGAGTCCCGCGAGCTCGTACGGATCGTGACCCTGCGCTCCACCATCCACCTCCACACCGCCGACGACGTCCTCACCCTGCGCCCGCTCGTCCAGGCGGCCCGCGACCGCGAGCTCAAGCAGTTCCGGGGGCAGCTGGAGGGTGTGGACCTGGAGCGGCTCGCCGGGATCGCGCGGGCGCTGGTCGAGGAGCGGCCGTACACGATGAAGGAGCTGCGGGACGTCCTCGGCCGGGAGTGGCCGGACGCCACGCCCACCGCGCTCTCCCTCGCCGCGCGCTGTGTGCTGCCGCTCGTGCAGGTCACCCCGCGCGGGCTGTGGGGCCGCAGCGGCCAGGTCGCGCTCACCACCGCCGAGCACTGGCTGGGTCGGGCGCCGGGGCCGGTCCCGGCGCCCGACGACACCGTGCTGCGCTATCTCGCCGCCTTCGGGCCCGCCTCCGTCAAGGACATGCAGACCTGGGCGGGACTGACCCGCCTGGGCGAGGTCTTCGACCGGCTGCGCCCCCGGCTCCTCACCTTCCGCGACGAGAACGGCGTCGAGCTCTTCGACCTCCCGGACGCGCCCCGCCCCGACGAGGGCACCCCGGCCCCGCCGCGCTTCCTGCCCGAGTTCGACAACCTGCTGCTGTCGCACGCCGACCGTACGCGGGTGATCCCGGCCGCGTACTGGGGGCGTACCTGGAAGGGCAGCCAGGCCTTTCCCACCCTGCTCGTGGACGGCTTCCTCGCCGGGGTGTGGCGCCTGGAGGAGAAGCCGAAGGAGGGGCGTGCCGTGCTCACCGTCCAGCCGTTCGGGACGCTGGGGCGGGCCCGGCGCGCCGAGGTGGCCGAGGAGGGCGAACGGCTGCTCGCCGCGATGACCCCGGCCGGCCTCACCTCGTACGACGTCCGCTTCGAGGAGGAGGAAGGGGAGGCGGGGGAGGCGGGGAAGGAGGGGAGGAGGTGACGGGTGGTTCCCGGTTGCCTCCTCCCTGCGTCCGCGAGGCAGGCGTCAGTTGACCAGAGCCGGGGCCGCCGTGACAGCCGTCCCCACGGGCGCCACCGCGCTCGCCGCGCTCGTCGCACCCGTCGCGCGCCCCGCATCGCCCATGTGCAGGTGGGGGTCCCAGCCGCCCCGGCGCGGGCAGGGCTGGCCGAGCGGTTCGGCGCGTATGGCCGCCGGCGACGGGGCCGTCATGTGCGGGTCGACCGTCACCGTGGTCACGCCGAGCGGCGCCGCCAGCGAGCGCAGCGCGGGCTCCGCCAGCCGGATCCAGCGCTGGCCGGGCCCGAGCACCGCGTACAGCCGCTCGGGACTGGTGAAGCCGACGGCGGTCCGTACGCCCAGCGGGGTGCGCCAGAACCGCAGCTGGCGTCCCCCGGCGGAGCCGAGCCGGACCGGTACGTACAGCGGCGCCGCCGGGCGGCGTTCGTCGGGGTCGGCTTCGTCGAGGGTGAGGGTGTCCATGGTGGTGTCCTCCGGTGGGGAAGTGCGGAGCCGGTCCGCGCGGGCCGGGCCCGTGCGGGGCGAGCCGCGCGGTCCGGGGCCGTGCGGTGCGGTGCGCCGTCGCGCCGCTGTGCGCGACGCGCTTCGACGTTATGCCCGCCCGGACCGCCGGAGGCCGCCTCCTGACGCCGTGTTGACCCCGTTCCGGCTGAATTTGACGGCTTCCTGGCACGCTCACCCGCAGCGCGTCTCCCCCGTTCGGGTTGGGGTCGGGCGGGTGGGCGAGGGGGAGGGGGCGCCAATCCGCCGGGGTCCCTGCCGGTCCCCGGGGGAGGGCGGAAGGGCGCGCGGGCTTCCCCCGCACCCCTCGGCGGGGGTAAAGAGACCTGGTCACGCACCGCACGGTGGTAGAGCGTGGCCAGGCAACGAGGAGGGCACATGGACGCACGTGGCGCCACGGAGGAGTTCCGGGCCGCACGGGACTTCCTGCTGGAGCACCGGGAGGACTACGCGACGGCCTGCCGGGGCTTCACCTGGCCGCGCCCCGAGCGGTTCAACTGGGCGCTCGACTGGTTCGACGTCATCGCCGAGGGCAACGCCGCCACCGCGCTGCACATCGTCGAGGAGGACGGCAGCGAGACCACCCTCTCGTACGCCGAGATGTCCCTGCGCTCGGACCAGGTCGCCAACTGGCTGCGCGACCGGGGCGTACGGGCCGGGGACCGGGTTCTCGTGATGCTCGGCAACCAGCAGGAACTGTGGATGACCGCGCTGGCCGCGATGAAGCTGCGGGCCGTCGTCATCCCCGCCACCCCGCTGCTGGGCCCCGCCGACCTGCGGGACCGGATCGAACGGGGGCGCGCCCGGCAGGTGATCGTACGGGCCGAGGACACCGCCAAGTTCGCCGACGTACCGGGGGATTACACCCGGATCGCCGTGAAGCCGCGCGGCGCCGACCCGGTTCCCGGATGGCTGGACTTCGACGACGCGTTCGGGACGCGGGCGCGGTTCGAGCCGGACGGGGACACCCTGGCCGACGACCCGCTGATGCTCTACTTCACCTCCGGCACCACGGCCCGCCCCAAGCTCGTCGAGCACACTCACGTCTCGTATCCCGTCGGCCACTTGGCCACCATGTACTGGATCGGTCTCCAGCCCGGCGACGTGCATCTGAACATCTCCTCGCCCGGCTGGGCCAAGCACGCCTGGTCGAACCTCTTCGCCCCGTGGAACGCCGAGGCCACCGTCTTCATCCACAACTACACGCGCTTCGACGCCGCCCGGCTCATGGCGGCGATGGACCGGGCGGGCGTCACCAGCTTCTGCGCGCCGCCCACGGTGTGGCGGATGCTGATCCAGGCGGACCTGAGCGCGCTGCGGAACCCGCCACGCGAGGTCGTCGCGGCCGGCGAGCCGCTCAACCCGGAGGTCATCGAGACGGTCCGGCGCGTCTGGGGCCGGGTCATCCGGGACGGCTTCGGGCAGACCGAGACGGCCGTGCAGGTGGCCAACACCCCGGGCCAGCCGCTCAAGACCGGGTCGATGGGCCGCCCGAGCCCCGGCTACCGGGTGGAGCTCCTGGACCCGGTGACCGGCGAGCCCGGCGCGGCCGAGGGCGAGATCGCCCTCGACCTCTCGGCCCGCCCGGTCGGGCTGATGACCGGCTACCACGGCGACCCGGAGCGTACGGCGGAGGCGATGGCCGGCGGCTACTACCGCACCGGCGACATCGGCTCCCGCGACGAGGACGGCTACATCACCTACGTGGGCCGCGCGGACGACGTCTTCAAGGCCTCCGACTACAAGATCAGCCCCTTCGAGCTGGAGAGCGCGCTCCTGGAGCACGAGGCGGTGGCGGAGGCGGCCGTCGTGCCCGCGCCGGATCCGCTGCGGCTCGCCGTGCCCAAGGCGTACGTCGTGCTGGCGGCGGGCTGGGAGCCCGGCCCGGACACCGCGAAGGTGCTGTTCGCGCACTCGCGCGCGGTCCTCGCCCCGTACAAGCGCATCCGCCGCATCGAGTTCGGCGAGCTGCCCAAGACGGTCTCCGGCAAGATCCGCCGCATCGAGCTGCGCGAGGCGACGGCGGCGGGCTCGACGGCCGAGTACGACGAGGGGGACCTGCGATGACCGCGCTCTCCTACGCCCACGGCACCAGCGGAACCCCGCTGCTCGGCGACACGATCGGGGCCGGTCTGGACCGGGCCGTCGCCGCCTGGCCGGACCGCGAGGCGCTGGTCGACGTGGAGTCCGGGCGGCGCTGGACGTACACGGAGTTCGCCGCGGCCGTCGACGAGCTGGCGCGCGGACTGCTCGGCAGCGGGGTCGCCCGGGGCGACCGGGTGGGCATCTGGGCGGTGAACTGCCCCGAGTGGGTGCTCACGCAGTACGCCACGGCGCGGATCGGCGCCGTCATGGTGAACATCAACCCGGCGTACCGGGCGCACGAACTCGCGTACGTCCTGAAGCAGGCCGGGATCTCGCTGCTGGTCGCCTCGCGGGCGCACCGCTCCAGCGACTACCGGGCGCTGGTGGAGCAGGCACGTCCGGAGTGTCCCGGGCTGCGGGCGGTGCACTACATCGGGGACGCTTCCTGGGACGCGCTGACGGCGGCGGGGAGTTCCGTGACGCGGGGTCAACTGGCGGCGCGCGCCGCCGAGTTGTCGTGCGACGACCCCATCAACATCCAGTACACCTCGGGGACCACCGGCTTCCCCAAGGGGGCGACGCTCTCCCACCACAACATCCTCAACAACGGCTACTTCGTGGGGGAGCTGCTCTCCTACGGCGACCAGGACCGGATCTGTGTGCCGGTGCCCTTCTACCACTGCTTCGGCATGGTGATGGGCAATCTCGCGGCCCTCTCGCACGGCGCCTGCGTGGTGATCCCGGCGCCGTCCTTCGACCCGGCGGCGACGCTGCGGGCGGTGGAACGGGAGCGGTGCACCTCGCTGTACGGGGTGCCGACGATGTTCATCGCGGAGCTCAACCTGCCGGACTTCGGCTCGTACGACCTGTCCTCGCTGCGTACCGGGATCATGGCGGGGTCGCCGTGCCCGGTCGAGGTGATGAAGCGGGTCGTCGCCGAGATGAACATGGCGGAGGTGTCCATCTGCTACGGCATGACGGAGACGTCCCCGGTCTCCACGCAGACACGCGTCGAGGACGACCTGGAGCGCAGGACCGGAACGGTGGGACGGGTGCTGCCGCACATCGAGGTCAAGGTGGTGGACCCGGTCACCGGCGTCACGGTGCCGCGCGGCGAGGCGGGCGAGCTGTGCACCCGCGGCTACAGCGTGATGCTCGGCTACTGGGACGAGCCCGGGCGGACCGCCGAGGCGATCGACGCGGGGCGGTGGATGCACACCGGGGACCTCGCGCTGATGCGCGAGGACGGGTACGTCCAGATCGTCGGCCGCATCAAGGACATGATCATCCGGGGTGGCGAGAACGTCTATCCGCGCGAGATCGAGGAGTTCCTCCACGCCCACCCGAAGATCGCGGACGTCCAGGTCGTGGGCGTGCCCGACGAGAGGTACGGCGAGGAGATCCTCGCGTGCGTGATCCCCCGCGACCCCGCGGATCCGCCCACGCTCGAGGAGATCGCGGAGTTCTGCCGCGACCGCCTGGCGCACTACAAGGTGCCGCGGCGGCTGCGGATCCTGGCGGAGTTCCCGATGACGGTGAGCGGCAAGGTGCGGAAGGTGGAGCTGAGGGAGGGGTACGGGGAGTAGCGCGGCGCGCCGGGCCCCCGTCCCGCCGCCGGTCTCGGGGGCACGAGGGGCGGCGGGGGCCCGGCGGCTCCCGCCGCCACTGGCTCAGGGGCCCGTCGCCACCAGCTCGTCCGCCGCGTCGTTGACCGGCTGGGGCGTGCCCGTCAGGTCCATCACGAACAGCGGCAGGGACAGCTCGTCGCCGCGGGCGCGGGCGTCCTTGGTGTATCCGGCGAGCGAGAAGTAGACGCCGGTGCAGGAGGTGCTCAGCGCGTTCAGCCACAGGCACTCGACCGCCCGCAGCGAAGCCGGTCGCGTGGTCGGGTCGACCTGGGCGACCAGGCCGGGGCCGCGCAGATCGATCCCGGAGGCGGGGCGTGCCTCGGACTGAAGGACGTCGCGGAAGCCGAGCCACTTCAGATAGAGCGCGGCGGCCGTCACCGCGTCCCTCGCGGTCCGGATCGTCACCGGCCGGAACGCCGGGCGCGGGGGAGCGGCGGTCGGCGGGACCGGGATGTGCAGGGGCAGCGGGGCGGGCGGGGCGCTGACCGGCTGGACCGGGATCCGCAGCACCGCGCCGCACGAGCACCCGAGCTCCGGCTGCGGCCACTGGTCCTGGCGCCCGCACGCCTCGCAGCGCACGACCACCCAGTCGTCGCTCCAGGTGCGGTGGGTGATCGGCTCGACCGCGCCTCCGCGCTGGAGCGGCGGTACGAGCGGGGCGCCGCAGGGGCAGGGGTAGGTGGTCGCGGCGTACCGGTGCTCGCGGCGGCAGACGGGGCAGCGCACCCCCAGGGTCTCGCGGCCGAGGCCGCCGCGGGGGTGGCCGGAGTCGGCGGGGCCACCGGGATAGCCGGAACCGTCCGCACCGCCGCCGCTGTACCCACCACCGTCGCCGTATCCGCCCCCATCGCCGTGCCCGCCGCCGCCGAGGTGTCCGGACGCGCCGGAGCCTTCCGCGCGTCCGCCGTGGGGCATTCCGCCGCGTCCGCCGCGACGCTCCCCGCCGCCCGGTCCCTGTCGGCCGGCTCCGCCGGTCCCCTCGATATCCATGTCGTCCACCCCGTGCTCGCCGCCCGTCCGGTCCATCGTCCCCCACCCGCGCCCGCCCCGGAGGCGAACGCGGGGATCCCTTGACGCGCCTGCGCACGCCCCCTATGTTACTTCCATATAGCAGAACTAAACTTCCGCATTACGGAATCACGGCTCTCAGGTGGCGCGACAGAGCCCGATCCGCCAGGCCGAAGCAGGAGCACTCCATGCCTCGTATGACCGCTGCCCGAGCGGCAGTTGAGATCCTCAAGCGCGAGGGCGTCACCAACGCGTTCGGCGTGCCGGGCGCGGCGATCAACCCCTTCTACGCGGCCCTCAAGGCCGGCGGCGGCATCACGCACACGCTGGCCCGCCACGTCGAGGGCGCGTCCCACATGGCCGAGGGGTACACCCGGGCCGGCGCGGGGAACATCGGCGTCTGCATCGGTACGTCCGGGCCCGCCGGCACCGACATGATCACCGGTCTCTACTCCGCGATCGCCGACTCGATCCCGATCCTCTGCATCACGGGCCAGGCGCCGGTCGCCAAGCTCCACAAGGAGGACTTCCAGGCGGTCGACATCGCGAGCATCGCGAAGCCGGTCACCAAGGCCGCGACCACCGTCCTGGAGGCCGCCCAGGTCCCGGGCGTGTTCCAGCAGGCCTTCCACCTGATGCGCTCGGGCCGCCCCGGCCCGGTCCTCATCGACCTGCCGATCGACGTCCAGCTCACCGAGATCGACTTCGACCCCGACACGTACGAGCCGCTGCCGGTCTACAAGCCGGCCGCGACCCGCGCCCAGATCGAGAAGGCGCTCGGGCTCCTGCTGGAGTCCGAGCGCCCGCTGATCGTCGCGGGCGGCGGCGTCATCAACGCCGACGCCGCCGACCTGCTCGTCGAGTTCGCCGAGCTGACCGGGACGCCCGTCGTCCCGACCCTGATGGGCTGGGGCATCCTCGCCGACGACCACGAGCTGAACGCCGGCATGGTGGGCCTGCAGACCTCGCACCGCTACGGCAACGCGAACTTCCTGGAATCCGACTTCGTCCTCGGCATCGGCAACCGCTGGGCCAACCGCCACACCGGCGAGCTGGACGTCTACACCCAGGGCCGGAAGTTCGTCCACGTCGACATCGAGCCGACCCAGATCGGACGGATCTTCGCGCCGGACTACGGCATCGCCTCCGACGCCAAGGCCGCGCTGACCCTCTTCGTCGAGGTGGCCAAGGAGCTGAAGGCCGCGGGCAGGCTCCCCGACCGCGGCGCCTGGGCGGCCTCCACGCAGGAGCGCAAGGCGCGGCTCCAGCGCCGCACGCACTTCGACAACGTCCCGCTGAAGCCGCAGCGCGTGTACGAGGAGATGAACCGCGCCTTCGGCCCCGAGACCCGGTACGTCACCACCATCGGCCTCTCCCAGATCGCCGGCGCGCAGATGCTGCACGTCTACCGGCCGCGCCACTGGATCAACTGCGGCCAGGCCGGTCCGCTCGGCTGGACGATCCCGGCCGCGCTCGGCGTCGCGACCGCGTCCCCCGAGACCCCGGTCGTCGCCCTCTCCGGCGACTACGACTTCCAGTTCATGCTGGAGGAGCTGGCGGTCGGCGCGCAGCACAACATCCCGTACGTCCACGTCCTCGTGAACAACTCCTACCTGGGCCTGATCCGCCAGGCCCAGCGCGGCCTGGACATCAACTTCCAGGTCAACCTGGAGTTCGAGAACATCAACTCCCCGGAGCTGGGCGTCTACGGCGTCGACCACGTCAAGGTCGTCGAGGGCCTGGGCTGCAAGGCGATCCGTGTGACGGAGCCGGACCAGCTGCTGCCGGCCTTCGAGGAGGCCAAGAAGCTGGCCGCGGAGTACCGCGTCCCGGTCGTGGTCGAGGCGATCCTGGAACGGGTGACGAACATCTCGATGGGCGTCAGGATCGACGCGATCAACGAGTTCGAGGAACTGGCCACCGAGCCGGGCCACGCCCCGACGGCTGTCCGCCCCCTCCAGGCCTCATAACGCCTGCTGAACCAAGGGCTCCGGTGCTTCCCGTGGGGGGTGGCGCCGGGGCCTTTCGGCGTTCACTCTTTCGGGTCCGTCCCGCGGCGTTCCACGGCTCCCGGCCCAATCGTGTCGAATCCGAGACGAGTGGAGGCAGGTGGTACGGGCCGGGACGGCGCATACTGGTAGGACCATGACGCAGTCGTCCGCGCCGAGGCGCCACCTGCCCACCAGTCCCTTCAAAGCTCCGGTCGAGCCGCAGGCCAAGACCTTCGCCCTGGGCGACCGGGTCTCCCACGACCAGTTCGGCCTGGGCACGATCGTGGGCGTCGAGGACGGAGTCGCCATGCTCGTCGACTTCGGCTCCCGACGCGCCCGCATCCTGAGCCCCTACACCCGCATGCACCGCCTTTGACCCCAGCACCACCCACACCCAGACCGAGGCCCCGCCCACGATCAGCTGATCTGTGGACGGGGCCTTTGTCATTCAGGCCGTGCGCGTGCCGGTCGCTGAGGCCGTTGGCCCGTAGCGGCAGCCAGGGCCGACGCCGCCACGTCCGTCGGCACGTCCAGTTCCCGCAGGAGTGCCAACTGAGCGAGGCAGCACTCGGCGAGGCGTCGCGCGTGCGCGTACTGGCGGACCGGAACGGCCTCCTCCCGGGCTTGACCCAGCTGACGGTGCGCCTCGGTGACGCCCAGCAGGACGCGGCTGCGCGCGGGGGCCTCGGCCGGCATCCGGGCGGCGGCGTCATCGAGGACCGGCAGCGCCACCATGAGGTAGCCGCGGGCGCGCTGTGTGGCCTCCGTCGCCGCGCTCAGATCGTGCGCCAGGTCGGCCGGCCCGGTGAGGAGCGTGCGACACCTCTGCTCGATGGCCTCCAGATCGGGGCCGACCGGGCCGGACGCCGGGTCGTCGATCCGCTGACGGCCGAGGCGGATCAGCCGGTCCACGCCCGCCGGCGTGCAGAGGTCCCCGACGCCTCGGGGCGGCAGGAGCCAGTAGGGTCCGGGCCGGGCGGTGCGGTGCACGTCGGGGACGCCGACGTAGGTCCCGTGAGCGAGGACTGGGGCATCGGCGCCGGTGTGCTCGATACGAGCGCCGACGGGGAGGAGGACATAGTAGGAAACTCCCACGCCGTAGGCGTCGTGGATGACCGGGCCGTCCACGAGGCGGTCGAGACACGGGCGGACGACGTCCGGATGTCCGCTCTGCGCGACAGCGTGGATGATCTCGGCGGAGATGCGCACCGCGTCGAACGCGCGGCCGGTGGGCAGCATCGCGGTGCCACCTCGCTCCCACTCCAGCCACGCCTTCGACGGGGTGTCGAGTGCGGATGCGAGCCACTGCGCGATGCGGGGGTGTTCCGTCATCCCGACACCGCCCCCACCGCGGCAGCCACGGTGCAGCCGCGGTGCGCATGCGTCGAGGCCTCACCGCCCTCGCCGATGACCACGAGGGTCACGATGTCCGCGCCGGTCTCGTGGCATGCCTCGCACCGCGGGCCCTGTGCGGGGTCGTCCAAGGACTGCTGTTCAGCAGGGGGTTCTGGGGTCATGGCCAGCACGGTAGGGCGACCGATTGCGCGAGGTCCCCGCGATTGCGCCGGATTGCGACTACAGATCCGCGGTTGGCTGCGGTTGCGAACCGCGCTCCATGGAGGACCGGGCGCGACCGATCAGACGGCGGGCCTGCGGGCCGTACACCGCGCCTTCGGACAGCCACTCCCACGCCCGGGTGTAGAGGGCGAGGCTGTCCTCGTCGTCCAGCCACAGCTCGGCGTTGATCGTCTCGACGATGACGAGCCGCTGATCATAAATCCAGAACCCATGCGCCGGTGACCTCTTCAGCGGGGCTCCGAACGGGATGATGCCGAGCTCGATCGTGTCCAGGCCGATCAGGCTCGTCAGCCGGTCCAGTTGTTCAGCCATCACCTCGTACGGGCAGGTGACGACGTACAGGGCGGCCTCCCACACCAGAAAACGGAAGCGTCGCCCGGGTTGGTACAGCGCCTCCTGGCGTCGGACCCGTGTGCGTACGGCCTCCTCGATGTCCCGGGGGAGCTGCCGGAAGTCGGCGTTGGACCGGAAGGTGGAGCGGGCGTACTCCGGTGTCTGGAACAGGCCCGGGATGCGCGCCACTTCCATGCCCCGGATCATCCGGGTGGCGGCGGTCTCCACGATGGCCTGCTCCTGGCGGGCGGCGCGGCCGCCGGCCCACTGGCGACGCCAGGACCGGTAGTGCGTCTCCAGCCCGGTCAGCCGTCCCGTCAGCTCTGCCGCGAGGTCGGAGCGGCCGACTGCCTGGGCCCACTGCGTGAGATCGCCCTTCGAGGGGGTCTGCTTCCCGGTCTCCAGACGGCTCACCTTGGAGCGCTGCCACCCGAGGGCCGCCGCGATGCCCTTGCCGTCGAACCCTGCCTCGACGCGGAGTTCGCGCAGGCGCGCGCCGAGGGCGATGCGGGCGGATTGGAAGTCGCTGCTCACACGACGGAACGTACAGCCCCGACGCCTCGGCGGTACGGGCCGCATGGTGCCTGACAGGCAGCGAGGACTTCAGCCGGGTCCTCGGTGACGTACACCCCCAGGGTGGTGTCGGCCTCGTCGAACGCGAACCTGGCGAGGAAGCGGGAGTCGAACAGCCAGAAGTCGAAGTCGGGCAGACGCAGCTCCTGGGCGCGGGCGCGGGTGAGGTAGCGGATGTCCTCACCGGCCGCCACGTTGCTGGGCGCACTCGCGAGAAGGAAGCGCTGCCCCTCCGTGATCGGGTCGTCGAGGAGCCGTACCCGGCCGAAGAGCTTGCCGGCCGCTGTCTGCTCGGCCACGTTCCGCCGCCACGGGTTCTCGGACTCGGCGGCGACGATGTCCTCGCCCGCCTGCCAGCGCCGCCACTTCTCGCTGGTGCGGTCGGTGGCGTAGCCGCGGCGCGTCTCCAGCCGCCAGGCGGTGTGCCGGAACTCGCGGAAGAGGTGAGCGATGGAGGGGAAGGGCTGAAGCTCGGGCGCGGCAGCACGAGGCGCGTAGCGAGTCATCAGAGCGCGTGGCACGCGTACGAACGTCTCACCGGGCTTCACGTCACGCAGCCGCACCAGATGCTGCGGGTCGGTCTCGCGGACGCCCTGGACGAGGATCTCGTCGGTCTCGGGGATCTCGTACAGGGTGGGGCAGTCACCTTCGTCGCTGGTGGTGCCGATGAAGCGGAGCGTCACGGAGCCCTCCATCTGCTGAACGGAGGACCAGGATGCGGCGGATCGCGCGCGAGCGGGGACGGATTGCAGCAGATTGCGAATGTGGACGGGCTGGAGGTGGCGGCACCTAGAGGCGGACCTTGCCCAAACGCACCGACGGATCGAGCAGGAGCGGGCCCGCGTTGCTGAGGAGACGGCGCGCCACCCACCGAAGACTGGGTGATCGCCTACGCGCGACGCGGCGCGGACAGCCGCAGCCCCCGAGGGCGTGCACGTCGGAGGCGGCCGCACAGTGCCCGCCTGCCCACGGCTGTCAGATGAGGGCAGGCGCTCGCCGCGCTGGGTGAGAGCGACCGGGCTTGCCTGTTCTGTCGTCCGACGTGGCTACACCCAGGTAGCAGCGCCTCGGCCCGGCAGCGCCCGGGAAAGTGGCCGGGCGGCCCGATCGTTACCCGCCGAGGAGCCGGGCCTTCTGCGCCGCGAATTCCTCGGGCGTGAGGACGCCTTGCTGGAGCAGTTCGTTGAGCTTGGTCAGCTCGTCGGCGACCGAGACGGGAGCAGCCGGGACGGGCTGGGGAGCGTGTTGCGTGGCGACCGCTGCGTCCAGGGCTGCACGGAGCTTCTCGAACTCGGGCTGCTGTTTACGCGTGAAGATCACCGAGTTCTCGTCCTTGGCTGCTGTGTTGGTCTGGGTGCCGAAGCGCCCCCGAACCTCGTTGCCGCCAGGGACGGTGAACTGGATGAAGCCGTTCATCACGGGCCCGGCGGGTTTCCACTGCACGGCGCTGATCTGGCTGACGTGGAGCCGCTTTTCGCCTTTACCCAGAGTGGCCCGGGCGAGGAAGCCATGCCGGTTGATGGTGAGGTACTGGCCGTCGAAGGTGACGGCGGTGCCACCGTGCGCGTTGATTGTGATCATGGGGCCCCCGCTCTTGGTAGGGGCATGGTGGCACGGGGGTAGGCGTGGTGAGGGGAAAATGGCGAAGCCCGGCACTCGGCGAGGCTTTGTCCGGGCACGCCGGACGTGGGGCCCGGCATGAGGGCTGATCGTCCGGTATGTGACTACGGCAGGACGGCGGCCCCGCCCGGACTCCGGAACGGGGCCGCTCCACGTCCGGGTTCAGCCCGGGTAGTCCTCGCCGAGCACCTCACGCCGCGCCGCCGTGGCCCGCCGGTTCAGCGCGCCCGTCATCCGGAACAGTGCCACCGTTAGGGCGAGGAACACGACGACGAGCAGCACCTGTGTGATGACGCTGATGACTGAGACGTCCTGGGTGGCGACGGCGATCATCAGCATGATGACGTTGCCGCACAGCCACGCGAACCAGATCCGCAGCTTCTCCACCCGGACCGCCCGCTGTACATCGGAGTACTCCGCCATCCCCACCACCCCGCACTCGATGTGCGCGGGAGCATAGCGCCCGTCAGTGGATGCGTGCCCTGAACTCACGGCCCATAGCTGGGGTCCATGAGGTAGATGGTGACGCGATCTCCGGAGCCTTGAGTACGGGCGAGGCTGAGCCAGCGGTTGCGATGTCCTTCTCGAAGGTCTGCTCATGCTTGCTTGTTTGGAGGGCCGGTGGGTGAACTGCTTGTTGGGCGTGTTGGCGGTGTAGCTGATCCGTGACATGCCGCCTTGGGCGTCGAGCGGGTGGAAGCCCCGTCCCTGTTCCCGTGACGTTCCCGCGGTCGCGAAAAGGATCAAGGCTCCACCCATACGTACAGGTGAAGCCTTGATCAACGAGCGCTCGATTCGGGACCGTAAACCGAACCCAGCACCCGTGCTCCGAAGTGGTGACCGCCCGACGGAACGAGGCTGGGCGCGACAGGACGTTCGCGCCGCCGGGCGGAGCTTGGTGGAGGAGGTGGCCCGGCGGACGGAGTCCGACGCAGCCGGGCGAAGCCTGCGGAGCAGTGCGAGGGCGGCGGGATGGGAGTGGTCGTTCGCGCCGCCGGGCGGAGTTCAGAAGGGGAGGTGGCGGGATCGCGGCGGCGGGCGATTGGTTTGGTCCCGGCTTCTTCCTTCAGGTCAAGAAGGAGCCGGGGCAGACCTTGACCACCGCACTGGCATCGACACGCCGCCGCGATCACCGAGTCGTCCGAGACCACCGGCCACCCCTCATCCGGGCCGATGGTTCGGACTGCGTACGGCACCCGACCTCCCGTCAGGGGCCGTACGCGGTCTGGGGGTTGTGAGCGGAGGATCAGTCCTCGCGCAGGGCGCGGACCGCCTCCTCCACGCGCTTGCCGTACTCGGCGTCCGCCGCGTGGAAGTGGGCCAGATTCTTCTCGATCACGTCGTCGCGGGTCACCTGGGACAGGCCCCCGGCGATGTTCGCGACCAGGCGGGACTTCTCGTCGTCCGACATCAGGCGGTACAGCTCGCCCGCCTGGAAGAAGTCGTCGTCCTTGACGTGGGTCGGGGCCGCGTGGGTGCCGGTCCAGCCCGCGATGGCCAGCGGGGCGGAGAGCGCCTCGTCCGTCTGGGAGGGGCCCGCGTAGGAGTTCGGCTCGTAGTTCTTGTCGTGGCGCGAGCCGTAGCGCGTCGCCATCAGACCGTCGCGGCCGTAGTTGTCCGCCACCGTCGCCCTCGGCGCGTTCACCGGCAGCTGGGTGTGGTTGACGCCCAGGCGGTAGCGGTGCGCGTCCGCGTACGCGAACAGGCGGCCCTGGAGCATCTTGTCGGGCGAGGGGCCGATGCCCGGAACGAAGTTGTTCGGGGAGAAGGCGGCCTGCTCGACCTCGGCGAAGACGTTGTCGGGGTTGCGGTCCAGGACCAGGCGCCCCACCCGCTGGAGCGGGTAGTCGGCGTGCGGCCACACCTTCGTCAGGTCGAAGGGGTTGAAGCGGTAGTCGGGCGCCTCGGACGCCGGCATGACCTGCACGTACAGCGTCCAGGACGGGTTCACGCCGCGCTCGATCGCCTGGAGGAGGTCGGTCTGGTGCGAGTTGGCGTCCTTGCCGGCCAGCTCCGCCGCCTGCTCGGACGACAGGCAGCGGATGCCCTGGTTGGTCTTGAAGTGGTACTTGACGAAGAACGCCTCGCCCGCCGCGTTCGTCCACTGGTAGGTGTGCGAGCCGTAGCCGTTCATGTGGCGGTACGACGCCGGGATGCCGCGGTCGCCCATCAGCCAGGTGATCTGGTGCGTAGCCTCGGGGGAGTGCGCCCAGAAGTCCCAGACGTTGTCCGGCTCCTGCCGGCCCGTGAACGGGTCGCGCTTCTGGGAGTGGATGAAGTCGGGGAACTTGATCGGGTCCTTGATGAAGAACACCGGCGTGTTGTTGCCGACGAGGTCGTAGTTGCCGTCCTCGGTGTAGAACTTCAGCGCGAAGCCGCGCGGGTCGCGGACCGCGTCCGCGCCGCCGAGCGAGTCCGCCACCGTGGAGAAGCGGATGAACGTCTCGGTGCGCCTGCCGACCTGGGAGAGGAAGTCGGCCTTGGTGAAGCCGGTGACGTCGTCGGTCACCTCGAAGTAGCCGTACGCGCCGGAGCCGCGGGCGTGGACCACGCGCTCCGGGATCCGCTCACGGTTGAAGCGCGCCAGCTTCTCCAGCAGGTGCTGGTCCTGGAGGAGGATGGGGCCACCGACGCCGGCGGTGGCGGAGTTCTGGTTGTCGGCGACGGGGGCGCCGGACTCGGTCGTAAGCACGCGCTTCGACATCGTGACCTTCCGTACGGAGCTGCACTGCTGAGCGGTCTGCGGTGTCAGGAGCGTAGGTACGCCCCGAAGCGAACGTCAACAGTTTGTTGAAAAAGAAGTGGGGTGTTCCGGGCGGCGGCGACGCCTGGGCGCGACAGGACAGGTGTCGGCGCCACCGCCGCCCGGAAGTCTGAGGAGCCGGAAGGCTCAGACGCGGGCGCCGGACAGGCGCTCGACCGCGCGCAGCAGCGCCGAGTGGTCGAGGCCGCCATCGCCCTGGGCGCGCAGCGAGGCGACCAGCTGGGCCACCACGGCGCCGACCGGGAGCGCCGCGCCGACGTTGCGGGCGGCGTCGGTGACGATGCCCATGTCCTTGTGGTGCAGGTCGATGCGGAAGCCCGGCGCGAAGTCCCGCTTGAGGAAGTTGTCCTTCTTGCGGGTCAGCACGGTCGAGCCGGCCAGACCGCCGTTGAGGACGTCCAGGGCCGCGGCGAGGTCCACGCCCGACTTCTCCAGGAAGACCACGGCCTCGGCGCACGCCTGGATGTTGACCGCCACGATGAGCTGGTTGGCGGCCTTCACCGTCTGGCCGGAGCCGTGCGGGCCGCAGAGCACGATGGTCTTGCCCAGCGCGTCGAAGATGTCCTTGGCCGCGTCGAAGTCGGCCTTGTCGCCGCCCACCATGATGGAGAGCACGGCCTCGATGGCGCCGGCCTCGCCGCCGGAGACCGGGGCGTCCAGGACGCGGATCCCCTTCTCCTCGGCGTTCTTGGCGAGGTCGACCGAGGTCTGCGGGGTGATCGAGGACATGTCGATCAGCAGGGCGCCCTTGCGGGCGTTGGCCAGGATGCCGTCCTCGCCGTAGGCGATCGCCTCGACCTGCGGGGATGCCGGGACCATCGTGATGATGACGTCCGCGTCCCTGACCGCGTCGGCGATCGAGGAGGCGGCGGTGCCGCCGGCGGCGGCCAGCCGGTCCAGCTTGTCCTGCTCCAGGGTGAAGCCGGTGACCGGGTAACCGGCCTTGATCAGGTTCTCGGACATGGGGGAGCCCATGATGCCGAGGCCGATCCAGGCGATCGTCGGACGGGCGGACCGGGAGGAGTCTGCGAGCGTGCTCATGGGGGGCCTCTCTCAACTGCGGTGGTGCGTCAGGAAGTTCGGGGGGCGTCGGAGCCGGGGGGCCTCAGCGCGCCGCGCGGGCCTCGGCCGGCAGCCACGCGAAGGACGCGGCGGTGTCGGCGGCCTTGTACTCCAGGCCGACCCAGCCGTCGTAACCGGCCTTGGCCAGCTGGTCGAGCAGGGCGCCGAGCGGCAGCGAGCCGGTGCCCGGCGCACCGCGGCCCGGGTTGTCGGCGATCTGCACATGGCCGGTCTTGTCCGCGTAGGCCTCGATGACCTGGGAGACGTCCTCGCCGTTCATCGACAGGTGGTAGACGTCGAGGAGGAACTTGGCGTTGCCGAGACCGGTCGCCGCGTTCACCTTGTCGACGACCTCGATCGAGGCCGGGGCGCTCACCAGCGGGTAGAGCGGCGACTCCGGCTTGTTGAGCGCCTCGATCAGGAGGATCGCGCCGATCCGGTCGGCCGCGCGGGCGGCCAGGACCAGGTTCTCCAGCGCGAGCGCGTCCTGGACCCGCGGGTCGGCGCCCTCCACCCGGTTGCCGTAGAGCGCGTTCAGCGCCCCGCAGCCCACCGAGGCGGCGAAGTCGGCCGCGACCTCGATGTTGGCGCGGAAGCGGTCCGACTCCTCGCCGGGTACGGAAAGGGCTCCGCGGTCGGGGCCCGGCAGGGCGCCCGCGTAGAAGTTCAGTCCCACGAGCCGGGTGCCGGCGTCGTCGAGCGCCTTCTTCAGGGCGTCGAGCTCGGCCTGCGCCGGGGTGGGGGTTTCGATCCAGGGCCACCACAGCTCGACCGCCGTGAAGCCGGCCGCGGCGGCGGCCGCGGGGCGCTCCAGGAGCGGGAGTTCCGTGAAGAGGATCGAGAGGTTCACATCGAAGCGCTGGTCCGAGCCGCGTCCATGCTCAAACAGGGGGGCCATGGGGTTCGGCTCCTTCCGTATTGCGGAAGTTAGTTTCTGCTTGATGGAAGGTTGCAGGGCAGGTGGCGGGCTTGTCAAGAGGGCCCGTCCGATTGACCTCCCGGATCCGGCGATCCGGGCAGTAGGTTGTGCGCGTGCGATTGAGAGTGGAGTTCACGACCGAGCCCTTCGACCTCGACGAGGCGCCGCCGCACGCGGTGGCCGCCCGTGAGGTCCTGCAGACGGCGGCGCTCGACGCCGTGGACGTGGGGCCCTTCGGCAACACCGCCGAGGGCGGCGCCGACGAGGTGCTCACGGCCGTCGACGCGCTCCTGCGCCAGTCCCTGGCGGCCGGCGCCACCCGCGTCTCCCTCCAGGTGAACGTGGTGGGGGAGGGCGAGAAGTGACCGAACCCGCCGACCACCCGCTGGTCACCGCGGTCAAGCCGCTGGTGGACGCCATGGGGGCGGAGATACTGGGCCCCGACCAGGCCCAGCCCGACGACGTGCTGCTCAGCTGGGAGGGCGAGGACGTCATCGCGGTGCGGCTGCCCCAGCTGTCGGACTCCCTCGACCACATCCTGGCCGCCCTGGAGCGCCGCCACGGCAGACCGCTGGCCGAGCTCGACCGCAAGGCCAAGCAGTCGGTCGTACGGACCCTGGAGGCGCGCGGAGCCTTCTCCGTACGCCATGGGGTGGAGACCGTCGCGTCCGCCCTCGGGGTCAGCCGCTTCACCGTGTACAACTACCTGAACAGGGAAAAGATGCCGTGATTGTGGACGCCTCATCCACTGAGGTGGAACGCCCGGAGGTTAAGAAACAGCAGCTCAGGGCCCTTCCGGGCCCTGAGTCAATGTGATGTGAAGTGATGTGCGCAGATGTGGGCGAGTGGACGGGATGTGGATTCCATGCGGACCGGGCTAGGACACGCCCCGGCTCAGCTGGTCACCGTCGAGAGCGTCCCGCACCCGGGTCAAGGAGTCGGCTCGCGCATGCGTGTACAGCCACGTGATCTTCGCGCCTCGCTCGTGCCCGAGGATCCTCTGCGCGTCAGCCTCCGGCACCCCGTTCGCATGCAGCCGCGACGCGAACGCGTGACGGACATCATGCACATGCGGCCACCGCTCGACCCGGCCCGTCGTCGGGTTCTTCACCCTGCGCGCCACCCCGGCCGCCTCCGTGGCGTCGTTCCACAGCCGCCAGAAGTTCGACCGGCCCAGCACGCCCTCGACCGTCTTGCCCTTCAACTTCTCGCCGGCCCGCGGTGAGCGGAAGACAAGCTCTTCCGGGTGCATGCCGCTCTCGGGCGATGTGCGGGTACCGGCCGCGGGGTTCTGCTCCAGGTGCTTCTTCAGGATCCTGGCCGCCCGCGCGGACAGGGGCACGGTGCGGCAGCTGGCGGTCGACTTCGGGTACCGCTTGCGCTGCGGCTTGCCGTGCACCTGGATGACCGTCTCGCGCACCTGGATACAGCCGGCCTTGAAGTCCACGTGACACAGGCGCAGTCCGACCAGCTCGCCCCAGCGCAGCCCGGTCTCCTCGGCGAAGATCAGCATGGGATGGTGGTGCTCGGGCATGTGGGAGCGGATGTCGGCAAGCTGGTCGTAGGTCGGCGGCAGCATGTCATCGGGGTGCTTGGGCTCGGCCTTGGGGAGGCGGACACCGTCACAGGGGTTGTGGGCGATCCGGCGGTCTCGCACGGCAGCGGTCATCATCCGGTCGAGCATCTGGAAGGCCTTGTCGATGGTGGCCTTCCCGACGACCTTGGTCAGTTTGGCGATCCACTCCTCGACGTCGAGGTTCCCGATCGAGACCAGCGTCCATGACCCGAAGTAGGGCTGGACGTGGTTGAGCCAGACGCTGCCTGCCGTCTCGCCGGTGTTCTCGCCGATCCGCTGCGTCACCCGCCACTTCTCGTGCCAGGCATCGACGGTCAGCTTGCCGCGGTCGAGGTCGACGAAGGAGCCGGTGCGGACCTTGTCGCGCATGCTGTCCAGGTGCGCCTCGGCCTTCGCCTTCGCGTTCTTGCCCTTGAAGTTCTTCGAGCGCTGGCGGCCGGCCGGGTCGCGGTAGCGGGCCTGCCAGGGGCCGGTGCAGTCCTTACGTGTTGCTTTGCTGTCCGGCCTGAACTTCTCGGTGCAGTGCTTGCATCCGCACGCTTTGATGCGGATCTGCCGGGGATTGTTCTTGGCCCTAGCCGGCATGGTGAACCTCCTGGCGTTCGGCGGCAGTTCTCTGCCGTGGGACGCGCGAGAGGGCCCGGGGGATGGGGACGTTCTCGCCGCACCAGCATGTCGCACCGCGGTCCGGCTGGGGGGCGCCGAGCCAGGAAAGGAGGGCTCGTACTTGCCGGATGGCCTCGCTGCGGGGGAGGCCGGGGGCGATCACGATGGCGACGCGGTTGCGGTCCCACCGGGGTGCCGCTGGGTTGATCTTCTCCACAACAACGGTTGCGCACATGGAGCCCCCTACAGACGCAGCTAACTGAGCCCGACCGCAGGTGGAGGGTACGGCGGAGGTAAGACGGTACCTCCGTCAACTATCGTTCGTGAAGCGGCAATACGGGGTTGATGCCGCATAGATGCAAGTTGCGCAATGGTTGTACTGGCTTGCCAAGATCTTTTATCAGGAGCGCTGGCGCTCGCTCATGGCGCGCATGGTTGCCATGAGGATCGTGCGGTCCGTTCCGTCGAGTGTGCGCAGCAGGTGAAGGAACTGCCGCTCTTCCTCGTCATCCATGGGGGCGGGGACGTGGCGTCCGGCGGCTTCGAAAACCTCTGCCACGGGCAGGCCGGCACCTTCGGCGAACTTCCGGAGCAGGGCGGGGCTGGGGCCGCGGCTGCCGGTTGCGCGGTCGCCGCTCTTCCAGGAGTGGATCGTGGACGTGGAGATGCCGGAGCGACGGGCGAGGGTCGACAAGGTCCAGTCCTTGTCTCTCATTACGCGCTCGATCAGAGCCGCCAGGTCATCCACATGTAGAAGCATCCGGCATCGTCCACATTCACTACAAGTCGCTGCCCCCCATGTGACCTGCATTGATTTCCGCATGTGGATGCAACGCATATGCCAAAACCCCGGCAAACGGCACAACCTCGCCTTAGATCCCTTGACATCCATCCACATTCGGCGTTGAATGTGGAAACGAAGCCGCCGCTGAGGTTCCACATTCGGCCACGCGGCATCACCGGACGGCCACGAAGGGGCACCACATGCACCGACTGGACAACGGCCACCCGCTCCGTGACGCCATGACGGCGGCCGGACTGTCCATCGAGCGCCTCGCAGAAAAGACCAAGCAGGTCGACCCGGCCGGCTACGGCATCAGCCAGTCCGCCATCGGCAACATGGTCTCCACCGGCACCAGTGGACGCGACCGGTTCTCACGGCGTTCGTGTGACCTGGTGGCGCGAGCCCTCGAAAGACCCGCAGAAGACTTCTTCACCGAAAGGCCCATCTGATCTTTCTGTGGAGCGCGTTTCCACATTCACCGGAAGATCGTCCGCCCTCACTGAAAGGAGGTGCCATGACCCAGCGCAACACCCCCACGCCACTGCTCACGAAGGCCGAGCTGAAGGACTGGCTCAAGGTCAGTGACTTCTGGGTGCGCGACCGCATGGAGAACGACCCCGTCTTCCTTGAGCGGTGCGTAGTCGACCTCGCTCCCGAGACCAGCGACCGCAGGACGCTCCGCTTCAGCGTCCACGCCACCGCCGAACACCTCGGCATCCCCGTCGACTCGACGCCCGCCGTGGCCCCTGCCGCTTAGCGGCTATGCGGCCCCAACCGCCGGGGGCCTAAGCCCGGCAGCCGGGGCCTGGATCCACCTCTCACCATCCCTAGAGAGCGAGGCAGACCTTGTCTTCCATCATCCCAGATCGAGTCGCTGACTTGATCGCTTCGAGTCTTCCGTCGCGGGTGCAGCTCGCGGTCGGGAACGCGGCTTCCGCTGAGTACGCCGTCCGCTTGTCGCGCGGCCCGCGGTACACGGTGGCCCGTGAGTACGCGTTGGCTGATCTGGCCCGCGCCAACAAGATTCTCGCCGCCTGTGACCCGGGGCTGCGGGTCATTCAGGGCGGTGTGCGATGACCTGTGATTGCGGCACTGAGCGTCCGGGCTTGCACTACTCGGGCTGTGTCTCCTTCTCGCTGCCGGTCGTCGACGACGTGGCCGCCCAGGTCGCGGCGGAGGACGGGTACCGGCCGCCGCGCGGCGCCTCGGAGATCCGCCACCCGTCGATGGCCCGTACCCGCCGCTACCTCGCGGCCAACCCGCTGCCCACGCAGCAGGACCGGAGGGCATCGTGAAGACGACCGCCACCGAGTACCGCGTCACCTTCGACCGCATCGGCCGCCGTGGCGGCCGGGACGGCAGTACGCCGCCTTCCCCCATCATCCGCTCCTTCGGCGGCGAGCAGCTCGCCAACAGCATCGCCCTGCATGCCCGCCCGTTCATCGCCTCGCGTGCCTTCGAGGTGATCGTCGACATGGACGCGATGAACGGCTTCATCCTCGCCGGGTTCCACACCGCCGGGACCTTCACGATTGAGGCGCTCTCGCTGCCGACGCAGCAGGCGACGCGGCCCGTCAGGTGGTGGCGTCGTGAGTGCTGAGGATCGTCTGCAAGTCCTGCGGTCGGCGGTGGCGGAGCAGCCGTCCTTCCGGTGGACGTCGGGTGTGGTGCAGCGGCTGTATCAGCAGCACGGGCATGACGTGCCGCATCAGCGGACCGCGAAGAACGATCTCGCGTTGCTGGCTCGTCAGGGGCTGCTGCTGGTGTGCGGTCCGGAGGACGGCCGCTACTACCTGCTGGACCGTCGGTCGGGGGGTGCGTCATGACGACTCCGACGAATCCGGTGCCCCGCTCGATCGCCGATCTGGACCCGCCGCTTGCGGCTCTGGACCGGGACCTGTGGCTGCTGGCAGTGCGCCGACGAGGTACGTGGCTGGCTGAGCATCCGGCGGAGGCCGAGCAGGAGCACGCGGTCGACCAGGTCGACAAGTCGTGGGCCGATCTGGCGGCGACCCATCCCGAGGCGTGTTCGACGCCCGCTTCCTATCCCGAATGGTCTGCGGCCCTGGCGGCGCGGATCGCAGACGACGAGCGCGCCCGTGGAGGTGCAGCGTGAGTAACGAGACCCGTGTCGCGAACGCGACGGTCTTCCTGGCAGGGACCCCACACGTGTCGCTGCATCGCGGCGAGAACGGCATCGACGTCATCCAGATCGGCGCCGAGTTGACGCTGGTCATGGACGGCACGCCGGCCGAGACGCTTCGGATCCTCGCCGACGCGTTCACCCAAGCCGCCAGGCTGAGTGCCCCGAAGGCGGTGGCGTGATGACCCCCGACAACATGGTCCGCGCCGAGGACCTGGAAGAGCGTGACCTGGCCGCCGTGGATGAGGAGTTCCACGACTACTACGGGCCGGAACGCCACTGGCAGCCGTGGATGCGCGAGACGTACCTGGACGCAATCCAGAAGGTCCACGACCAGTACAGCCCGAAGCAGGTGGCGGCGTGAGTGGCATGGAGACCGCCGAGCGGCGGGCACGGGCCTCAGACGATCCGCAGCTGTTCATGCTGGCGTTTGCGATGGGCCGGGCTTGTGCGGCTGACGGTGGCGACGACCACCAGCGGATGCGGGATCTGCCGGATCCTGCGTGGGTTGCGGGCTTCATCGAGGGGATGGCTGCGCATCGGGCCAGGACGGCGAAGCCGCGGGACTACGTGAAGTACAGCGTCAGCCACGCGAAGGCGGTGGCGTCGTGACTCTCCCCGTATCAGCAACAGCGATCAGCGTGATCCGCGAGCTCCGTCAGGGGCAGGGTCTTTCGGCGCAGAATCTGGCCGACCAGATCAGTGAGGCGGGCTATCCCATCCAGCGTGGCGCCCTGGCGAATATCGAGTCGGGGCGCCGCAAGGAGATCCCCATCGACTTTCTGGTTGCGACGGTCCAGGCGCTGAAGGTCGACCTGACCGGGTTCCTGGTCATGTGCGGCCTCGTGATCTGTCCGTCATGCAAGGGCCGGCCGCCCGAGGGCTTCACCTGCAACTCGTGCGGAGGTGCCGCATGATCCGCCTCTTTGGCCTGGGCTCCGCCCTCGCGGCCGTGCTGCTCACCGTCTCCGCCGGGCTGATCCGCCTCACCGTCTCCGCCGGGCTGATCCGCCTCGGCGTCCGACTCTCCTGGGGGACCCGATGACCGAGCCGACTGTCGACGCCGTCGCAGAGCAGGCGGATGTCCGTGAACTGGCGTCTCGCCTGCGCATCGTTGAGCGGCAAAACGAAGAGCTCGACGCTCACCTCGAAGCCGCTCGGGCTCAGGTCAACACGTTGCGTGAGGACCGGGACCGCCTCGGGATCCTGGCGTCACGGCTCGCGATCCTCCGCTACCACACCACCACGCCGGACGGCTTGCGCGCCGAGATGGAACGGCTCATCAGCATGCAACTTCCGCTGCTGTCGATCCGCACCGGGGCGCTGGCCGCGGTACGCCTGGAGGAGATCCGGGACTGTCAGCTTGGCGACTGGTATCAGGCGCCGTGGGACACGGCGTTCGTCGAGGGGGACGGCGAGGCGGACCCGTCCTACTGGAAGGTCGTCGAACGGGAATCGGGCCACGTCGTTGCGACGCTGCCGGACTGGGCTGGCGGTATTGCCCTGTGGATCGCTGATTCCCGTGAGGCGGTGCCGGAACTGCTGGCTGAGGTCGACCGGCTGACGCTGGAAGGTGAGCTGACCGTGACCGACGTCGACCCGGACGAAGCGGGGGTCCCGGTATGAGCGCCAGTGCCACCAACGTGATCGTCCTGGTGATCCTCGCCGCGTTCGTAGTCCTCATGGTCGCTGCCAGCCAGATCACTACCTGGCTCGACCAGCGGGCCGCCAACCGTATCCGCCAGTCCATCAAGGGGGACCAGTGAGCATGACCCAGCTGTGGCGGGGTGGAGGCAGTCGGCGTGCTGTCGACAAGGTCGCCGAGCTCCGCGCCGAGAACGTGAAGCTCTTGACCCGGCAGGCCGCGGCCGACGACTACTTCGCGCTGCTCACCGCGGACCGCGACGACGTGTACGCCGCGTGGCGGGCAGCGAAGCAGCGGGCGGCCGAGGCTGAGCTTGTCGCGGTCTGCGTAGCGGCGGACCTTGACGACATGACTGCCGAACGCGACCAGCTGGCGGTGGAAAACACGGCCCTTCGTGCCCGCCTCGCCAACGCTCAGGCGCTCACCGTCCCGGCCCCGCACCGCGACATCGACCCCGACGACCAGCCCACCGACCCCATGGGCATCCAGGTCACGACCCTGTGGGATGCGCTCGCCGAGCACGGCCCGGTCATCCCTGTCACGCCCATCGAACCTGCAGTCGACCAGCCCCGCGAGGACGTGGCGTCGTGACGGACCGGGACCGGCATAGCTGCCGACTGCCGCCGCCACCCGCGAACCACGAGCCGCGCAAGATCCAGCCCGGTCAGATCGATGAACTCCGCGACCGGCACGCGGCGGGCGAGAACGTCCGCGACCTGGCCCTCGCCTACCAGGTGAGCGTCCACACGATCCGCCGCTACCTCCCCGGCTGACCCCACCTTCTCCCGCCGCGCCGTCGGATGTCGCCGTACCCACGGCGCGGCGGGCACCACGAGAAACGCCCCGCCAGTCGAAGTGGCGGGGCATCCCAACCCGATCATCTCAAGGAGCCCCCGTGTCCCTGTTCCGCAAGAACACCGCGACTGCTGTCGCCGAGCGCACGAGCATCGTCGACCTGACGAAGAAGGCCGCCGTCAGCCTCACCAAGGCCGGGCTCGTGGATGCCAAGGCTGCTGTCTACCTGGTGCTGGACCACTCCGGCAGCATGCAGGGCTTCTACCGGGACGGCAGCGTCCAGCGCCTCGCCGAGCAGGCATTGGGCCTGTCCGCGAACCTCGACGACGACGGCACCGTCCCGATCGTCTACTTCGGCTCCCGCGCAGAAAGCCCGGTCGATGCGCGGCTCGACTGCTACACCGGGATCATCGACCGGACCCACTCGCAGGTGCGGTGGGGGTCGACGAACTACGTCGCTGCAATGCAGGAGGTTATCGACGACTACCAGTACCAGGCGTCTGGTGTCCAGGTGCCCGGGCTGGTGATCTTCCAGACGGACGGGTCGCCTGATGACAAGCGCGCCGCCGAGCAGATGCTGCGTGAGGCGTCCTCACTGCCGATCTTCTGGGCGTTCGTCGGATTCGGCGACAGCATCAGCTTCCTGGAGCGCCTCGACGACCTGACAGGCCGGGCCGTCGACAACGCCGGCTTCTTCCACGCCCGTGACCCGCGCAGCGTCAGCGACGAGGAACTGTACGACGGCATCACCCGCGAGTACGCCAGCTGGCTCACCGCAGCGAGGAATGCGGGAATCCTTCGGTGACGCGCCACCCGATCGCCCTGCTGGCCGCCGTGGCCGTCGCCTCTGCCCTCACACTGACGGGCTGTTCCAACGACTCGGACTGCGGCAGCGCCCCGGCCAGCGTGTCGACCGTGCAGGCCCGGGCCGTGACTGGTCCAAAGCCCAAGCCCGGCAAGGCCGCTAAGCCGAAGACGGTGAAGCCGAAGCCCGCGGCTACGAAGACCGTCCACCACTACCACCACGATCACGACGGCTGCGAGGACGACTGATGGCCCGCTTCCTGATCAGCCTGATCCTCGGGTCCGGTACCGCTGTCATCACCTACGCGATCAGCCACCACATCGGCCTCGCCATCGTGATCGGTATCGCAGTCGCGCTCCTCGCCTGGATCGGCCACCGCATCATCGACGACCTCATCGAAGCCGTCGGCGACCTCTTCTAACCCCGCCCTAGACCGGCCGTTGAGCATTCCACCCCCTGGTGCTCCGGCCGCCGCCAGGCCCGCCCCAACCCCCGTGAACCGGAGCGGGCCTGGCACCCGACATCTGAAAGCGAGCCACATGAGCACCAACAGCACCATCAAGCAAGGGCCGCCGCTGGCCTTCGTCGACACCGAAACCGTCGGCCTCGACCCCTTCCTGCACGACGCCTGGGAGTACGCGGTCATCCTCCGTCAGCCCGGCCAGTCTGACGTCGAGCACGTCTTCCGTGTGCAGCCCGACCTCACCAACGCCGACCCGAAGGCCCTGGAGGTCAACCGCTACCACGAGCGGACCTCGGCGCCAGGCTGGACCTGGGACGACCGGCAGACCGCAGCCCACCGTCTGTACGCCCTCCTGAACGGCGCCGTCATGGTCGGCTCGAACCCCGCCTTCGACGCCGAGATGATCGCCCACCTCTTCGGCCGCTACTACGAGCAGCCCAAGCCGTGGCACTACCGCACCATCGACGTCACCACCCTCGCCGTCGGCGCCTTGTACGGGCGGGCCAGCGAATGGACCCGGAAGCACTGCGACGCCTCCTGGTACGAGAAGGTCGCCGGCGCGGTCGGCTGGCCCTGGAAGTCCTACGAGGCATCCCGGCACGTCGAAGTCGAACCGCCCGCTGAAGCCGTCGCCCACACGGCACTCGGTGACGCCCGCTGGGTGCGCGACGTGTGGGATGCCACCACCGTCCCCGACGCTTTCTACACAGCCAGCGACGCGCAGCTTGCCCACATGGCAGGCGACGCGCTGCGGGACTTCCACGGCGGCACCCGATGACCAGCCCCCGCCACGCCCACGAGACCGAGAACGGCCGGTACTACACCGACCCGGCCGGGGGCCCCGACCTTGTCTCCGTCACCAACGTCCTCGACACGTCCGTCAACAAGACACGCGCCCTCATGCCATGGGCCGTCAAGGTCACCCTGGAATGGGTTCTTGACCACCGCATGGAGGTCGCTCGTCGAGCCATCACCGACCGTGCCGAACTCACCAAGCAGCTCAAGGAAATCCACAAGCAAGCCCGCGATGAGGCCTCCGACCTCGGAACGCTCATCCACCAGGCCGCCGAGAAACGACTCCTGCGAGCCCCATTCGCGGTCAGCCGGGAGGTTGCCCCGTACCTCCACCAGCTGGAGCTCTTCCTCGGCTACTGGGGTGTCGACATTGACAAGCACGTCGAAGCCGCCGAGATCACCTGCTTCCACCGGCGCCTCGGCTACGCCGGCACCGCAGACCTCATGATCTGGCTGCCCACCGGCGAAGACCGCTCCCTCGAACTGTGGCTGATCGACTTCAAGACCTCGGCTACCCGCTCCGCCAAAGCCGTCTACCCGGAGAACACGCAACAGCTCGCTGCCCTCCGCTACTGCCAGACCGTCCTGCTCCCCGATGACACGGAGCAGCCGATGCCGAAGATCCAGCGGGCCGGTGTCCTCAACCTACGGGCCAAGTCTCACGCCCTCGTCGAAATGCCGGCCGACCGCAGCGCCCACAAGGCCTTTCGCGGCGCCCTCATCAACGCCCTCTGGCACCACGCCGCCCCCTCGTCCTATCCGGCGCTCCTCGCCCCCGACCAGCCCGTCCCGGCGCGGTGGCGCAACTACCGAAAGGTGGCCTGACCGTGGGCTCCCGGCTCCTCAACATCCAGCGGCGCACCGCCGAACATGGCCGGCTACGTACCGGCTACACCAACGGCAACCGGCCGATGCGGTCGGCGACCTGGGTCATCACCTCCCACTCCGAAGAGCACGTCCAGACCGCCGCCACACTGTGGGGCGGAACCCCGGAACCCTGGACGCCGCTCAACTCCACCCTCGCCCAGTGGCGGGTCATCACGAAGGCCTCCTCGATCGAAGCCCTGATCACACCCGGGGACCCACTCAACCAGTACAACGAGATGTGGTCTGCGGGTGGCTGCCAGCGGCGTTGCGACGGCGAGACCGAGCTCCTCACGCGCCAGCCCTGTATCTGCCTGCGCCAGTTCGGCGAGGAGTGGCACCAGCGCAAGAAGGGGACCGTCTGCTCCGCCACATCCCGGCTCAACGTGATGCTGCCGGACCTGTCCGGGATGGGCATGTGGCGGGCCGAGACCCACTCGTTCTACGCCGCCTCGGAGTGGGGCGGCATGGTCGACATGGTCCTCGCCGGAACCGACGGCCGCGGCTTCGTGCCGGTGACGCTGCGCATTGAGCCCCGGCAGGTCATCCGCGAAGGGAAGACCAAGAAGTTTCCGGTCGTCGTCGTGGAACTGCGAGGCGTGACTCCGCGGCAGGCGCTTGCCGGGCCGATGACGGCCGCAGTCGCCCTCGATCCGGCAGCAGGCCGTGCTGTGGCTGCGATTGAGGCATCCCGCCCGGACTACCTGGCTCTCGCTGCGGGGGCGCTGACGTCCGACGACGTGCGGGACGTGTGGCGCCAGGCCCTCGACGCAGGCCACGTCGACCGCAAGGGAACCGACGAACTGTCGCAGCAGCTCATGGCGATCGCCGCAGAGAAGGACGCCGAAACCGCACAGGCAGATGTGCCCCGCGCGCCCGAGCCGGACGAGGACGGCGCATACGACGCCGAGATCGTCGACGATCCGGCGCCCGCGCCATGGCCCGCAGCAGCCCAAGTCCCCGCCCCGTAACCGCTTCCGGGGCCGCCCGTACCCGAAATACGGGCGGCCCCGCTACAGACAAGGAGACCACACGTCATGACCACCCCCCTGTACGAGGTCGTCACCCGTGAGGGCACCGACGGTGCCATGCATCCCGACGAGGCCCTGTGGACCCCGACCGCCGAGAACGCTGTCGACGCCGGGTTCCTCCACCGCGACGGCCTGTACCTGACCGGCGTTGGTGAGGAAGGCGAGCCGCCCATCGAGTTCGTTGCTCTCGGGCACGGCCACACCTGGACCGCCCTGTGCGCGGCCGGCGCCGCCTACCTGAAGGACCGCGACTACGAGCCGGACGACGCCACGCTCCGCCAGCCACTCCCCGAACGCCGGCACGCCGTGTTCCTTCGGCACCCGCACCCCGACCACCCGTGCAGCTGCGCATGGGACGACTCCTGGCGCCTCGTGTACGTTCCCGAGGGCACACCCGGCGCGATCCCCGTCACCGTCCTGCGACGGCCGGGAGGTGGGCGGTGATGCGCGCCCTCACGATCAAGCAGCCCTATGCGGGCGCGATCGCCCATCAGACGAAGCGGGTCGAGAACCGTACATGGAAGCTGCCCGCGAAGCATGAGGGCGCCCGCATCCTCATCCACGCCGGAGCGGAGCGCGACAAGTGGGCCGTCGTGTATGGCGACCACCTCGACGTGTACTCCGCGGTCGTCGCCGTCGCCACGATCACCGGCTGCCACTGGTCCGACGACGGCACCTGCTGCGGGCCGTGGGGCCAGGACGCCGTCTACCACTGGACGCTCGCTGACGTCATCGCCCTGCCCCAACCCGTGCCCGCCAAGGGGCGCCTCGGGATCTGGACGCCCGACGAGGAGACCGTCAACGCCGCCCTCCGGCAGGAGACGGGGGTGGCGTGGTGAGCAAGCTCCCCGAGACGACGCTGCTGGTCTGGTACTGCGGTCGCTGCCGTAAGTCCTGCAAGGTCCAGCCGCCGACCCCAGACCAGGTCGCCTGCCGCTGCCAGAACCCGGTGCCGGGCCTGCGCCCCACCCGCGTCACCGTCATGCACGCGCCGAAGCCGCGTCCCATGCACGCCCTCAGCAACGAGGAAGGCCGACTACGGGCACTGGCCCGCAAGGGCACCAAGGTCTGCGTCACGTTCGTCGGCGAGATCGCCGACGCCTGGCAGTGGTCCAGCGCAGGTAACCGCGGCCTCGGCTTCATCGTCAAGGCGCCCGACGGACGCACCCACAGCGTCCACACAGAGCAACCCGGCCTGCGCATCGAGGCCATCCCCGCCGATGAGGAGGCCGAGTCGTGACCCACATCCAGCCCGCGTTCGACGGCACCGAACTCGCCGCACCGGCCCCATCCGTCAGCCGCCGAATCATCGACGACTACGAAGCGTGGCTCGACGCGGTCACCTCCGCATTCGAGGCCGCCGCCGACACCGGCCTCCCCTTCACCGTCGCCGAGGTCGCCGCCGCCAAGAACCTCCCCGACCCCCCGCGCCCGGCCAGCCAGTGGGGCGGACTACCCCGCCACCTCCTCGACGCCGGGATCATCCGCCACCACGGCTACGGCGGCAGCAGCCGCGCCAACGGCAGCCTCGTCCACATCTGGATCGGCGTTCCCGCCGACCGCCGTGAGGCTGTTGCTCGGCGACGCCGCGAGGACAGGGCAGCCGCCCGCGCCGAACGGAAGGCCGCGTGATGGGGGCGATCGTGTACTCCTCCAGCGGAGGCCGCAAGTACCACTTCGACCAGGCATGCAAGCACTTCGAGGGCGCCCAGCAGCTCAACGACCTGGACTGCGGCTGCGACACGTACTGCACACACCGGATGCCCATCCTTCACCGGCTGCGCCGAATGAGCGCCACCAAAGCCGCCATCGACGGCAAGCTGCCCTGCCTCGCCTGCGTACCCGAGCACCTGCGGGAACTTCCGGGCGCCGAGCCTTTCGGCCACGAGCCCGTCTGGATCAACGACGGGTACTGCGGAGGCTGCGAACACTGCGGCGATATCGAGGAGCGCGAGGTCTGCATCCGATGCATGCGCCTCATCCCCGCAAGCCCGGGCCCCTGGCTTCGCCACAGCGTCGACTGGCCCTGCACCTCCGCCATCGTCCTCGGACTCGCCCCGCGCAGCGGGAGGGCCGCATGAAGGGCCCCCTGATCGTCATCGTTGCCGGTTCGCGCAACCACCCCGACCCGGGATTCGCCAGCTACACACTGGCCCGACTGATCCTCGAAGAGATCGTCCGCAACGTGCCAGTCATCGTCAGGCACGGCGCCTGCCCTGGCGAAAAGTCCGTCGACCAGGAAATCCACCGCTGGATCGGTGCCGTCGGGCAGTTCGCCGGCGTCACCGAAGAGCCGTACCCCGCCGACTGGGACCACTGCACAACCGACTGCCCGGCCGATGCAGCCCATCGCCGCCGCAAGAAGCCTGGTGACGTCCACCATCCCGGTCTCCTCGCAACGTACTGCCCGGCCGCCGGACCCCGCCGCAATGCCGAGATGGTCGCCACGCTCCCGCGCGCTCACCAAGCCCTCGTCTTCCCCAGCCCGCGCGGACCCTCCTACGGCACCCGCAACTGCGCGCGCCTGTGCCGCCAGGCCCGCATCGAGGTTCGGGAGATCAAGCCGTGAGCGCCCGCAGCACGATCATCCTCGCCGCCCAGGGACTCGCCGTCATCCTCTGGCTGACCATCCTGTCCACCATCACCGCGGCCCTCTGGTACACCGCCGACCGCATCCACACGAGCCGCACCCGACGCCGGCAGCAGCAGGCCGTCGACCGCGAGATCGCTCGCCGCTTCCGCGCCAACAGCCTCGACCTCCACAACCGCGAGGAGGGACGCCAGCCGTGACCCTCCTCGACCAGATGACCCTCACCGGGCAAGTCCTCGCCACGAACGCGACGGTCGTTGACCACCTCGCCGACGCCCTGCTGTTCCTCGCACCCGCACTCATCGTCGCCGGGCTCTTCCACGCCGCTCGCCGCGGCCTGCGCTGGGCCCTCGCCCGACACCACGCCACCCGCAACCTACGCGAAGCCCGGCAGCGCTCCATCCACCAGCTCGACGAGATGTACAACCTGCCCGCCTACAACCCCGAGAGGAGGCAGCCGTGACCAGTATGAGGCCCACGACCCGCGAGGCGCGCGTCTGCGGCACCAGGGCCATCCCGACCGGAATCCGCTTCACACCCCCCGCCGAACCGTCCGAAGACACCATCGACTGGATCGCCGTGGAACGCGTCCTCCGCAAGGAAATCGCACCCGCATCACTCGACTGGCGAGAACTCCGCGAAGCCGCCCTGCACCTGCGCCGCACCGGCGTGCCACGCGCCACCGTCTCCGTCCAGCTCTGCCTGTACGAGCGACTCGTCAAACAGTACGAAGCCGAAGAAGGACTCCTCAGCCCGAACGAACTGTGCACACAGCCCGGATGCCGCAGGGCACGGGCAGGCCGCGGGCTATGCGCACCCTGCCTCGGCAGCCTCCGCCTCCGCGAAAAGCAGCAGAACATGGAGGCAGCCGCATGAGTACCGCAGCCATCACCGAACTCCTCCACGCGGGCTACTCCGACAAGGCCATCGAACGCCAGCTCCACGTCAGCCGCCGCCGCGCACGCGACCTGCGTACCCAACTCGGCCTGCCCCGCCACAAGCCCGGCATGACCCCCGCAGCCAGCCCCGAAGACCTCTTCTGGCGGCGCGCCGAACCCACCGACGACGGACACCTGACCTGGCCCGCAGGCCGCCCCGGAGAAAGCGTCAGCATCCGCCACGGCGGGCGCAAGCACAGCGTCCACCGCATCGCCTTCAACGTGGCCCACCAGCGGCCACCCGTCGGAAAAGTCACCACCGGCTGCGGACATGCCGGCTGCATCCACCCCCGGCACGTCGAAGACCGGCTCATGCGCCAGCAGTACACAGCGATCTTCGGGGAGGCGGCGTGACCAGCACCTGGCGCGACAACGCCGCCTGCCTCGACGAAGACCCCGAGCTGTTCCATCCACGCGGCACCGAAGGCCCCTGGGCCCTCGTCATCAGGCAGGCCAAACACATCTGCCAACGCTGCCCCGTCGCCGAAGCCTGCCTCCAGTTCGCCCTCGACGAGAACATCCCCGCCGGCATCTACGGCGGCCTCACCGAACGGCAACGCGCCAGCATCAAACGGGCAGCAAAGCGCTACAAAGAACCGCGAGAAGCCCTCCTCCAGCGAGTCGAACGAGTACGCCAGCCACGGAAGCCGCGCACCCTCCAAGAGCTCGTCGACACCCACACCACGCCCCTGTACGGCGGACACCTGGCCTGGACCGGACCCCAGCACATCTACGTCAACGGTCACAAGTACACGCCGAAACAGGCTGCCTTCATCGCCGGCCGCGGCCACGAACCCAACGGAAACGTGACATCCGACTGCGGACGCGAATGCTTCCTGCCCGCCCACCTCGCCGACAAGACCGAACGCGCGGCCTGCGGCACCAGCGACGGATACCTCCGCCACCAGCGGCACCACGAAACCGCCTGCGAACGGTGTCATCAAGCGCACACCAACAGCACCGGAGCCGCCGCATGAGCTTCCATGCCTTCCTCGTCTGCGACGCCGCCCACCCGGTCCGCGGCCGGTGCGGAAACGAACACAGCCCCGAAGGCCGGCTAGCCGTCACCGTCCGACGGCGACTCCGACGGCAGGGCTGGCGACGAACACGCGACGGACGCGACATCTGCCCGTCGTGCTGGCAGGACGGCCGGCGCTAACCCCACACACGACACAGCCCCGCAGGAAACCGCGGGGCCGGGAGACAGGGAGGAGGAGGGATGTCAGGAATCGGAGACGCGCTGTTCTGTGGCGAGACGGCGCTTGTGCGCAGCGATCTCCCGGTTGATGTAGACGCGCAGGTCAGCGGCGCGCGACAGGCCCTTTGCGGCGCAGGCCTCGCCGTAGGCGGCCCACGTCTCCTTCTCGACGCGGACCACGCGGCCGGTCGTTCCCTTCGTCGTCATGAGCCCAGCGTAGCTGACCGTGCGATCGATGGGCACCTGGCCTGGTCTGTGAAGCAGCAAGGTGCCCATCGCTTTGACGGGCACCCAGGAGTAGGGTGGACCTGCATCCAGGGCCCCAGCCGGGCCCTGCTGAAGCCTCCATGAGGGCTGTCCCAGAACCACCAGCAGCCAGCCGAGACACCCCTCCCGAGAAGAGAACGAAGTGAGCACTGAGGCCATGGACTGGGCACTCGAACTCGCGCCACCAATGCCCGCGCAACTCGTCGCCACGCTCAGCGGGCTGGCCCGCCATGCTGACAAGAAAGGCCGCGGGGCCTACCCGTCAGTTGCCCGGCTGGCCGCGTACACCTGCAAGGCCGAGCGCTCCGTCCAACGCGACCTCAAGCAACTCCGTGATCTCGGTCTGATCCGGCTAGGCGACCAGTCGAAGGCGGCCCACCTTCCTGAGGGGAAGCGTCCGGAGGTCTACGACCTCGCCCTAGAGCGAGTCGTTCCAGGGGGCCGTGCGGGTTCGGATGAGGTGACGCGGGCGTCACGGGTGACGCTGACGTCATCCCGTCGGCGCGGCGGACAAAAGACCAGCTCAGATGGTACCTGGGGTGACGTCCACGTCACCGGTGACGTGGACGTCACCGGTGACGCCGATGACACCCCCGACGTGGGCGTCACCCCTAGGCCGCCGCATAGAAGTGCAAACGGGAAAAGGGGCAGCTCAGAGGGCGCGGGCACGCTGGGGACGGGTGACGTGGACGTCACCCCTGACGTCCACGTCACCGGTGACGTGGACGTCGCGGATGGGGTGACGTCCACGTCACCCAAACCAAAAGATGAACCTAACTACAAGAGAGAGACACATACGTCCCGCGCGAACACGCGGGCCTCGGCCGCCTCTGGCGCCACATCCGATGAGCGCAACTATCACTGGCCCGCCTTCGGCGAGTTCTGGGTCTACTACCCGAACTGCATGCAGCCCGAGAAGACGAAGCGCGCCTGGCGCGACGCCCTGGACCGCGGAGCAGACCCCGGCCACATCGTCAAGGCAGCCAAGGCCTACGCCGACCATCTCGGCGGCAAGGCCAACCGCTTCACGCCGTACTCCGCCACGTGGCTCAACAACGGCAGCTACGACGACCCGCTGCCGGCGAGCCCTGAAGCGCCTGCCGTCAACGGCGGCCCCCAGCACCAGACCTACGACACCGAGGAGTTCTACCGTGGCTTCGCCAGCTAGCTTCGACCCCGCCGACGAGCAATGGCTCCGCGACCGCAGCGCCGCAGCCCTCGCCCGCATCGACACGGCCACCCCCGCCCGCTACCGGCGCGCCGTACCCGTCCCCGACACCACCGCCCTGTGGGCGAAGAACGGCTTCGACGCCGCCGGCCTCGCCATCGTCGGCCCCATGGGGCGCGGCAAGACACACCTCGCCTGGCAGGCCGCCAAGCTGTGGGCAGCCGCCTGCCTCGCCGACCCAGCCTGCCGCTACCTGCCGACCGTCACCGCCCACCGGGCCACCGAACTCTTCGACGCCCTGAGGCCCGACGCCCCCGCCAGCCCGTACACGGTCCTCGAAGCCGCCAAAACCTGCGGCCTGTTCATCCTCGACGACGTCGCCGCGGCCAAGCCCACCATGTGGACCCAAGAACGGCTCTACGAACTCATCGACGAACGCTACGTCGAAGAACGCCCCATCCTGATCACCGCCGACGTGCCGCCCAGCAAGCTCGCCGACTGGACCGGACCCCGCGTCGCCTCCCGCCTCACCGAAATGTGCACCGTCCAAGTCCTCGACGGCACCGACCACCGTCAGGCAGGCCAGCGATGAACGACAGCCCCTGGGACGACGCCCCCGCAGACCCCGAGACAACGCGGCGCCGGCCCCGCGACATCCTCGGCGAGCGCATCATCGCCGCCTCCGTCATGGCCAACCCCGACCTCATCGACACCCTCGCCGACACCTTCGACCCCGTCGACTTCACCGAACAGCGCCTCGCCTGGGTCTGGTACGCCGTCGACGAGATCCGCAACAGCCTCACCGACGCCTCCATCCCCTGGCACGAAGTCGACCGGCAACTCCAGAAATGGCGCGCCGACAAGTACCTGCCCATCACCCCCTACGGCAGCGTCGAACTCTGCCGCCTCTACGACGAAGCGCTCCCCGCATCCGCCAGCTGGTACGCCGACCGCGTCACCCGCACCGCCGAAGCCAACCGCGCCATCGACGCCGGCGAACGCCTCCAGGACGCCGGATACTCACCCGCCTTCGACCCCGACAAAGACCTCGCCGCCGCCCAGGCCGACCTCGACAACGTCGTCCGCGGGCAGACCGGCAGCCTGGCGCGCCCCGTCGCTGACCTCCTTGCCGCAGCCGTGGAACGGGCCATCACCCCGAGGACCAAAGACGACCGCATCCCGACAGGCCTCGTCGACCTCGACAAGCTCACCGGCGGCGGCTTCGCCCGCCGGCGCCTCATCATCACCGCCGCCCGCCCCGGCGTCGGCAAGACCACCGTTGGCCAGGGCTTCGCCCGCGCCGCCGCCATCGCCAACGGCATCCCCACCCTGTTCACCTCGCTGGAAATGGGCGAAGACGAACTCATGGCCGGGCTTCTGTCCGCCGAATGCCAAGTTCCCCTGCATGACGTCAGCCACGGCACCACCAGCGACGAAGGCGCCGCCAAGCTGATCAATGCCACCCAGCGCATCGCCGCCGCCCCGCTCTACATCGACGACGCCACCCACGTTTCCCTGCCGTCCCTGCGTGGCCAGGTACGCCGGCTCGTCCGCACTGCGGGCCTACGCCTGGTCATCGTCGACTACCTGCAGCTGATGAACGCACCGAGAGCAGAGAACCGGCAGGTCGCCGTGTCCGCCCTGTCCCGCGGCCTCAAGCTCATGGCCAAAGAGTTCGGCATCACCGTCATCGTCCTCTCCCAGCTCAACCGCGGCCCCGAACAGCGCACCGACAAGCGGCCCACCATCGCCGACCTCCGCGAATCCGGGGCCATCGAACAGGACGCCGACATGGTGATCCTCATCCACCGGCCCGACATGTACGAACCCGAATCGCCCCGGGCTGGTGAAGTCGACCTCATCGTCGACAAGCACCGCGGCGGCCAGCGCACCACCATCACCGCCGCCTGGCAGGGCCACTACGCACGAGTGCGCGACATGGCCCACATGCCGTTCAACCCGTTCGCCGACAAGAGCAGCGGCCTCCACACCCAGCCCCGCGACGACCTTCCGGAGGCGTCATGACCGACCACAACCCGCTATACGCGGATGCGTGCGAGAACTGCCCGACCTACGACGTGTTCCCCGAGTCGGCGCTCCGCGACGGCGCGGAGGGGATCATCGCGGGCTACAGCTGCCCCAACTGCCGTCACGTGTGGACGTGCGGCTGGCAGATCGTTCCCGGCCGCGCCATCCCGCCCGAGCCCGCCCCCAACTCAACGGTCTTCAACAAGCACGTGTCGGCGCAGGTCAGTGAACAGGTCGCGATAGCCCGGGCCCGCAAGCACCTCAGCAAGGAGGACCCCTCGTGATCGCCGCCGCGCGGAGCCCCCGCTTGAAGGAACCAGCCTCATGTCCCTGACCATGATCGGCGCTGCGTTCGCGGTCTGCGCTGTCGCCGGCTTCCTCACCGGCAGCCTTCGTGCTCATCACGTCGACGGGGTGCTGGCCCTGTGCAACATCGCCTACTGGATCGACAGCACCCTGGACGGCGATCAGCTATGGGCGGCAGTCGACGCCACATGTGTCGCCTGGTTCGGCTGGCGCTGGTGGAACGGCGGGGGCGGTGACGACACGAAGCGCCGCTTCCGGGAGTGGAGGCGCCGTTTCACCGCAGTACGGCGTACCGCCCCGCAGGCCGTGTGACCCGTGATGCGCCCCATCGGCCCGACGGAACGCGTCCTGCGGCCAGCTCCCACCTTCGTGATCAGTCTCCATTGAGAGGACCAGAAATGACCGAAGTGCTAGTGAACGACGTTCACGTCTTCCACTGCCCCGATGGCTGGCTGGCGCCCGACTACAGCGACTGGGCGGACTGCACCACGAACTACCGCCGCGAGCAGGCTGGTCAGCCGGCTTGTACCAGCACCGCCGTCTGGAAGGTCGTCGAGCACCACGGCCTGTGCGTGACGATCGGCTTCTACTGCGACGCCGATCTCCCAGAGGAGCACCGCGTCGCCGCCGGGCTGGGGGCTCCGTCGTGACAGAGACCCCCGAGCCGATCGTCACGATCACCCGCTACACCGTGTCGCTGCCGCTGGACCGCGTCCACAAGGGGTTCGCCCTGTTCGTCGAGTTGAAGCCTGGCGGCTGGATCGTCCATGACGGCGCGGACTACTACGGCGGGGATGGCATCTGGCAGCCCAGTGAGTGGCAGGCGACGCACTTCAGCGACTACGACGACGCGCTGGCCGTCGCCCGCAGGCTCGCGCCCGCAGTGACCGTCAACGGCTGTACCGCGGCCGAGGTCTACCACCGCACCCACACCTGACCCGAAGGAATCCCCCATGTCCAACGACCCTTACGCGAACGAGCCCTGCGGGGAGTCCGGCTGCTTCTGCACCGGCTCCGGTCCCGAGCATGCCGACTGCGCTTGCGGCTGCGACTGCCCGCGCTGTGACGACTGCATGCAGAAGACCGACAACTGCGACTGCTGACCCGACCGAACCCGAAGGAGCTCCGCATGCCCGAGACCATCACCCAGCCCCTCGATGTCGACGCGATCGAAGCCCGCGCCAGCGCAGCCACCCCCGGCCCTTGGGGTACCTACGAGTACGGCGGCAACAGCCTGATTGAGATCGCCGCCGATCTTCAGGAAACCGGTTGCGGCTACAGCGCCCGCCGGACGGTCGCCCGCTTCGACGAGGAGCCCCTCGATAACGACCCCACCCACCGCGAGTGGACGGCCGAGGAGGACTGGGCGCAGGTCCAGGCCGACGCCGAGTTCATCGCCCGGGCTCGCGGCGACGTGTCGGCCCTGGCCGCCGAGATCCGCCGCCTGCGGGCCGAGTTGGCTCGCCGTGTCCAGTGCAACGACTGCGGTGCTGTGGGTGAGGTCTTCATCGGCGATGACGGGCTGGCCTACCTCGACCCGTCCGGCCAGATCTGGCACGGGACTCCCGCCCGGTCGTGACCCGCTCCTCGCAAGTCCAGCCCGGGCGGCGTGTATCCGCCCGGGCTGGGATCCCAGAACACCACAACCCACCGGAGATGACCATGACTGATCGCATCACCGCCGACATTCTCGTCGAAGCGTTCGATCTGGCGAGGCCTGACTTCGATGATCTCAAGGACCGCATCGAGGAGGCGGCAGCCGCGCACAAGGCGACCGTGACTGCCGATGGCCGCCTCTCCCTGGCGCAGCAGCCCACCGAACCCCCGGTCGCGCTGCCCGCGCCCGCCGACGTGACCATGTGCATCTGCGGCCACCCCGTGCGGCTGCACTTCGAGGACGCGTGCCAGGACTGCGACTGCGGCGACTGCATGGAGCCCGCAGAAGCCCTGGAGACGATCAGGCGACTCGTTCGAGCGGCACGGGAGAACCGTCTCGCCTTGTCGCAGGCTCTCAATCTCGGCACCGGCGCACCCTGGGACGCCATCCACGAGCGCGTCGACGAGCTGCGCCGCCTGGCCGCTGAGGCGCAGCAGCAGGACGCCCCGGCCAAGCGCCCGCCGATGGACCCGGTGTACCTCCTCGGCATCGACGCCAGCAGCGACCAGGAGGCGGCGGACGATGCGAGCATCGTCGAGTCCAGCGAGACCGTCGGGTACGTCGTCCTGTCCCGGCAGCCGGACGGCACCTGGGAGGGCGCCAGCGGCCCTATGGACGACCCGGACGTCGCCCGGGAGCGGATGGCGCGGCGGCGGGCGCTGATGCCCGACCTGACGCTCCGCCTCGCACAGCGCACCACGAACTCCGTGCTGCGGATCCTCCCCGAGGCGGGGGAGGCGTCGTGATGATCCACCACCCGGAGCCGATCTACGACGATCACTGGGAGGGCTACGAGCTCGCCGCCGATGACGGTCACCGGTATCTGTGGCTGTGGCAGGGCTTCAACATCCGCTTGATCGCAGTCCCACGCGAGGAGACCGGCAGCTTCGGCTACGACCACGGTTGGTGCTACCCCCGCGACCCCCAGGTCGTGGCGAGCGCCGTGGCGGCCTGGGACTCGGACACGCAGGACGAACCAGATGGCTGGCACAAGCGGCCCACCATGCCCGTCCGTCGAGCCCCACGCCGTGACGAGGAGCCGCACTACAACCGGCCGCGCTGCGTCCACGGCTGCTACATCGACGCGGGCTGCCGCACCGTCGCCTGCTCCGAGACCTGCTGATGCGCGCCTTGATCCCGTGGCTGGTGGTGGCTGCCGTGATCTGCCTGAGCGTCGCAGCCGCCACCTGCCTCCAGCCCGCCTAGCCCGAACACCTCAACCCCGAGAGGACCTTGATTGCTGATGTCCCGCCTCATTCGTGCCCGCGACGTGGACGCCATGCTCGCCTACGCCGGATTCGAACTGTCCGCCTTCGACCAGCAGACCGGCTGGGCTCCCGGCTATCGCGTGACCCAGGGGGACCGCCGCCTGGTCCGGGTCTTCCACGATGGCGACGGCGAGCAGGAGCAGCTGGCCGTCTATGCCGCGCTCCTGGAATCCCGCGGCTACAGCGTCGTACACGAGCAGCAGCCCGGCGGCGGCCGTCGCCGTCTCGCCGTCACCAAGCCCTGAACCCAACCCCGAAAGGAAGATCCATGACGAATGACCTGTGGCCGACGATCCGCGCCCTGACCGCGTGGCTGGATGCCGAGAACGGCCGCGACCCGCACGAGATGGCGATGCGCATCATGAAGATCGCCGAGGAGGCGGGGGAGGCCAGTGCCGCGTACATCGGCATGACCGGCCAGAACCCCCGCAAAGGCACCACCCACACCCAGGCCGACCTTGAGGCCGAACTCGCCGATGTCGCGGTCACCGCGCTCGTCGCCCTCGCCAGCCTCACCACCGACGCCGAAACCGTGTTCACCACGAAGGTCGGCAGGATCGCGGCGCGGGTTGGCGTCGAACCCGAGCCCGCCGCCGAGACCCGGGTCATTGAGATCCACCCCAACTCCAGCACGCTTGAGCAAGCGGTCCGCCGCCTCGCCGTCCAGGCCGCAGCCTGGCCGGGGAGGGCCTGATGCCGACCCGTATCCAGCGCAAGCGCACCGCTGGCTGGACCGCGCCACTCGACGCCCAGGGCCGCAAGCCCGTGTACGTCGGCCGCGGCACCCGATGGGGCAACCCGTTCGCCGTCGACCGGAACGGCGACCGCTGGCGGGTCGTCGACACCGGCGACCGCAGCCGCAGCCTCCGCGACGAACCGCAGACGTTCGCCCGCAACGACAAGCCCATGGCGCTCTTCTTCGCCAGCCGTCTCTTTGACCTCCACACCGGGCCGCTCGGCCTCTACGAGTACGACCCGGCAACGCTCACCGAACTCCGCGCCGAACTCGGCGGACGGGACCTCATGTGCTGGTGCCCGACACCCGAGCCCGGCGAACCCGACTACTGCCATGCAGTTGTGCTGCTGCACCGAGCCAACCAGTCCGAGGAGACGACCCGATGACCACCACACCCACGCCCGCCGACGAACTCCGCACCGCAGCCGAGAAGCTGCGGGTCCTCTCCGCTACGGCCACGCCTGGCCCATGGCGCAGCCACGACACTCACCTCGGGCAGTACGGCCACGCCGCGACCGTCCTCTCGGGGGAGGGCAACGACACCGACCTCCGGGCCTGGCTGCCGTCCATGAGCCAGCAGCCTTGGGATGAGGCCCGCAATGTGTGGGCGGACGCCTCGTACATCGCCGCCATGCACCCCGTGGTCGGGGCGGCGCTCGCCCGGCTGCTGGAGCGCGTCAACGTCGAGATGACCGAGGCAGGCGGATTCGCCGCCAGTGCCGTAGACGGACCCATGGACGACCGGGACCACAACACCTGGTCCGCCGCCCTCGCCGTCGCCCGCCTGATCAACGGGAGCCAGCCGTGAGCCGGGCCCTGATCGAGGTCCGCCTGACCGTCCAGGTGATCGACATCCTGGCCGGGCGCCCCGGACGCGGCACCGGGATCCGCCGCAGCAGCCCCCACTGGACCACAGCCCGAGTGCCTGAACGGCCCGTCGGTGAACGCGGCTGGGTTCTGCAGGCTGCTTGCCGAGAGGAGGACCCGGAGCTGTTCTACGACGCCACCGAACCCGGCATCGCCGCCGCCAAGGCCGTGTGCCGGCACTGCCCGGTCTGGCGGGAGTGCCTCGACGACGCCGGTGATGATCCGTGGGCAGTGTGGGGCGGCCTGAGTGCACGCGACCGCCGCCGCAGGAGGACGTCATGAGTGGCCCGTCGTCCGCCCCGCGTGGCGAGAAGGCCGGCAAGCCTGGCACCCACTGGGAGACCGAACTCCGCATGGTCGAGCGGGTTGTCGACGACGACGCCCCTGACCTCAAGCCCAACCGGGCTGCGCGCAGGAGGCAAGCCCGGGGCACGCCCAGCAAGACCCTCACCGAGCGGCGCCGGGCCGCGCTGACGGAGCTCGCCAGCCGTCAGCCGACCCTGTGCCTGGGGGAGACCCGGCCGTCCGGGGATCTGGCCGAGGACGCCGACGCGGTCGAGGTGCAGCCGGCCCGACGCCTCCCGCCGGCCGCGACGTTCCTTGAGCCGATCAGCAGCGAACAGGAGTCCTGATGGCTACGTACACGAGCCGCACGATCACGTCGACCCGCCGCGAATGGATCGTCCCGGCCGCCGAACCGTGGGGCGCTTTCCTCGGGGACGTTCGGGCTGCCCTCAACGCTGCCGCAGCGGAGTACCAGCGGCAGCACGGGCTGACGGAGTCGGTCTCGCTCGCCGATGACGCGCTCCGCTTCAAGGTTACGGACGACGAGATCGTCATCTCGTTCACCGTCGAGACGGAGGTGAAGCCGTGACGGCACGCCCCGGGAACCTGAAGCGCACCCCGCGCGAGGCCACAGACGGCCCTCAGGGCGCCTCAACGCCCGCCAGTGGGTCCCCGGGAGGGTCAGGAGGCTGTACGTCCCTCCTGGGGGCCTTCACGGGCCTCGCGCCATGATGGCGCCCCGTGACCACCCCGCAGCCCTGCCAGGGCGTCGAATCCTGCCGCCTCCCACGCGGCTGCAGGGAATGCCCCTACGCCGACGACACGCAACTCGACGCCGACGAGCGCGCCTTCCTCTACCTGCACCGCCTCAGCGACAACGAACCCGAGACCAGCTACGACGTGCCCGGCTACGTCTTCTGGCTCGCCGCAAAACACGGCTCCTGGCCCGCCACCCGACGAGCCCAACACATCGCGTGGCCCAACGAGATCACCGACATCGAGAACGAGAGGTACCTGTGAGCGACAAGACCGCCCTCGGCGACAGGATGAAGGGCTACGAGACCGCGCATCGCAACTTCCTGCCCCGCCGCACTTACACGCTGCTGCGCGTTGACGGCCGCGCCTTTCACAGCTACCTGCGCGGCGCCGACAAGCCGTTCGATGAGGGCTTCATGGCCGACATGGACGCGGTCGCCGCGGCCCTCTGCACGGAGATCAGTGGTGCGGTCTTCGCGTACACGCAGTCCGACGAGATCAGCGTCCTGATCACCGACTTCGCCAGCCTGAGCAGCGAACCGTGGTTCGGCGGGGTGATCGCCAAGCAAGTCTCGATAGCCGCCTCCCTGGCGACCGCCGTCCTCAACGAACGCCGCCCCGGCCGACGCGCCCTCTTCGACGCCCGCGTCTTCACCATCAACGACCCGGTTGAGGTCGCGAACTATTTCCTGTGGCGGCAGCGCGACGCCGTCCGGAACAGCATCTCCATGGCCGCCCAAACTCACTTCCCGCACAAGCGCCTCCACGGCGTGAACAGCAGCGCCATGCAAGGCCTCCTCTGGGCGGAGAGGGAAATCAACTGGAACGACTACCCGGACGGCTGCAAGCGCGGCCGGACCACCGTCCGCGAGACCGGCGAACGAGACGTTCAGTACGTCGACAAGCGGAGCGGCGAGACCGTCACCACCCGCGCCGTCCGCTCCTGGTGGACGACCAGCCCCGCCCCGCACTTCACCACCGAGCCCGGCTCCTGGCTCTCCCGCACGATCCCCGCACTACCGAGCCTCCGAGCCGAGGCCGAGCCCGACGCGCCCGAGGAGGCGGCATGACCGACCAGCCCGAGACCGTCCACGCTTGCCCGCCTGATGGCAGCGGCCTGCTGCCGTGCTGCCAGCGAACCCCGTTCGAAGTGCCGCGCACGGACCGGATCACCGAGGACCCGGCCGCCGTCACCTGCCGCCCCAGCCAGCCCGACCGTGACCAGACCCGCCAGCTTGTGCACCTCGCAGTCGAGCAGGCCCTCGACGCCCACCACCGGACCCTGCCGTTCCCGGCCCGCATGGACCTGATCAGCCGGGTCGTCGACGCGATCCACCCGCCCAACACAGCCGCCGTACTCAACCAGCAGGCGATTCTCGGGTTCTTCGGAGCGCTCGACCAGGCCGAAGATGCGGCGGCTGGCAGCTTCATGGCGGCAGCCCCGAGCAATGCGCCGACCAGCACGGATGCAGCCGCGCGACCCGGCGAACATCCGCCCGCCGACTGCCTGTTCTGCCGTCAGGCCGACCCCGAGGCGAACCGGATCATGGCCGAGAACGCGACGTGCTTCGCCCGCTGGGACAACTACCCGGCCGCCCCCGGCCACGCCGAGATCGTCCCGAAACGCCACGTCGAATCGTTCTTCGCCCTCACCACCGACGAGATCACCGACATGCACTGGCTCCTCAAGGCCATCCGTGCGCGCATCGACGACCAGCACCACCCCGACGGCTACACCATCGGCGTCAACGAAGGCCGGGCCGCCGGACGGACCATCGACCACGCCCACCTGCACCTCATCCCGCGGTGGCACGGCGACGTCGACGACCCGCGCGGCGGCATACGGCACGTCCTGCCCGGCACAGACTGCGACCAGTGGACGGTGGCGAACAAGCCCGCGGCCAGCGTTGATCGGATCGGATGCGACCCCGGCTGCGACAACGCCGACCCCTGCGCCGATTGTGCGGGCGGCGGACAAGCCACACAAGCAGGGCAGCCCGACATTGCCTGGGGCTATGCCGACGCCCGGATTCGGCATCACTTCACTGCGGCTCGGATGGACCCCGAAGCTGAGTGCGCTGCCGAAATCCGTGCGGCACAGGCGGCTATCAACAGCGAGAACGCCGCAGCCTGGATACCCCAGCACACAGCAGCCGGATCGATCGAACTGCCACCCTGCAGCGGCAAGGAGGGCTTCTGTCGTGAACACGGATTCCACCGACACCCGGTGACCAGCGCTCCGTTCCGCCAGCGGGTCGCCGAATCCCTCGCCGGGCATGCAGGCTCGAAGGCGTTCCTCGCTGACGGCCGGGAATGGGATCACCTACGGTCCGTGTGGCTCGCCCACGCAGACGCCGCGCTAGACGCCCTACGGCCCGAGCTGGCGGCGCTCACCGAGTACGAGAACACGATCAACTGGGAGACCACCTGCGTCTCGTGCGCCCGCATGCTCGACGCCAGCCACCGCGACCACGAACGCGCCGAACAGGCCGAAGCCGACCTAGCTGAGGCCCGGTCCTGGGCGCGGCACGGCTACGAGATCGGGCAGCGCCACTGCAGCTGGACCGACCACGGTGTCGCACCGGCGTGGCTGACCGAAGGCTGGCCGCCGCACTTCGACAGCTGCGAACACCTCCAGGCCGCCAGCGACATGGACACCCGGCTCACCCGGGCCCGCGCAGCCGCCCAGGACTACCTCCACGACCACGAAGACGGCACCGACGCCTGCGCGGCCGCCGTCCTCGACGCCCTCAACGGAACGGCAGCCACATCGTGATTGACCAGCCCGAACAGGACCCCGGCTGCCCGCACTGCCCCGACGGTCACCGACGCCCGGACGGGGGCAGCCAGCCCTGGAGTGCCTGGGTCGCCGAGGCGCGAGACGGCGACGGCCAGCCGATGCACATAATCGTCGCCCGCAGTGCAGGCGCGCACGTCGCCGAATCCGATGCCGAATGGATCCGACAGCGGCTCAACGGACGGGACGGGACGCCGTGACCACCGAGGACGACCTCCGCACCCAGGTCCGGGCCGCACTCAACAATGCCGGGATCAGCCAGGCCGAAGCCTGCCGCCAGCTCGGCGTGTCCACCAAGCACATGTCGATGATGCTCACCGGGCGTTCCCCGATCAGCCTCGACTGGGCCGACCGGATCCTCGACCTCTGCGGCGAGCAGATCGTCATCGGCATACGGCGAGGGGGCGCCTCATGATCGCCCGCCTGGTCGGCCGTGCCGCTGTCGCCCTCACCCGCTGGGCCCACCGACACGGGCACCACGCCGGGCATGCGGTCGCGCACGTTCGCTAGCCGCCTATCACTCCAAGAAGGAGATCTAATGTCTCAAGCCGAACGTACTCTTGGTGCATACGTCGCGCTCCTCGCGGGACACGACGTTGGCGATCATTGGATTCTGACGGACCGACTGGCCCTGGCCAAGGGCCGGCCCGGTCCCGAAGGCGTCCGTGCCTGCGCCGCCCACGTCGCCACCTACACCGCCACCCAGGCCGCAGCCCTGTACGCCACCAACCGGCTCCTCGGACTCCGCCTCAACTGGCGGCGCGCCACCCTCGGCCTCGCCATCTCCGCCGCCACCCACTACATCGCCGACCGGCAAGGCGGCCACTGGCGCGACCCCGAACCCCGAAGCATCGTCAAGCTCGCCGCCAACACTGGGCACGCAGGCTGGCTCCAACGCGATCCCGGCGCCGGCTACCTCATGGACCAGTCCTGGCACAAGGGATGGATCGCCGTTGCAGCCGCGATCATCGGTACGGGCGAAGGAAGGTGATCCATGTCCCGAGCTGACCTGACAGCCCGAACCCTCGCCGACGAGCTCGGCCTCACCGACCTCCCCATCAACCCCGACAAGGCCGCCAAAGCCCTGGGAATCATGGTCGTCCGCCAGCCCGGAGCCATGGAACTGTCCGGCATGCTCCTGCGCCGCGACGGGCAGCTAGCGATCGGCCTCAACCCACAACGCCCACGCGCCAGCCAGCGGTTCGCGCTCGCCCACATCATCGGCCACGCCCGCCTCCACCGCCGCCGCGACCTGATCCTCGACATCACCGACCGCACCGCCCACGGCCCCCTCACCAGCCTGCCCACCGACCGCGAAGAGGCGGAGGCCAACCGGTTCGCCGGCGCCCTCCTGATGCCGGAGGCCGCCGTCCGCCGACACGCCGCCGACACCCAGTTCGAGACGGCCGCCCAGCTCGTCACCATCCTCGCCGACCAGTTCGACGTCAGTGAGATGGTGATGGGCTACCGACTCCTCACCCTCGGGATCATCGGCGACAGTTGAACCGCCACCCGCATACCCCCACCGCGCCCCGGAAACACCCCGTTCCGGCGCTGGCTGTACGCGAGCGTCTCACCGCAGCCGACAATGCGTGCGCCGCGGACCTGTCGGACGGCACCATCGACGGCCTGGCCCTCCTTCAACAACTACGCGACCACCCCGACCTGGCGGTCCTCGACGCAGACCTCGACCACATCCGCCACCGGTCCTGACCGGGAGAGAGCCGGCCGCGGCCAACGAACTCCCCCGGTCGCGGATTGGTTCAAAACCGCGCGAGAACCCCGGCCAAGCCCTGCGGCGGCATCAAGGGCCGCTACCGTGGATGCGGGTACCTCGCTCGATGCCCCTGGCTGATGGCTCCAGCCGCGCGCCTGCTGCGGCAGCCGCGCAACAGCGCCCCCGACCACACGGTCGGGGGCGCTTCGCTGTATCCAGGGGGCGTTACGGCACGTCGATCGCGGTGATCTTCCACTTGCACTCGGAGTTGATCTCCAGGAAGCGGGTGCCGCCATCATGCAGATGCGTCGTGTCCGCACCCGACTTCCCCAGCTCATTCAGGTAGATCGCCCCCAGCGCGCCGCCACCTTCCTGGACAACGAAATTCCCCTGCATACCGAAGCTCGAACAGTCGTAGCTGTACTTCAGGTCCCAGTCGCCGTCGACGTGGAACTTCGCCGTCGACTTGACCCCGCTACCTGACTCCGACAGAACGACCTTCGCCACCGGCTTCGCCTTGGGCTTTGGCTTCACCGAGGCTGACGGCTTCACCTCCGGCGCCGGCTTCGACGCAGCCGCCGACTCAGACGGCGCGGCCACCGTCCCCGCAGGCGCCGGCTTCGCGTCATCGCCCTTCTTCCCGCTGTCCGTCGCCGCCCCGATGATCCCGACCACCACGAAGAACGCGACGATCCCACCGACAATCCACGGCCACCTGCGCCGCCTCCGAGGCGGTCTCGCAGCCTGCCCATCCGGATCCTGAAAAGCCATGTTGCCCCCAGAGGCTCACCTTGTTGAGACCCGGAGCATCCCAGTGACACCGGCACATCACGCACGCAGTTGCCTACTCGTGACAGATCATCACCCGGTCGAGGGACAGGACTTCCCTGCCGCTAAGCCCGGACCGCGGCCAGCAGCTCCTCGAACCGCCGATTGCTCGGCAGGCAGTCCACCGGCCCGACAATCGCCTCCCACGCCCGGCAGGTCCCCACAACGAACGCGGCCACCGCAGCCGGATCAGCCTCCCGCCAGACCGGGAACTGCTCCAACCACTCCAGCGCCTCGACCGGCGCCGTACCGTCCTCCATCAGCCGCACCGCCGTGTACGCCGCATCCACCCACGCCGGACCCTTCGCGGGCATCGCCCAGTCCACCAGCCACGCCCTGGCGCCGTCGACCAGCAGATTGTGCGGGTTCGTATCCGTATGCAACAACGTGTCCCCCCACAGCAGAGCCGCCTCCGCCGTCTCCAGGTGCGGAGCCAGACGAGCTGCAAGCCGCGGCACCGTCAGCCACTCCGGCACCCCCACCGCCGACGCGGCCACCAGCACCTCGCCAACCAGCGCGGCATCCGACGACCCCGGACCCAGCTCAGCATGCCGCCCCTCGACCCAGTCGAAGCCCAACAGCTCCCAGCCACCCGCCCGCACCCGCCAACGCAAACCGGGACTCAGGCCTTGCACCAGGGGATGAACGACCCGCTCCATACGCTGACCCGCCATGCCCGCCGCGTCGCCAACCCGAACACCCTTCACGAACAGCCGGCCCGAGCTCGTCCGCAGTCCCGCAGCGAACGAACACGTCAACCCAGCCGTCACCGGCACGACATCCGCCACCAGACCAGTACGGTCCTCCACCGCAGCCCGCACCACACCCGGCAGCCCATCCCACTCCCAGCGCTCCATGGCGCCACCCTCCAACGACAATGGGGGACTGCACAAGCAGCCCCCCACCCGGTCACCGAACGCAATCAGCCCTGCGTCTCACCACACTTCCGACACCGAGGCTGACCACTCCACGGAACCCACTCATGATCACAATTGCTGAGCATGAACACCTCCACCTTGAGACCCGGCACGAGCCCACCCCGCACCGACAAGCAGCCCCAGCCACAATGAACCGGGGACAACCAGGGGGAACATCAAGCCCCAGCAGCCCGGCCCAGAGCCCGCACCGCCACCGCGAACGCGATCAACCGATCGGCGAACTCCTCCGCCTCCCCAGGCGACAGGTGATGCCCCTCCGACCCGTCATCGATCACCACCACCGGCACCCGGTCCTCAGGACGCGGCGCGAAGTTGTCCGACCAGAGGCAGGCATGCGCCAACAGCCGATAATCCGGCTCACCCCCCGGCACCACCAGATCCGTCATCGGCCCCGCATGCGCGACATCCTCCAGATGCCGCTCATTCTCAGCGACATGATCCAGGACGCACCATGATTCGCATTCCAGCCAGACCCGCTGGCCGTGAACCAAGGCGGGGACAAGGCGGACGCCGGGGGACAGAGAGGGCTGCGCTAAGGCAGCACGGGTCGTAGACTCCATGACGACTCCTTCTTTCACTGGATGGATCACAGATCAGCGGTGACAGCCACTGGTCGAACTGGCCGGGCGGGTGATGACCGCCCGGCCTTTCACGTGCGCGGATGAGCGCAGAGGCGCCGAGATCTCTAGAACTTCGGAGACCGCAGGACCGTGATCCTCCTGCGGAGGCTGGTGAAGCAGCCCTCGTTCCCGCGCTCCATTTCCGACAGCACGGTTCGCACGGAGACTTCGTACCGCTCGGCGAGTGCAGCGCTGTGCACTGTGCGTCCGATGTAGAAGTAGTTCTTCTTCGCGTCCCTCCGAAGCAGTCGTTTCACCCGGCGCCGGTCGGCAGTGTCGTCGTAGTTGTCTCGGCCGTACCGGGGGTTCCGTGCGTGGTCGATGTTGAAGCGGGGTGACTCATCTTGGATAGCGGTCACTTCGGCAGCTTCTGCGGCGCGCCGGTGCGGGAACCACTCGACGTGCTGTCCTGCGACGAGATGCCACCAAGACTGGTTGTTGCTGTGGATCTCGCTTCGCCGCCTGAGGTCGTTAGTGACCCCGACGTACAGCAGCGTGCCGCCGGTGTCGTAGAGGCGGTAGAGCGCGGTGCGCTCAGGGGGTGCGCTCACGGGCATCCCTTCGCATGTAGGGGTTGTCCCTCTACGCTTCTCCGTAGAGCGGTGATTCTCTGGAAGTCTGCCCGCTTCTCCGTAGAACCACAAGCGTTTCGCACAGTTCGCATTCAGCCAGAGGTCGCGACTAGCATCTCTGGAGAAGCCGATCAAGGAGGTGCTTTGCCTACCAAGCCGCAGCGCGAGCCGCGCCGCTACCAGGAGATCGCGGACGAGTTGCGCGCGAAGATTGAGAGTGGCGAGCTGCCCCCAGGGGCTACCGTCCCGGGCGAAAACACGCTCATGAAGACGCATGACGTGGCCCGCTCCACGGCCCGCCAGGCCCTCGATGTCCTCCGCTCCGAAGGGCTTACCGAGAGTCGCCAGGGCGTCGGCATCACTGTCCGCGAGTTCCGTCCCATCAGACGGCCGGCCGTGCAGCGCCTCTCCTCCGAGGTCTGGCACGCCGGGCGGTCCATCTGGGATATCGATCTAGAGGACCGCCCGCGACGCGTGGAGGTAGACGTTGCCGAGGTGGACCCCCCTGAGCATGTGGTCCGGCTCCTTGGCGTCAATGAGCCGATGTGCTGCCGTAGCCGCCGCTTCTACGTCGAGGGCAAGCTGATCCAAACCGCTGTGTCGCATCTGCCCATGTCGCTAGCCCGAGGCACGCGAATCATGGAACCAGACACCGGCCCCGGCGGCATGTATGCCCGACTGGAAGAGATCGGGCATAGGCCGACGCGCTTCAAAGAGGAGGTGCGCACCAGGATGCCCAGCCCGCAAGAGGCAGCTGATCTTCAGCTTGGCCCCGGGACTCCAGTGTTCCAGATCCTGCGCCTAGCGGCGGACCAGGATGGTCGTGTCGTTGAGGTCAATGAGATGACCCTGGATGGTTCCAACTACATCCTGGAGTACGTCTTCTCCTCCTGACCTTGGCTGCCTCCTTCGGCCCCTAGCCCTATTGGGCTGGGGGCTTCTTCGTACCCGGATGGGCCCGCGAATCGTGCCCGTAGAGCGAGCTTGTCTTCTCCGGAGAAGTAGGCTTCACTGGGTTCAACGGGATGGTTCTCCGGAGAGGACATTCCGATACAACCCACCCATGCCCGAAGGAGATCTCGTGTGCCGCGAAGCACCCGCCGTTGAGGACGAACCTGCTGAGCCGATGCTGCGCGCCAAGCAGGTAGCGGAACGACTGGACGTCCACGTCTCAACCGTCTACCGCCTCGCGGACTCCGGAGCGCTTCGTGCCCACCGGATCGGCGAGGGACGACTCCGAAAGCGCGGACTCCGTATCCCTGCCTCCGCCGTCGCGGCATACCTCAACGACTCCCTCATCACCCCGACTGAAGAGGCGGCTTGATCATGAACACCCTGACTCTCGCCCGTGCTGCCGCGCATGAACCTTTGCGCCGCGCGACTGGCGCCCCGGCCCCGGACGCCGCGTCGCTGGCCCCGAGCCGCGCTCTGTCCCGTCAGTTGCGTCACGCCTTGGCCGCCCTCGACGGCATGTCGTCGGGGCGTCGCGAGCAGCTGCGGGAGGCGGCTGAGGGCTACCTCGCCCAGGTGGACCGGCGTCGTCTGCCGGTCGGCTGTGACCGGGCGATCGGCTGGGATCCGGCGAACCGTGCGGACGCGTTCAGGATGCGGGGCGGTCAGACGTTCGCCCGCATGCTTGGCCTCGGTGTCCGTCCCAATGACCCGCACCTGCCCGACGTCGCCCGTGCGGTCCTCGCGCAGCTCGATATGGTGCCGTCCGAGCTTGCCGCCCTGGGTTCGGCCAGCGGGGACCCGGTGACGGTCGGCGTCCTGTGGATGGCGACCGCCGTACAGCAGACGTTCCCCGCCGACCCGGACGCGGACCGGCTGCGGCTGTTGACTGAGTTCCGTGCCGCCTGGTCGGCCGGGAACCGTGACGCGATGACCGAGGTCATCCTCGCTGCGATCGACCTGGACTGGGCCACCCCCGACGGTCCGCGCCTGATGGATGAGATCCGCGCGTTCAGCACCCCTGCGGTGGTGGCGTGATGGCGACCGTGACTGTGTCTCCGTCCATGTCGGCGGCGGATGTCCGTGCCCATGATGAGGCGACCTATGTCCGTCGTCCGGCCCTGTCGATGTCGGATGACTTGTGGCACGCGCTGTTCCAGGACACGCCTGCTGCCTGCCGCGTGCACCGCTGCTGGGCGGACCAGTGCCCGGCCGGGTCGCATGACGGGGCAGGTGAGGCGTGATGGCCACCTTGGACCACGACGAGCGGCCTGCGATCGAGCTGCATGAGGCGCTGCGGTCGATGAGCCCCGACAGCGACCGGGCCGTCCGGTTGACCGTCCGCGCGATGAGTGGGCGTCTCGTTGGCGAGGTCGTCCTGTCGCGCGCCGATGTCGACAGGCTGCGGCTCGCCGCGACCTGCCACCCCGAGTCCGACGACGACGTCGACACCAGCGACGCCGCCCTCGTGATCGCTGAGGCGGAGGCCGTCATTATCGCCGCGGAAATGGGCGGCGTCAGCGACTCGGATCCTCAGCGACGCCGGTCCTGGCGCCGGCTCTTCCGTCGCTGACTCTGTTCGATCCCTGACCAGACCCCGAGAGGAATGATCGACATGACCCGCACTCTCACCGATGCCCAGACTGACGCCCTGCACTGGGCGGCTGTTGCGATCGGCCTGAAGGAGGCCCGCGAGCGGCAGGGGCACCCGCTGACGGCCACCGAGCAGGCCTGCTTCGACGGCTACCAGGCCAACGCGCACGGCCACGGCCTCAGCGACGCCGAGATCCGCGACTACCTCGCGCAGCTGCCTGCCGGGGAGGTCTGACCCGTGGTCTACGTCCTGATCGTCGCGTCGATGCTCGCGATCGTCGCGCTGATCGCCTTCACCGTGTTCGTGCTCGTCGCCAACCCGCGCTGACCGTCGATGACAGACAACCTCCAAGGAGTGATCATGTTCGGTTCCCAGTACTACTCCGTGACCTGGCCCGTCAAGCCCGAAGGCCTGGTCAGCCGTTACTTCCGGGCCGCCAGCCCCGACGAGGCCGTTCAGGCATCGCGCGACCTGTACGTCCGCATGAACGACGGCTACACGATCGACTACACGGCCGAGCCCGAGGTGTGGCTGCTGCGCCGCCCCTACGGCGTGCGGTCCAAGCATGTCCAGGGCCCCTGCTACGACGACCGCCTGCCCGCCACCCCTCACTGACCCCTGTCCGCCCGCTGTGCTCCACACGCCTGCCCGGGTGTGGGGTGCGGCGGCCGGACAGCCCGGCTGGAGCTGAAAGGAGCGCCCGTGTCCTCTGCCCGCCACTTCTTCAAAGCCGGAACCTTCTCCGACGAGCAGCTCAAGACCGACATCAAGGCCGACGTGGCATCTGCCCGCGGCGCACAGCGTGACCTGAAGGCTGCTGGTCAACACGGGATGGCCGCCCGCATGGGTGACACCGCCGACGAAGCACTCGACGAACTGAACGCCGCGAACAACGGCACCTGGAAGCCCAAGCACGCCTGACCTGCTGCCCGATCCGCCCGTCTCGCACGGACGGTGAGGGGAGCCGGGACAGTCCCGGTCATCGTGAAGGGAGCCCGCCATGGGCTGGTTCAGCAAGATCGCCGGTGATGCGGAGGATCGCGCCGCCTACCGGGACGCGAAGGACAACCTCGCTCGCATCAGCCGCCGGGACCGCCCCGAGTCCGACGACTACCTCGCCGCCCACGACCGTGTCATCGCCGCCGAACAGCACCTGCCCCGCTGGCGGCGCCCCCGCAGCTGACCCGGCGGGCACCCGATATCCGCTCCAACCTGAGAGGACACAGATCACCGTGACCGCCGCATCCGTCGAGAAGAAGGTCAACGGGGCGCCGAAGACCTCGCCTGAGCCTCGGTTTGACCCGGTGGCTCTGGCTGAGGCGGAGGCGATCCGGAAACGCGCCGACGCCGAAGCGGAGGCCGCCCGTATCAAGGCGCAGGGGGAAGCTGACGCGGCCCGGGTGCTTGCCGCCGAGGAGGCCGAGAAGCTGCGCCTCGCCAACGAGCGGACCCGGCTGGTCCAGGAGCGCAAGCAGGTCGACCACGCTGCTTACGTCGCGAAGAAGACCGCCGAGACTGCTAAGGCTGAAGCTGACCGCGAGAAGGCCGAGCAGGCCGACGCCGAAGCGGAGGCGCGCGCAGCACAGCGAGCGAAGGAACAGCAGCGTGCTGAGCGCTGGTGGAAGTGGGGCGCCCGCGGCATCTACGCCGTCGGGCTGATCATCGCGGCGCCGGTTCAGTTCATGCACTTCTGGGACCCGCAGCACAAGTTCTTGATCGCCGCGCCCGGGCTGCTGGAAGGGTTCGCGCTGGCTCTGGCCTTCGGGGCGGCGTGGGCTGTTGCGCATCGGCGTGATGTCCGTCCGTACCGGATCGGCATCATGGCCGGCGCCGCGATCGCCGCCGGCGTCAACTTGTACGGCGGCATCACCGACAAGGCGATCGGTCTCAACGCCGGGATCATCGGAGCGATCGCCTCCCTCGGTGGGCCGATCGTGCTCATGACCTACGAGCACGGCATCGCCCAGAAAGCGGACGGCATTCCGTCCGCCAGGGAGCGCCGGGCCGCCGCGCGCGCCGAAGCCGAGGCGGACGCCGCCCGGGAGCGGGCGCGGGTCGAGAGGCAGGCAGCCGAGGCGAAGGCGGCTGCCGAGAAGAACGCCCGGGAGAAGGCCGCCGAGGAGGAGCAGGCGCGGCGCGACGCCGATCGTAAGGCGAAGCACCCGGATGTGTGGGAGGTCGCCGACGCCCTTCGTGCCGCGCGAGGATCCGCGGTTGTCACTGAGCAGATCTGGGCCGAGTCCTGGCTCCTCGTCACCGGCTCCAAGACCGTCGGGATCCGGCCCGAAATCGAAGCGCAGTCGCGGGCCGCGCAAGCCCACATGCGGACCGTCACCGAAGCGCCCATTCTGGGCTCGTTGTCGCTGATCGATTCCCAAATCAAGCCCCGCCAGAAGAAGGATCCGAACGCCCCCGACGGACGCCGCAACAACGGCGGCACGCCGCCCGTGCGACGACCGGGAGACACCCTGCCCTACAGCGACGGAGCCCGGCGTCAGATCGGTCGCGAGACGGCCGCCCGGAGGGCCGACGAAGGCAGTCCGAACGACCGCCCCGCAGCCAAGAGCTCCAGCCCGAGCGTCAGGTAACCCACCTCAAGGAGAGATCACCATGCATGCCGTCATCCGTCGGATCGCCGTCTCGGGCAGCGCGGCCGTAGCCCTCCTCGGAGGCGCCGCCACCCTCACCACCGCCGCCGCGCCGACCGCGTCCGCCGCCGACATCGAGACCGTCATCGCCCGGGCCGCCGGGGCGCCGGTCACCATGCCCGACGGCCGCACCGTCCACATCCGCGGCCTCGACGCCGCCGCCTACAAGGCCAGCCCCGAGCAGCGCACGGTCATCATGCAGGCCGCCGCGAAGACAGACGCCAACGACCCCGCCGGCATCAACAACGGGCTCATCGCCGATGGCGGGCAGGGCTCCGTCATCACCAACCCGCAGACCCCGGCGACCGGGGTACGGACCGGCTACAACCAGCAGATCACCACGCAGGCGGGTGGCGGCACCATCGCCGTCGGCATCGTGTCGATCCTCGTCCTGGCGATCATCGTTTTCGTCAAGGTCAAGCACAGCGGCCTCAAGGCAGTCGACGCCGCGCTCGGTGTCCTCTTCGGTATCGCCCTCTCCGGCACTTTCGTCGGGACCATGGGCGCCCAGATGACGAACTCGCTGGTCGGATCCCTGGGCAACATGCTCAGCGGCCTCGGCTAAGCCCACCACCCCAACCCGCGAGAGGAACCCGGCCGGTGGCCACCGAAGCGCAGCCCGACCTGACCAAGCAGCCCGCCGACAACATCACCCAGCCCAGCCGAGCCGACCGCGCCCGGGCCGCCTTCAAAGAGCAGTGCGGCCACGCCGGCGCCCGTATGAAGGACTGGCTCGCCGCGGGCGACCTCGACGAAGTCGCCGTCATCCACATGGCGACCGAGGCCAAGCAGCGCAAGCACGCCGAACGGATCGCCACTCAAGAACGCCTCGCCGCACAGGCGCACGCCCACTTCGCCGTTGCCAAAGCCCGCTCCGAACAGGACGGCGCAACCATGGGCGCAGGCAAGCTCGCCACGCTAGCCGGTGAAGTCGCCGCCACCGAGTCCCGCCTGGAAGCGCTGCGAGCACAGGTAGTTCTGCCGCCCAACGACCGCGAGATCGACCGGGCCAGGCACAGTAAGCGGGCTGGCCGGGCCGCCATCATTGCTGGCGGCGGGTTCACCGCGCTGCCCGTCTTCGGCGTCACTGTCGAGCAGGCGGCCAGCGGCCAGCCGCTGCTTCTTGCCGCTCTGGGGGCGGCGGCAGGCTACGGCTGGTACCTGGTCAGCAGGCCCTTCACGGCACGCCAGGACGGTGGGGCCCCTTTCGGGATGCCCCCGGCCAGCCTGCCCGCCACGTTCCTGGCGGACCCGACGCAGGCCGGGGTGACGAGCGTCGGATCGATCGTCGTCATGAACGTCGAGCAGCTCGCCGACGGCGCCAGGCCGTTCCCTCTCCGGAACGCGCGCACGCCTGAGCAGCTCGCCGAGTGCGTCTTGTTGGCGGCCCGCGCCGAGAACGTGCCGGTCGTCGAAGTCTCCGACGTGCAGCGGCAGCCGTGGGGATGGCAGTGCGTGGTCCGCGTCGGCGAAGGCACCCCCGAGGCGATCATTGAGAAGAGCGGGGACCTGGAGACCAAGTTCGACCTGCCCACCAACGGTGTTCGGCCGCAGCCTCTCAAGGCGCGCCGGGCATGCGCCATCCTCCGTCTCGTCGCAGGCGACCCCTTTGCTACCGCGCCCGGCCTGCCGTACCGCGCCCCCAAGTCACTGTCGATCACCGACCGGTTCCGTATCGGCACCTCCGTCGGTGGCGACCCGCTGGAGCTGTCTCTGGCCGGCGTGATGGGCCTGTGGGTCGCCGCCTCGGGTGGCGGCAAGACGGGGATCCTTCAGGCCCTCGCCGAAGGGACGACCGCCTGCCGGGACAACATCACCATCGACCTCGACCCGCACGGCGACGGACTCGAAGACCTCGGCGACGCGGTGCGGATCACCGCCCGCACGAACGAGCAGATCGAAGCGGTTCTGCTGTTCTTCCTGGTCATGTCCAAGGCACGCGCCCGGCTCCGGGCTAAGCTCGGTATGGGCAAGAAGTGGAAGGCCAGCCCCGAACACCCCGCCGTCACGATCTTCTTCGACGAGTTCCCGAAGGCCACCGAGCTGGCGAAACGGCTGGCGTTCGACCTGCTCCTCGTCGGACGCAAGGAACTGATCGAGGTCGAGATCGCCTCCCAGGGCGGCCAGAAGAACTACCTCGGCGAGAACTTCGCCCAGATGGTAGCCCTCAAGGCCGTCGGCCCCTGCAAGGTCGGCGACACCCGCGCCGTGTTCGGCGACGGATCCGTCAGGGAGGGCTACCTGCCGCACAAGCTGTCGCCAGCCACCGACACCGACCCCAAGGACGCCGGCCACATCTTCATCCAGGGAGTGCCCGGGAAGAGCGACGAGCCCATCGAGTACGCCATCCATGAGGTGCCGTCCGCGACCCTGCGCAAGCTCGCCGAGGAGCGCCTCGAAGCCGGGCTGCTCGATCCCGACCAGGACAGCCTCGACGGCATGCGCAACGTCGACCTGCCCGAGTATGTCGAGCCGGAGTACGACAAGGACGACAACATCAAGAAGCCGGCGCCGGTGGAGCTGCTCACCTGGGAGCAACTGCTGAGGCTGTGCGACGCAGTGCCGCCCGCCGGGACCCTGGCGGACACGTCAACAGCGCTGATCGCTGACGCTGTCGACCTGATGGACAAGACCGGGGTCGACCGCATGCGGTCCGAGACGCTCACGGCCGCGCTGATCGACTTCAACCCGGACGCCTACGGGGATCTGACCCCGGACGGACTGAAGGTGCTGCTCCGCGAGGCGGGCGCCGGCGGCCCCGTCTCGCTTGGCCCGCTGGACGAGCTGGTGAACCCGCGGGGCTTCAAGCGTGAGGCTCTCGCCCGCCTCCTGTGACCGTAATGCCCTGATCATCCCGCTGCTCGGGCCTGCTCGGTGTCACGTCTTCGCAGGTCAGAGCCGCTCAGTCCGCTGCTCGGTACCTGCTCAAGATCTGCTCGGAGCAGCCGACGAGCAGGAGCCTGAGCACCCCCGACCTGCACCTATGTGGGCCTCTGCTCGCCATCGAGCACCCCATATGTGAAGAAAATCCCGAATTGAAGGAGACCATGATGACCACCTACCAGCGCACCCGCCGCGACGCCAAGAAGGCCAGCCGCGAGCTCAAAAAGGGCGACACCTTCTACGTCATCCTCGACGTCGCCGACCGTGTTGCCCCCTACGAGGACCGCCAGCTCTACAGCGAGTACACCGTCACCGGCGACCACCCCCTCCTCGGCGGAGCCATGGTCGGAGGGCAGTCCGTCGAAGGCATCGTTCTCCGCGACGGCCCCATCCAGACCAGGCCGCCCAAGGGGCTGCGGAACGTCGCGTCGCCCGGCCCCCAGGTCGCCGGCCCGCTCGGCAGTGACTACGAGGGGATCCTCGACGAGGCCGAGCTCCGCGGTCTCGACAAGCGCGTCCGTCAGAGCAGTGACCCGCAGACGCGCCGCCGGCTCGGGTCCTGGCGCGTCTGATGATCACTGTTGCCGAGACCAGCGCAACCCTGTCGCCGGACGTCGCGCAAAGCGACCTCAGCCTCGACGCCCGGATGGCGCTGACCCTCGCCGAGATGGACGAACGCTGCAGCACAGCCGTACTCGCCGTCGACATCAACAGCGCCCACATCGCCACCGAAACACACGAGACCAGCACATGGCTGCCGCTCCTGCCCGCACCGGCCCCCAGCCCGTACAGCACACCGCTGGCCACGCTTCTCCACCGGGCCCGCATCCGCATACAGACCGACGGCTGGTGCCGCGACGCGCTCTACGACGACCAGGGTGCCGTCTGCCCCGTCCGGGCCATCCGTCTCGAAGCCGCCAGCCGATCTCAAGCCGACGACGCCTGCGTGCTTCTCCTCGAACGCATCCGACGAGACTTCCGCGACGCGGCAACCATCCCCTCCTGGAACGCGCAGCAGACCAGCCCCGCGCCCGTACTGCGCGCCTTCGATCAGGCAACCGAACTCGCCCACAACCGCAACCTTTAACCGAAAGGCCCGCCGATGGGAATCAGCATCAGTCACGGCGTCCCGTCCACGCGCTCCGGCCTCACCCTCAGCAACCTCGGCCAGCACCTCGCTCACACGCTCACAGGAAGCGAATGGCGCGAGCTCAGCGAGCTATTCGACGGGCGCCTCGACCTCCCGATGTGCATCCCGCCCGCCCAGGCAGCCCGCATCGGCGAACTCCTCCACAAGGCCGCCGGCCACCGCGCCATGGAGCCCGGCTGGGGGGAACTCGCGATCCTCATCGGCGACGCCGCCAAGCGTGCCGCGCACCTCGGCCAGAACTGGGAGTGGAGCTGAACCAGAACGCACACCCGCGGCCTGTGGGCCAAGACCACCAACCAGTAGCAGGAGGACCACCATGAACGCTCAGCAGGCCAGTACCGTTGCCTACCGTGTCGTTGAACGCGTTATCGCTACCGGTCTGCCCGGTCACCCGGGTCGCACCGTCCGCGACCACATGACGCGCAGCCTCAGTGACGCCCGGCCCCGAATCGTGGGCGCCCGTCGGGCCGCAGACTTCTTCCACTCCTACGAGTTCACCGCCCGTGACGGCACGCGGATGCACGTCGCCTGCGCCCGCCGCCTGCCCGGCCACAACACGCGGGCCCCAGCCGTCGACCTCACCACGATCTACGAGATCACGACTGAAGCACTCGCCGCCGCCTTCGGGCTCACCCCCACCGCCTGACTCCCTGCCCCGACTGCCAGTCAGTCGACGGCTTACCGAATGATCGCGAAGGAGACCACCATGGCCAGCTTCAAACCCGGCGACGAGATCGTCGTCACGAATCCGGTCCAGCCCACCGGCCACAAGGGCGGTGAGACCGGCGTCGTCACCAGCGTCGGCATCGTCGGCGACACCACGATCGTGCAGATCCAGACCGCCGACGGACAGTCCACCGGCGTCTACCCCAACGAGATTGCCAAGAGGTGACGGTCATGCCCGACATGTGGAACGGCAAGCCGTTGCCGAAGCGCGGCCGGGAGTACACCGAGATCCACTACCGGCTGTACGACCGCCGCACCGGCAAGCTGCTCAGCTTCAACTCGACGAACAGCATCGACAGCATCGTCACCGACGTACTCCGCACCCAGAGCGAAAACCCCACCGCCAAGATCTACGCCGTCGAATACGACGGCCCCGCATAGGAGACCCCATGACCACCGCAACGATCACCGCCACCGACATCATCAAGCGCTACGCCACCGACATCGCCTACGTCGCCGAACAGACCCCGGCCACCGACCTCGCCGCATTCGCCAGCCAGCTCGACACCGCCGCCCGGACCTTCGGCATGGCGGGCATCAACGGTCACGAGGACCTGGAGACCGCTGGCACGCTCCTGGGGGAGGCCATCAACGCGGACGACGACACCGAGCGCGGCGTCCTCCTCCGTAAGGCCGACGAACTCCTCACCCCCGTCTGGGACATGACCAGCGAATACCGAGACATGGTCGAAGACTGACCACGCCGGCAGCCATCGCCCGCGGCCCCGTGCCTTCACCGGCTGGGGCCGTCGGCATGTCTACGCCTCCGGTGCCCACGACGGCTCGGGCTGCGGACGGGGCGGTGCGCAGCGTGCCATCCACCGGCCGGTACCCGTCGACCTGGTCGGCGACAACACCGGCACCAGACCGAACGCCGCGCACAACCGCTCCAGCTCCGCGACGCACCGGGCCCGGTCCGACACCTGCACCGAGAAGACCAGATCATCCATGACCGCCAGTCTGACGGGAACCGAGGGGTAGCGTCCCAGGAACTCGACAGCAGCCCCGAATGCGTCAGCAGCCCCTCATGTCAACAGGCGTGTGCACAATTGGCCTAGCATCCCCCGCACCTCTGCACCACGCCTGTCGAGGAGCCGCCATGTACGACCCGCCGCCGCTGATCCGGATCGGCAAGCTACCACCCGACGTGCCCGAGGCCTATCGCCGCGGCGGATCGTGGTGCTGGAGCTGCCAGATCTTCAACTGCCACACCAAGGCCTACGGCTTCGACTCACAGCACACCGCCCTTCGCGGAGCCCTTCAGCACCTCGGTGACGCATTCGAGCGCCACGCCCGATGGCTGGACTGGGCCCGCAAGATGGAGGCGGCGGCATGACCAACGACTCCGACGACTACGCGTGGCCCGCATGCACCTCATGCCACAAGCCGCTGTGGATCATCGAGATAGAGCACAGCCGATACGCCTGCCGGCCTTGTGAGGACAAGACTCGCGAACGACTCGGCAGGGTTGCCGATCTGTTCCGCGAGCTCGATACGACCGCGGCCCTGATGCGCGGGGCTCGCAAGCCCGACGCGGCGACGTCCGGCAGCCGGGTACCGCCGATCCCGCCCCGCCTCGAAGTCCTCGCCCTCACCGGCCCCGGCGGCGCCGCAGCCCGACTGTCCGCGATCGAGGACTCGTGGCGGGCCGCATTGGGCTGGACCATCGCCCCGTGGCGCGGATCACCAGCGCAAGCCCTCCCCAGGCACCTCGAATTCCTGATCAACAACCTGCCCTGGGCCGTCACCGGCTACGACAGCATCGACCAGGACATCGACGACATCCGGCGCCTCCACAACGAGATGACCGCCGCAGCCAGCAGCGAACGACGGCCAGGGCGCGTGAAGGTCGGCGTCTGCCCCTCCCGTGCCGAGAGGGGGACCTGCGGTACCCAATTGACCGCAAGCAGCGACAACGAACGCATCTCGTGCCAGACATGCGGCGCCGCCTGGATAGGCAAGGACGACTGGGACGCGCTCCGCGAAGCGCAGCAGGGGCTCTTGAAGCGCGATGCTGGAGTCGCAGCGTGAACGTCTATGAGCCAGGCGGGTCGCTTGAGGAGGTGGCCCGCATCTACCGAACGGAAGCTCTGGACCTGAAGTACGGGTCGCCCGCCCGCAAGGCTGCCGAAGCGATGGCGGTCTGGTGTGACGAAGCCGTTGCGAACCGTACTCCCGATCATCACCACGCCACGCTCATCACCAAGTGCTACTACACCCTGGATTGGATCAGGAGGCACGGCTACCACGCGGCGGTAACGGGCGCAGGAATCGGTCCCGGAGGGGTCTCCATCATCATGCAGCGCAACGACGAGACCGTTGTCGCCAACATCCCTGCCCACCTCCACTGGGACGGACAGCGGATCACGGTCGACCCGCCAGGGCGTCGCGCTTGACGAAAACTCGTTGAGCTGTAAATCTGTTCAGTGATCGTGGCACACGAGTCGCAACACGCCCTTCAAGCCCCCGCCGTGAACCATCCGGCGGGGGCTTTGCACATCCCGGGGAGGTGTCGTGGTCGCCTTCCCCAACCCCGACGGCATCGACCTCCACTTCACCCAGGCCGAACACGGCAGCCAGCTCGGCGACCTCTGGGAAGCCGCCCGCGCCGCCGGAGTGAAACCCGGCACCATCCACGTCTGGGTCAGCCGAGGCAAAATCGAACCCGTACTCACCGGCGACGGCGGCGCCTACTTCCACCTCCCCACCGTTCGTGCCGCAGCCCGGGCCCGCGCCAAGTTCACGCCCGCAGACCCCGCCGCCAACAGCCGCGGCCCCCACGCCCACGCTGCCTAACCCCCGATACGCCTGCGCCGGTGCCGCAGGCCGGGCCTCGCAGCACCCCCAGTGATCGGCCCGCTTGTCCGCCTGGCCGTGGGGGGCCGGGCGGACCAAGACTCCCCGTCATCCGGTATGTCCACGGCCGGTGATGGGGAACTGTTGGGGTCGCCCCCGGCCCCGACGTCCTGCCGCTCTTCGCCCACGCAGTACGGCAGGACACCCGCCCCGGCCAACTTCACCCATGGGCCGGGGCGGGCCCACACTCACCCGACGACTGACGAGGAGATCCCACGATGCCGCTTCCCTCAGGCATCTCCACCGTCACCGTCCGTGGCCTCTACCAGCACCCCGACGGCACCAGCATGCGCGGCACCGTCACCCTCACCCCCCACCCAGGGAAGATCGTCTCCGCCGGGACCGGGCTTGTCGTCCAAGGCACAGCCACCGCCACCCTCATCGACGGCGCCTTCGTCCTGACGGTCGTCGCCACCGACTCCGAGGGAATCAACCCCACCGGCTGGACCTACGACGTCAAGACCAGCTTCTACGACGCCACGGGCGACAGCTTCTCCCTCTCGCTCCCCAAGAATGCCCCCAACGTCAGCCTCCCCGCAGTCACCCCCGCCTCCGAAGCAGACGAAGGCAGCTACCTGATAGTCACCGGCCCCAAGGGAGACACAGGAGCAACAGGCCCCGCCGGCCCAACCGGAGCTACAGGCGCCACTGGACCACAAGGGCTTGCGGGAGCGACTGGAGCGACTGGCCCCCAAGGTTCACCCGGGGTCACAGGTGCGACCGGACCGAAGGGTGACAAGGGCGACGCGGGCGACCCTGCATCAAACCTCGTTACCAGCGTCAACACCCAGACCGGTGCTGTCGTCCTCCACGCCACAGACGTCGGAGCCGACGCATCCGGCGCCGCCGCCAGCGCCCAGGCCGCCGCCATCACTACCGCCGCCAGCGACGCAACCAGCAAGGTCGCACTCCACACCGCCGCCAGCGACCCCCATGGTGACCGCGCCTACGCCGACGGCAAGCTGGCCAAGGCGTCGAACCTCTCCGACCTTGCGAACGTCGGCACGGCGCGCACGAACCTGGGGCTCGGTACTGCAGCCACCAAAGACGTCGGCACCAGCGGTACGCAGGTCGCCGCCGGAGACGCCGTCAGTACCCACACCGCAGCGACTGACCCTCACGGCGACCGGGCGTACAGCAACGGGCAGTTCGCCACCATCACCGTCGTCACCACACTCAGCGGCACCGTCAACACGCTCAACGGTTTCATCGACGACCTGTTCACCCGCGTCGCCGCCATTGAAGGCGGCACAGCCGTCCTCGCTGGACTCCACGTCAACGGCGACGTCCTCGTCGACAATCACGCACTGACCGTCACCGGCTACACGACGCTCGCCGGAGGCCAGTTCAACGGTGACGTCGCAGTCTTCGGCGACCTCAAGCACCTCGGCGACCCGGCCGTACAGAAGCTCGCCTTCTGGAACGCGACTCCCATCGTCCGCCCGACCGTGTCCGGCTCACGCGGGGGCAACGCAGCCCTCGCTTCCCTCGTCGCCGCGCTCGCCAATGTCGGCCTCATCACTGACGGCACCAGCGCCTAGTCCTGACGGAAGGGCCCGCGCCATGCCCGACGATCTCCTCGTCATCATCCCCACTCGCGGCAGACCCCAGGCCATCCCGGAAATCATGGACGCCTGGGACGCGACCGCCGCCACCGCCGACTTGCTGTTCGCCGTCGACACCGACGACCCGCAGCTCGCCGGGTACGAGGCGCAAGCCGAAGCCCTGAAGAGCGACGGGCGGGTGCAGTTCGTGTTCGGGGAGCGCGAGCGGCTGGTCGGCACCCTCAACCGACAGGCCGTGACCGCCGCCTCGGCGTATCGCTTCCTCGGGTTCATGGGCGACGACCACCGGCCCCGCACCGCCCGCTGGGACGCCCGCATCCGCGAGTGCCTTTGCGGGGGCCCCGGCATCGTCTACGGCAACGACCTGTTGCAGGGCGAGCTGATGCCGACCGCCGTGGCCATGACGTCCGACATCGTCACGACGCTCGGATACATGGCGCCTCCGCAGTTCGTGCACCTGTGTGTCGACCTGGTCTGGAAGGACTGGGGAGTCGGCATGGGCCGCATCACCTATCTCGACGACATGGTCATCGAGCACCTACACCCTGCCGCGTCAAAGGCGGAGATGGATCAGGGCTACGAGGAGTGCAACAGCCCTGAGCAGGTGAGCAGCGACTCGGCCGCCTACATCGACTACCGCGACAACGGCGGCCTCGAAGCCGACCTAGCCAAGCTGCGCAAGCTCGTCGAGGAGGCATCGTGACTGCCGCCGACGTCATCGACGCCTGGGACCAGGCCGACCCGCTGGCCATCCACCCGCTCCGCCGCGTCTCCGAACATGCCTACTGGGACTCCGGCCGGGCGCAGGCCGACATGCTCGCCACCGTCATCCCCGCAGGTGCCAAGGTCATGGACTTCGGCTGCGGGGACGGGCGCGTCGCCATCCCCATGGCCAAGCTCGGCTACGAAGTCACAGGCGTCGACAGCTCGCAGAACATGCTCGACCGGCTCGCGCGACTCGCCTTCCAAAGAGCCAGCATCGCAGCGACAGTGAACGCAGACGCGGACGGCATCGCGAGCTACCTCGGCCGCCGCAAGATGGACGCCGTGTACGCACTCGCCGTCCTCATCCACCACAGCTATGCGGACTGCCTGTACATCATCGGCAAGCTCCGGGCCGCCACCAAGATCGGCGGGATCCTCGTCCTCGACTGGCCCGTCAGCGAGGCGCCCGCCGAAGCCGACTCGTGGATCGGCGTCACCACCTGGTCGAAGGAGCAACAGGCCGAAGCCTGCGCCCGCATCGGGCTGGAGCCCGTCGACAGCGGGCTGCCGTGGGGCGTGTTCAAGGCTGTGAAGGCAGGGGCCTGATGCACGTCCTCCTCACGGGGCACCGCGGCTTCATCGGGCGACACCTGTACGCGGCAATGGAAGCGCGCGACTGGGACGTCCACGGAATCGACCTAGAGCCCCGCCACTCCGACGCCCTCGACCTCTTCCGATACAGCACCGACGACTACGACCTCGCAATCCACTGCGCCGCCATCGTCGGAGGCCGCGCCAGCATCGACGGCAGCCCCCTCGGCGTCGCCACCAACCTCGCGCTCGACGCCTGGTACATGCGCTGGCTCACCCGCAACGAAATCCCGCGAGCCGTGTACTTCAGCTCGTCGGCCGCCTATCCGGTCGCGCTCCAACAGCCCGGCCCTATCCATCGGCTCGTCGAGACCGACATCGACTACCAGCAGCCCGGACGCCCCGACGCCACCTACGGCCTCGCCAAGCTGACCGGTGAACAGCTCTGCCAATACGCCGAAGCCGAAGGCACACGGATGACGATCTTGCGGCCCATGTCCGGGTACGGCGGAGATCAAGACCTTGCGTACCCCTTCCCGGCATTCATCCGCCGAGCCCGCGAGCGTCAGGACCCCTTCGAGATCTGGGGGGACGGCAGCAGCACACGCGACTGGATCCACGTGGACGATCTCGTCGGCGCGACCCTCGCAGCCGTCGACCAAGACGTCCGTGGTCCGTTGAACTTGGGCTGGGGTCGGGCGACCAGCTTCGACGAGCTTGCCTCACTTGTCACCACAGCCGCCGGCTACCAGCCCGAGATCAAGCACCTGCCCAGCGCACCGCAAGGCGTCCACCACCGCGTCTGCGACCCCAAGCGCATGTTCGACGTGTACGTACCGAAGATCAGCCTCGAAGAAGGCATCCAACGCGCACTCGCCGCCTGAGAGGAGCATCGTGCCCGACGACTCCACTCCCGAGCCGACCAGCCTCTGGGACGCGCTTCAGCAAGACTTTCTTGACGAAGCCAAGCGCCACTTTGACCAGGCCATGGACGACCTCGACGCCCACTGGATCACTGGCAACGGCACCGGCGCACCGATCGGATTCCTTCCCGCGGCCGTCGAGCCCACCCGGCCCATCACCACCAGCGACGTACCCGCCGCACTACGCGGACCCCGCTGGAAGCCGTAACCCCACCCCACAGGAGCCCGCGCCATGGCTGCCACCACGACCGAACTGCCCATTTGGGCCTGGAATCTGATCATTGCTGTGCAAGGCCACGAAGAGCAGCACGCCAGCAGCGACCGCTGCCTGAAAGGCGTCCTCGCCGCCGTACCCGCCACAGTGCAGAGCCAGGCCGAGGCGATCGCCGCCTACGTTCGGCAAGCACGCGGCAACGAGATCGCCGACAAAGCCACCAAGACCTGGGACGACCTCATGGCCGGGTTCTTCGGCAGCAGTGGCAAGCCCGAAGGCGCGGCGGCGGTGACCGGCTGATGGCTCGCCTGCAGATCCTCGAACTCCCCGACGGCGCCGACGACGACAGGCCGCCGTTTGTCCTCGTCATCGACGAGTACATACCCCAGCGCTACGTCCTCGGGCCCGACAACGAGTCACCGCGCGACGAGTTCGCAGGCCTCGCCGAGAAGATCGGCGCCCGCGCAGTCCTCGCCTTCGAAGAGACCATCGACATCCCCGCCAACGAAGTACCAGTCGACCCCGACGGCTACCCGCTCAAGATCCGCGTAGAGCCCGACTTCGAGGCATTCCGAGCGCAGGTCCAGGAAGAGATCCTGTACGCGCAGGGCAAGATCACGCGGGCGCTCAACGAGACCCGCGCTCGGCAGACAGAAGACCCGGGCGCTCTTCGCATCGAGGGACGCGATCTTCCCGGCACTATCGAGACCCAGCCATGAGCGGCGGCAGCTACAACTATCTGTTCACCGCCCAAGACCTTGAAGACCTTCAAGCGCGCCGCCACGACCTAGAAGAGATGGCCAACCGTCTCGCCGGGCTCGGCTACGCCCAAGACGCAGCCCGCGAGACCGAGGAACTCCTCGCCCTCTTCCGCCAGTGGGAGACGCGTGCAGCCCTCCGCATGCGCCGACTCGCTGACGTCTGGCACGCCGTCGAATGGTGGGACTCCAACGACAGCAGCGAAGACGCCGTCCACGAAGCCCTCGCCAAGTACCGCGACGAACACGACGACGCAGGAGATCCCCGTGGCTGAACAAAAGATCGGGCAGCTCCTCGACTCACTCGGCGTCACCGTCGACCTCGACGAAGGCGACATGGTCATCGACGCACACGTCCTCCTCAAGATCGTCAAGGACGACGGGACCGTCAGCCTCATGAAGGCCATCAGCGAATCCCTCGACTGGGTCAGCCTCCTCGGAATGCTCACCGCCGCCCTCCACATCGAGAACGGTCGCTACGTCGACAGCCGCGACGACGACTGAACGGAGACCACCATGAGCGGCGGCTGGAAGAACTCGGACCGCAAGAGCCGGCTCCCCTCCAACTGGGCGACCATCCGCCGCAAGGTGCTCGACCGCGACGTGATCTGCCAGATCTGCCGGATCAGGCCCGCCACCCACTGCGATCACATCGAAGCCAAGACCGACGCCCACGCCGAAGACCGGCTGCAAGGCGTATGCGCCACCTGCCACGGACTGAAAAGCAGCGCGGAAGGCAACGCAGCCCAACGCGCCAACCCACGACCCGGCCGCCAACGCCCACCCGAACCCCACCCGGGACTGAGGTGAACCGATGCTCACCATCTCTATCGCCGTCCCACACGGTGATGACGTCGAACAGGCGGCCTACCAGCGACTCCTCCACGAGGCCCACCTCCGCCGACTCCACCTAGCCCGGCCACTAGCGCCCACGATCACGCACAACGACCACGGCATTCACACCCTCGCCGGACTCCTTGGCCTGCCCACCGGCGACTACACCTACTACAAGATCCAGTGCGAGACGGTGCCATGCCCGCCTACCTGATCCGCCACCGGCAAGGCGAGCACGGCGACATCCTCGCCGAAGACGTCGACACCCTCACCCTCAACGACCACTGGGCCATCCTCCACGACCACGGCGGCATCGCCTTCGCCATCCCCATCGACCACGTCGCCAGCATCGAACGGGTAGACGAACCCCAAGGCCAACCCGCGCCATCGAAGGAGTGATCCGACATGGCGAACAAAGCGAAGAGCAACAGGCGCATCGTCCGCGAAGGTCGCAGGTACTGGAGCGACCGCCCCACATCCAGGGGCAAGGCTGCTGGCATCGGCTACGCCCCACGCTCTGGAGCCTTCACCCGCTGCGTAAGCCGCGTTCAGCGCTTCATGGGGCCGCGGGCGAAAGGGTACTGCGCCCTCCGCTTCCACGAGTCCACCGGAATCTGGCCCGGAAGCAAGGCGAATCGCGGGACCAAGGGAAGTCGTCGCTAGGCCAACAACGGCCTGTGCATGGCAAGTTGAGTTGAGACAATGGAGCAGAGAACCCCGGCGACTGCGCTAACAGTCCCGGGGCCATGGCCAGCCCTGACGTGACAGGACCGACATGACCAAAGCTACACGCCCCTGTCCCTACTGCGGAGCGCCTCTCGTCAACGCCCGACGGGTGCAATGCGGGGCGCCGGAATGCAAACGCCAGCACCGCAACGAACGGCAGCGAGAGTTCCAGGCCAAACACCGTGCGGCAACGGGGCGCAGCTACAGCCGGCAGTACGACCGCCCCCGAGTGAAGGCGTACCCGATCACTTGCGCCCAATGTGGACGGGAAACCACGGTCACCAAAACCACTTCTCGATACTGCTCACACCAATGCTTCTACGACGCCAAGTACGGCAGTGACCGCCCGCGCGAAGACAACCAAGGTGTAGCTGCGCGCAAGCGGATGAGTCCGCGGCGACGTAACGCCATGCGAGTACTTAGGCTGGCGGCTAAGGGTACGACAGGCGTCGTCCCGTGGGTCGCGGGATTCTGCATCCGATGCGGCGACCCCTTCGTCCGTCGACAGGACAGAGGAGTCCGGCACTGCTCGCGGCGCTGCCAGATCAGGGACAAGGCAGGCAGACGGCGAGCCCTGGAGGCGGGCGCCCTGGTGGATACCGTCTCCCGCTACCGGATCCATGTGCGGGACGGCTGGACATGCCACATATGCGGTGACCCAGTAGACCGTAACGCTGTCGCTCCTGACCTCGAAGCACCAGTTCTCGATCACGTGATTGCTTTGGCCAAAGGTGGATCACACAGTGAGGACAACCTCAAGACCGCCCACTTCTACTGCAACAGCGTCAAGCGTGATCTTGATGAGGGCTGGTCGGCTATCGCCGGCTGAGGCGACCTGGGGGGTTAGGCCCCACGGCGATCTTGGAGGATCGGGGCCGTATACCAGTCGTGGCCGCGTACAGGTCTGGGGCTTTCTGACCTGCGCTAATGCTGGGTGCGCCTTGGAGGGGATGGCGGGTGCTCGTACACGAGATTCATTGTTCTCGCAGCTCAGAGTACTTCTATCCGTAACGCGCCCTGGCTAGAATGGGGTTCATGGCCTACGTCGCGTTGTCCCGGACCGCCCAGTGCGAGCACTGTGGCGGTCGGCTGCCTGCGAAGGCGCGGTCGATCGCACGGTTCTGCAGCTCAGCCTGTCGTCAGGCCGCATATCGCAGGCGGCGCCGTGCCGAGCAGGAGCGGGTTGTCGGCGAGCAGATGGCCCGGGTCCCGATGGAGCTGACGGGACGTGCCCGCTGGGTGCGTTACTCGTCGAAGAAGGTTCCGCTGCGTATCGACGGCCGGTTCGCCTCGGTCAGTGACCCGTCAACCTGGTCGGACTTCGCGGCCGTTGCCCGATCTTCGGTTGGCGAAGGCTTCGGTTTTGCCCTCACATCTTCGGACCGGATCGTGGTCGTCGACCTGGACCACGCGGTCGAGGGCGGCCGGCTGCTGCCGTGGGCGCAGCGGATCGTGGGTAGCCTCCCGCCGACGTACATGGAGCGCGGCCGGTCGGGCACGGGCGTGCATCTGTGGTTCCGCGGCGAGGTGCCTGCGGGGCGCCGGATCCGCCGTGCCGGTCTGGCGGTGGAGGTGTACTCCGACCGCCGCTACATGATCGTGGGGGACCGGGTGCCGGGCACCCCGCTGGGACTTGCCGAGCTGCCGGATGCAGCGGATGTGATCGACTCGTTGACGTGACGGCAGGGGGGTGGTGGCCATGGCCGGCCGCGGACCCCAGCCGAAGGATCCGTCCCGCAGGGCGCGGGCCAACAAGGACCCCGTCCCGCAGACCGTCCTGCGATTCGAGCACGCTGAGCCTCCCGAACTGCCCACCCTGCAGGTCCTCAAGGACGGGGAGCTGATCGAGCATTCGTGGCCGGCTCGGACGCTGGACTGGTGGGAGATGTGGAAGGCTTCTCCGCAGGCGGAGCACTTCTCCTCAACGGACTGGGACTTCCTGCTGGACACGGCCGTCGTACACGCCCGGCTGTGGTCGGGGGAGATGTCCGCCGCCGCGGAACTCCGGCTGAGGGTAGCCAAGTTCGGTGCAACGCCCGAGGACCGGGCCAGACTTCGGATGCAGTTCGCGCAGGCGGATGAGGCCGACAGTAAGAGGCCTGAGGGCGGCCGGTCGGCGCGTGAGCGCCGCGGCACCCTGCACGCGCTGCCTCCTCCGGATGCCGCTGGGGGGTAGCCGTGCCGTGGATACCTCCAGAGCCGGGCGCTGTACCGACGTTGGGCTATGACGTCATTGACTGGATCTCGGAGATGTTGGCGGCCCCGGACCGCGGGGAGTACGAGCCGTTCGTGCTCTACCCGGAGCAGGAGGACTTCGTCCTCCGTTACTACGAGATCAACCCGTTCACCGGGAAGCGCCGGTTCCGGCGGGGCGTCATCAGCCGGCCGCGTGGATGGGGCAAGTCGCCGTTCCTGGCAGCACTGGCGATTGTCGAGGCGCTGGGCCCGGTGGTGCCGGATGGCTGGGATGCCCAGGGCCAGCCGGTGGGCAAGCCCTGGTCGGAGGTGCGTACCCCGCTCGTTCAGATCGCTGCGGTGAGCGAGACGCAGACGAAGAACACGTGGGCTCCTCTACTGGAGATGCTGCAGGGGCCGGTCATTGATGCCTATCCGGGCCTGGAGCCCCTGGATACATTCGTCAATCTCCCGCGAGGCAGGATCGAACCGATCACTTCGTCGGCTCGCACGGTCAAGGGCAACAAGCCGGTGTTTGCTGTGCTGGACCAGACCGAGGAGTGGGTCAAGTCCAATCGTGGCAACCGGCTCGCCGAGACGATGCGGATCAACGCGGCGAAGGTCGGGGGTACGACGGTCGAGTCGCCGAACGCTTTCATTCCTGGCGAGGGCAGTGTTGCTGAGGAGTCGGCGGCGTTCTGGGCGAAGATCCGTGAGGGTCGGGCAAGGGATGACGGACTCTTCTATGACCACCGTGAGGCGCCGCCCGAGACGGACATGACCGATCGGCAGTCGTTGCTGGCGGGCCTGGCCTACACCTACGGGGATTCTGCGGATCGTAATGGCGGCCACGTCGATCTGGACACGCTGGTCGCGACGATCTGGGATCCGAGCACGGACCCGCAGACGGCTCGCGCGGACTTCCTGAACCAGATCACCCACGCTTCCGACTCGTGGATTTCGCAGCCGGAGTGGGCGGGACTCGGAGCAGCGGACAAGGTCGTAGGCAGGGGCGAGGAGATCGTTCTCGGCTTCGACGGGTCGCGCCGCCGGAATAGGGGTGTCACGGACGCCACGGCCCTGGTGGGCTGCCGTGTCTCGGACGGCCATCTGTTCCTGCTTGGCTGCTGGGAGCAGCCGGACGGCCCCTTCGGGGCTGACTGGCAGGTGCCCACGGTGGAGGTGCTGGCCACGGTGGAAGAGGCGTTCCGCGAGTACAAGGTCGTCGGTATGTACGCCGACCCGGCTCGGTGGGAGTCCCATGTGGCGAAGTGGGAGGCGGACCACAGCCGGCGCCTGAAGGTCAAAGCCTCGGTCCAGCACCCGATCGAATGGTGGATGACGGGCGGCCGGTCTCACCAGATCGTCAGGGCGCTGGAGAAGTTCCGATCCAGCGTGGTGGACGGCGAGCTGACGCACGACGGGTCCAGCGTGCTGACCCGGCACATCCTCAATGCCCGGCGCCGGGAGTCGCGAAGCGGCATTCAGATCATGAAGGAGCATCCCGACAGCGCCAAGAAGATCGACGCGGCAGTAGCGGCCGTCCTCGCCTGGCAGTGCCGCGTCGACGCGATGGCCAAGGGTCTCGGCAAGAAGAAGACCGGCAAGTCGGGACGGGTGGTGGTGCTGCGGTGACGATCACCAGTCCGGACATTCCGCTGACGTTCCTGTCGGATGACGAGCTCGCCTTGATCAGTACGCTGCGGGCGGATCTGTTGCGGGATCGCTGGTCGCTGCTGTTGCGGGATGCCTACTTCAACGGGGAGCAGCTGGTCCGTGACCTCGGGATCAGTATCCCGCCGCAGCTGAAGGCCCTTCACACGGTCATCGGCTGGCCGCGGGTGGGGGTCGAGTCCCTGGAGGAGCGCCTTGATTTGGAGGCGTTCCGGTGGGCGGATGGCGCGGACTCGTCCGATCTGGCGGAGATCGTTGAGGCGAACGATCTGCTTGATGAGGCGAGTCTGGCGCACCTGGATGCGTTGACGTATGGCCGTGAGTACATTGCGGTCGGTTCGGGGGATTGCGGGTCGTCTGACTGTCCTCCGTTGATCAGTATCGAGTCGCCGCTGGACATGACGCTGTTGTGGGATGCCCGTACTCGTATGGGGGTTGCGGCGCTGCGTGAGTGTCAGACCGATGGTCTCGTCGAGTCGGGGCTGGATGATCGGATGCTGGTGCTGTATCTGCCGGATCAGACGGTGACGGCGTTGCCCACACAGTCGGGTGGCTGGGAGGTCGTCGACCGGGACATCCACAATCTTGGTGTGGTGCCGGTGCTGCGGATGGCGAACCGGCAGCGCACGGCGGACCGGGTGGGGCGTAGTGAGATCACCCCGGAGGTCATGTCGATCACGGATGCGGCGTGTCGTCGGATGATGGGTATGGAGGTCGCGGCCGAGTTCTTCGGTGCCCCGCAGCGCTACATCCTCGGCGCCTCGGAGAGCGCGTTCCAGGACGCGGAGGGCAACGCCAAGTCGGCGTGGGAGACGTACATCGGCCGGATTCTGGCGCTGGAGCGGGACGAGGACGGCAACGTGCCGACGGTCAGCCAGTTCCCGGCGCATGATCCGTCTGGCATGACGAAGATCATCGACCTGTATGCGCGGATCATGTCGGCGCAGTTCGGTCTGCCGCCGCACATGCTGGGCTACACCACCGACAATCCGGCATCGGCGGACGCGATCCGCTCCACTGAGGCCAAGCTGGTGAAGCGCAGCGAGCGGCGGATCCGCCGGTTCGGTGCGGCGTGGCAGCAGGCCATGCGGCTCGCCCTATGGGTGCGTGACGGTGAGCCGCCGGAGAAGACACGCCGTATCGAGACGGTGTGGCGGAACCCCGCGACGCCGACGGTGGCCGCGCAGGCGGATGCCACGGTCAAGCTCGTCCAGGCCGGGATCCTCCCGGCGGACAGTGACGTGACGCTGGAGATGGCCGGTTTGACGGAGGGGCAGCGTCAGCGTGTGGCTGCGGACCGGCTGCGGAGCCGCGGCTCTTCGGTCCTTGACCGGCTGGCGCAGATGAGCGGCCCGGATACGGCTCAGGCGGCGGAGGTGTCCGGTGGCGCCGCCGGTTTCTGACGGCAGCGGCAGCGCGGCGCGGTTCCGTCGCACGCAGGGTGGTCTCGCGGCCAGTCTGCGGCGGGATATGCGGCGTCTGCGTCGGCTGATTGTTCCGTCCAGGTTGCAGGCGTCGGTGCCGGACTGGATTGAGGCGGTGCGGGCTCTGCTGGGCGAGTACGGGGCTGCCTCGGTTTCGCTGGCGGCGGACTTCTACGATGCCCAGCGTGCTGAGGCGGGGGTGCCGGGCCGGTTTGCGGTGCCTGTGCCTGATCCGCCGCCGGATGAGCAGGTTGATAACAGTCTGCGTTGGGCCACGAAGGATTTGTGGCCGCGTGATCCCGAGGCGTCGACGACTACGGCAGCGCAGCTTGAGCCGCTGGATGTCCGTCTGGACCAGGCGGAGAAGAAGGCTGAGGGCGCCGTTGAGCGGCTGATGCTCAACCAGGGCCGCCAGACGGTCCGGGAGGCTGTGCAGCGGGACCGCTATGCCGTTGCCTATGCGCGGGCTGCGGCGCTCGGGGCCTGCAGTTTTTGCAAGCTCATGGCGTCTCGCGGCGCGGTCTACAAGGATCTTGATGCGGTGGGGCGTGCGGCGGATGAAAAGTTCACCGGCGCTGACAGTGTGATCAAGTTCCACAACTCGTGCCGCTGTCAGCCCATCCCTGTGTTCCTGGGCCAGCGGTTCGAGCTGTCGCCGCAGGCCACCGAATGGGACCGCCTGTACCGGGAGTACGCGGCCGGGTATCCCGGTGACCAGCTGCGCCTGTTCCGGCGGGCCCTCGCCGAGCACGACGAGCATCCGCTCCCCGGAGCTTTCTGACCCACATGGCTGCCCTGGTGGCGGCCTTTCTCATTTCCACAGCCCCTGGAGGGCCGATCCGTCATGCCCGAAGAGATCGAGAACGAGCAGCAGCCGGAGTCCGGTACCGAGGAGACCGTCGAGGAGACGGCCGCCGAGGAGCAGGACGGTACCGAGGTCACGGACGACGCCCAGGAGGCGGACGCCGGGGCCGAGGAGAGGCCGTTCGACCGGAAGAAGTTCGAGGCGGAGCTGCGCAAGAAGAACAGCGAAGCCGCGAATCTCCGCAAGCGCCTGAAGGAACTTGAGCCCCTGGCCAAGAAGGCCAAGGAGTTCGAGGACGCGCAGAAGTCGGAGACCGAACGCCTCCACGACCAGCTCGCCGCCGCGAATGAGCAGATTGCCGCGACGCGCAAGAGCCTTGTCGAGGCGCGTGTGCAGGCCTTGGCCGGCGCGGCGGTCGGGGAACGGGCTGCGTTCACGGATCCCGAGGATGCCGTCGGGCAGCTCGATCTCTCTTCGTACATCGACGAGGCAGGCCGCATCGACGAGACCGCCATCGAGGCGGATCTCCAGGCGCTGTTGGAGCGCAAGCCGCACTGGGCGAAGTCCCAGCCCCCGGAGGGCCCGCGGCGACCTGCACCGGATCGCACTCAGGCGTCCGGCGCCAATAAGTCCAGGCCCCCCACTCCGGGCGACGAGTTCGCCGGGTGGCTGAAACCGCAGCTCAAGATCAAGTAGCTGCTGAAAGAAGGACACCATGGCGGTCACCGCCCCCCTGCAGATCACTGATGTCAACGACGCGCTCCTGCCGCGGACTCTGGCAGGGCCCATCTTCGAGAAGTCTGTTGAGTCCTCGGCGGTGATGGCGCTGGCGCGTCGGGCCCCGCTTGCGATCGACGCGACGACGAGCGTCCCGATTCCGATGGACGTTCCGACTGCGGACTGGGTCGGGCAGGCGGCGAAGAAGCCGCTTTCGACGTCGTCCGTTGGCGTCAAGCAGATGACGGCCAAGAAGCTGGCCGTTCTGATCCCGGTCGCCGAAGAGGTCGTGATGACCAACTCCGGCGGCCTGTGGACGCAGCTGCAGACTGACCTGCCGACGGCGTTCGCGCGGGCCTTCGACCACGCAGCGATCCACGGCAAGACCATGAAGGGCGCCACCGGCCCCTTCACCGACTACCTGGCGATGACCAGCAATTCGGTTGCCCTCGGCACGGCCGAGCAGGGAGTCGGTGGCATCTGGCGTGATCTGGTGACCGGCATGGCGGAAGTCATCGACGAGGACTGGGACTACACGGGCACGGTCGCCGACTACCGGCTGAAGCCGGAGCTCCTGCTGGCGACGGACACGACCGGCCGGCCGATCCTCGTGGACACGCAGACTCCAGGGACGGACATGGCGGCGGCGGGCACGCTGATCGGGCAGCCGCTTGCCTACTCCCGGAGCGTGTCGGGCAAGCAGCGCCGGCAGTCCGCTTCGACGGACACGGGCCTGCGCGCGATCGGTGGTGACTGGTCCCAGGCAGCGTTCGGCGTGGGCATGGACATCACGGTGCGGATCTCCAAGGAGGCCACGTACATCGACGAGGAGGGTGGCGTTCACTCGGCGTTCCAGGAGAACCTGGTGCTTCTCCTCGCGGAGGCTTACTACGGCTACGTTCAGGGCGACCCGGACGCGTTCGTGAAGTACACCGGCACCCCGTCGGGGTCCTGATGGTGCGGGCTGTCCCGGCTTCCGCGCCGGGCGGGGCAGCCAAGCCCCTGCGCATCGTTGCCCGGGTCCATGCGTTCCCGCCTGAGCATAATGCGGGTGCCGAGCACATGCTGGTGTCGATGCTGCGTCCCCTGGTGGAGCGCGGTCACGACGTGTCGGTGTGGCTGTCCCGCTACGGGACGGCCTCGAAGGAGTACGAGTACCGCGGCATCAAGGTCATCCCCCTGGCGTCGCGGCTGGACTTCCCGACAGCGGTGCGCGGGGCCAGTGTGCTGCTGGCGCATCTGGAGACGGTGCCGTCGACGGCGTCGCTGGCCCGCGGGTACGGCAAGCCGCTTGCGGTGGTGTGCCACAACACGCATCTGCCGACGTTCCGGGATATGGCGGCTGGTGGTACCGCGCTGGCGGTGTACAACTCGCTGTGGATGCGGGCTGAGGCGGAGCTCTTCTTCGCCGAGTACCCGAAGAGTGTCCGCCCGGCCGCCGAGCTGATCGTGCGCCCGCCGGTGTTCACGGAGGAATACCGCACGAAGCCTGGTGGCGCCGTCACGCTGGTCAACTGCAACCCGGAGAAGGGCGGCCACGTCCTGCGGAAGCTCGCGGAACGCATGCCCGATCAGCAGTTCCTCGCGGTGAAGGGTGCCTACGGTCAGCAAGTCCTTCCGGATCTCGCGAACGTGGAGGTCGTCGAGCATGTCGACGGGCGGGAGATGCGGGAGCGGGTCTATGCCCGTACCCGGGTGTTGCTGATGCCGTCGTCCTACGAGTCGTGGGGCCGGGTCGGCTGCGAAGCCCTGGCCAGCGGCATTCCCGTCGTTGCGCACCCGACTCCGGGCCTGTGCGAGTCGCTGGGCGAGGCCGGGATCTTCGTGGACCGTGAGGACATCGACGGCTACGAGGCAGTCCTGCGCAAGCTGACGGCTCCCGCCGAGTACCGGCTGGCGTCGAAGCGGGCGAAGGCCCGGTCGGCCGAGCTGGATCCTGCGGCTGATCTGGCGGCTTGGTGTGAGGCGATCGAGTCCCTGTAGGAGGCGGTCATGACGTTCGTTGCCCCTACTGCTGAGGACCTGGGTCTTTACCTGGGGCTGGGGGAGATCGACGGTTCACGCGCTGATCTGCTGCTGGGGCAGGCGGTAGCCCTGTGCCAGTCGGTGGTCAAGCCGTTGCCGGCCGAGGCAACTGCGGTCGTCCTGTCGGTGGCGGGCCGGGCTTACGTGAATCCTCAGCAGGTGTCCTACGAGACGATCGGCCCGATGTCGGTGCAGCGCCCCCAGGGCTCTGGCGGCCTGTATCTGACGAAGGCCGACAAGGCGGCCCTGAAGTCGCTGGCGGGCCGGGGAGGCGCGTTCACCGTCGACCCGACGCCCGTGACCGCGGATCCGTCGCCGACCTGGCCGCTGGATGTGGACGAAATGGCGGGCGCTGGCGGCTTGGACTATGAGCCGGGCTGGGGGTGGGTGTAGTGCCGGCCCCCTATCCGTTCGGGGAGACGGTGCGGATCGTGCGCACCGGCCTGTCGCCCGGCAGAGATGAGCGTGGGCATCCGCTCCCCGGCCCGGACATCTCCTTTGACCTCACAGGCTGTGTGGTGACGCCTCGGCAGGAGAATCCCGGCGTGGGTAGCCCGGAGCAGCAGGGCCGCGACACGGTGATCAAGGGGTGGACGGTGTACGCGCCGGCTGGTTCCGATGTCCGCACGACGGACCGGGTGGTGATTCGCGGCCAAGCCTGCGAGGTCACTGGCGAGCCCGGCAACTGGGGGCGTTCTCCGTTCAGTGGCACTCGTGGCGTCGTCCAGTTCGCTGCTGATCGCGTCACCGGCTGACGAGGAGGCGGTGTGGCTGCCAAGTTCAAAATGAGTAAGCGCGGGGTTGGTGAGCTGCTGAACTCGCCGATGATTGAGGCGGAGGTGTTGCGCCGCGCCGAGATCATCAAGAGTGTGGCGGAGTCGATCTCCCCGGTCGGCGGTCCCGCGGATCCGCACCCGGGCCTGTACAAAGCGTCCTGGTATGCGGAGGTCCGCAGGAAGCCGGTCGGCCGGTCCCGCAAGCGTCGCCCGGTCGGCGTGGTCGGCAATAGTGCCTATTACGCCCGCTGGGTGGAGTACGGCAACGGCGGCCGTGTCCGTGCTCATCATGTGCTCTTGCGGGCTGCTCAGGCGGGTGGCCGCTGATGGCGGCAGTCGGCAGCGTCGATGTGGAGGTCCTGCTCATCGGCTGGCTCCAGAGCCAGCTAGGCAGCGGTGTCGTCGTGCGCGACGAACTCGACAACAACCTGATGAACGAGCTGCCGACTGTGTCGGTGGAACGCCTGCCTGGCGGGGACGACGACGGCTACCGGCTCGACCGGGCCCTGGTTGACGTCGACGTGTATGCCGCTACCCGCGGTGACGCGGTCCAGTTGGCTGCGGTTATCCGAGGCCTGCTGCTGACGCAGCTCGCCGGCTCGAAGACGAGCTCGGCCGTGGTCGGTGCCATCCGGACAGAGTCGGCTCCCGGGATCCGCCCGTATGAGAACACGGGGCTCCGTCGTGTCGGGGCCACCTATTCGATCTACAGTCACCCGGTTTCCTGACCGGTTCTTCCGCGCCGCGTCCCTTTCCCTGACCCCGCCGCCGTGCGGGGTTTCTGCATGTCTGGAGACCCTTTCATGGTCAACATCACCCGCGCGGCGGACCTCACGATCATCGGAGCAAACGGTGGGGGCTGGGTGGCGGATACCGGCACCACTGCCCCGGCGTCGCCGCTCACGCAGCCTGCCGTTCCCTGGGAGCCGCTGGGCGCCATCAGTGACGATGGGCTCGTCTACGGGTTCGACGAGGACAGCCAGGAGTTCACTCCGTGGGGTCTGACCTCGCCGTTCCGCACGCAGATCACCAAGTCCATCCGCACGTTCAAGATCACCCTGTGGGAGACGGCTCGCGTGGCCGTCCAGTCGGTGATGTACCGGATCCCGGCTGCGGATCTCGCCCCGGTCTCGGGTCTAACGACGTTCGCGGAGACCGCATCGCCGGTGCCGGACCGCCGAAGCTGGTGGTTTGCGGTGATCGACGGTGACAGCGCCCGCGGGTTCTACATCCCCCAGGGCGAGGTGTCGGACCGCTCGGACGTGACGTTCAAGCAGGACGCCATGTCCGGCTACGAGATCACCATCACCGCCTACCCGGACGAGGCCGGCAACACCGTCTACCACGCGGATTCAGTCCCGGCGACGCCGACGTACACCGGGTCCTGACCCCCTGACTGGTGGGCGGGCTGACCGCTGGCGCGGGAGTCAGTCCGTCCACCACCCCCACCTGATCCCTTCCCGCGCCGCGACTACTAGGAGGCCGCGCCCATGCCTGACACTGACCAGATCGAGATCAGCCCCGCCGAAGCCCAGGAAATCGAAGCCGAGCAGCACGGACATTACGTGCCCGTCCCGTTCGGCGACGACAAATGGGATGTGATCCCGCCCGGGGCGTGGAGGCAGTCGTGGCTGCGTCAGCTGAAGGCCGGCGACATGGACACCTTCATGGCGAACATCCTCAGCCCCCAGTCCTACGACCTCTACCTCGACGCTGACCCTACGAACGACGATCTCGGCGCATTCCTGAACCGTGCCGGCGAGACGGGCGGGGAGCCGCTGGGAAAGTCCGTTGGACCGCGTCGGTCGTCGACCGGTACGCGGAAGCGGTAGAGGCCGACCTCCTGGCTCTGGGTATCGATCTGCTCGATCTGCACCGGGGCCGGATGTCTTGGCGGCGCCTGCGGGTGCTGATAGAGCGTCTGCCGCCGGAGTCCCACACGATGACTGCGCTGCGCAACGAACTGTCCGACGACGAGCTGGCCGAGCAGGCCGAGCAGGGTGAGCCGGAGAAGGGCCGCTGGTCTCAGCAGGAGCAGCTGCTCGCGGCCCTAGTCGACGAGGTGCGGCGCCTGGTGTACGTCACGGTCTGCGCCAACACCGAGAAGAAGCGCGACCGGCCTGAGCCGCCGGAACCCCTTCGGCGTCCTGGCGCGAAGGCGCGCCGCCCGAAGGCGGCCCTGTCCGACGCCGGCGCGGAGACTCTGTTCCGGCTGATCAATGGTGGTGCCGCGTAGGCGGATAGCTGCGAGAGGAGCTTCTCGTGGCGATCAGCATCGGTTCCGTCGAGGTCGACGTCATCCCCAATACCAAGGGGATCCTGGCGCGCCTCACCGATGCCCTGGTGCCCGCTGCCACGGCAGCGGGAGAGGAAGCCGGCAAGGCGGCCGGCAAGGCCTTCGGACCAGCCATGGCAGGGGCCGTCGATGACACGGTCGCCTTGCAGATCGGTGAAAAGCTGGGACAGAAGATCGCTGACCGCATTGCTGCCGCGGTCCGTGACGCCCTGAAGGACGGGATCACGATCGGGGGCCAAAAGGCCCGGCCCGCAGCGACTCGGCAGGGCGAGGAAACTGGGGGAGCGTTCAGTCGCTCACTGCGCGTCAAGCTGATCGAAGCCTTCCGGTCAATGCCCAAGCTCGACGTGAAGCTGAGCGACACAGGGGTGGACGCGGAGCTGGCGCGCTTGCGGGCTCGCATGGAGACGCTGAGCAACAAGCGCATCGGCATCGATGTCGATGTCGCGGTGGCGGACGCGGAGATCGCCGACATCGAGGCGCGGCTGCGTCGTCTGGGGGCGGCGCATCCCAACGTGGCGGTGCGCGCCGATACCGCGGCGGCGCGGGCGCAGCTTGCTGCTATCAGGGAAGAGATTGACAGGATCTCGACGAATCCCGCACGCGTCCGTGTTGATGTGGTCGGCGCGTTTGGGCAGAAGCTGCGCGCCGAAGTCGCCGCGGCGCAGGCGGCTCTGCCGGACATCCGTATCGACGCAGACACCAGCGAGGCGCAGGCGGACCTCATCGCCTTGCGGGTGCAGTTGGGGACGTTGTCGCAGCAGCGTGTCGGCATCGATATTGATGCGGCGACCGCGCTGGCCCGAGTTGAGGAGATCAGGGCGGAGCTGGCGCGACTGTCGGCGTCGAGCGCAGATGTCAGCGTGCGCGTGGATGCCGCGGCCGCGCAGGCCCGGCTTGTCTCGGTGCAGGCCATGGTGGCAGCACTGGACGGCCAGACGGCACGCATCGATATCGATACCGCAGGTGCCCTGTCGGCGGTCTTTCAGCTGTCGGTTGCGATCCTTGGGCTTGCCGCCCTACCCGTGTTTCCGGTTCTGGCGGCGGGGGTCGGCCTGTTCACGTCGGCGGTTGTGGCGGCGGCAGTCGGGGTCGGCGCTCTCGCGGCTGTCGCGGTGCCGGCGGTTGTGGGAATCGCGGGGGCGTTGCAGGCGCAGAAGGCTGCGCAGGATGCGGCGACGAACTCCGCGTTGAAGGGCGGCCAGGCGGCAGGCCAGGGTGCCGCGAAGGCCTTGCAGCTGGCCGGAGCCCAGCAGGCGCTGGCGACGGCGGAGCGTAATGGCGCGCGGCAGATCGCGCAGGCGCAGCAGCAGGTGGTGCAGGCCAAGCAGGCTGCGGCGGATGCTGTGGTGCAGGCGGCGCTGCGCAATCAGCAGGCTGCCCGCCAGGTGGAGGATTCGGAGCGTCAGCTCGCCCGCGCGCAGAAGGACGCCAAGCAGGCGCAGCTCGACCTAACGGCCGCCCGCAAGCAGGCCGCGCAGGAACTGGAAGACCTTGCCAACAAGTACGCGGACGCCCAGCTTGCCCAGCGCGATGCCGATATTCAGGTTAAGGAGGCCCGTCAGGATCTGAACAAGACGCTGGCGGATCCGAAGGCGACGGATCTGCAACGTCAGCAGGCGCAGCTTGCCTATGACCAGGCGGTTCAGCACCTCAAGGAGCAGACGCTCGAAACGGGTCGGCTCAAGGATCAGCAGGCTGAGGCAGCTAAGAAGGGCGTCGAGGGCTCGGACGCCGTCAGGCAGGCTCAGGACAAGGTATCCCAGTCTCTGCAGGACGTGGTCCTGCGTACCCGGGACGTGAAGGACGCGCAGGCGGAGGCGGCGCGTACTCAGCAGGAGACGGCCCGGCAGATCGCTGAGGCGCAGCGCCGTGTGTCGGAGGCGACCGCGAATGTCGCCGTCGCCCAGCAGAACGCCGCCGACGCAGTCTCCTCCGCTCAGCGTCAGATTGCCTCCGCGTCGCAGCAGGCGGCCGGGGGCGTCGATCAGGCTGCCGTCGCGCAGGCCAAGTATCAGGAGGCTCTGGCCAAGCTGTCGCCCGCCGCCCGGGCTACGTTCGATGCGTTTCTGCGCTTGCGGGACGCGTTCAAGGCGTGGTCAGTGTCGTTGCAGCCCGAGGTTATGCCGCTGTTCACGCGGGGGCTGGACGGGATTCGCCGGTCGCTGCCGGGCCTGACGCCGTTCGTGCAGGCTGCGGCGAAGGCGGTCGGTGAGCTGCAGGACCGGGTGTCGCGGGACTTCAAGTCGCCGTGGTGGATTCAGTTCAAGGCGGAGCTGTCCAGGAGTGTCTATCCTGCGCTGCTCAGCCTCGGGGTCTTCTTCGGGCAGACGTTCAAGGGTCTCGCTGGGGTCGTCGACGCGTTCTTGCCACACTTCGACGAGTTCGGTACGCGCTTGAACCGGCTTGGCGGCCGGTTCGCGACGTGGGGCACGGGCCTGAAGGGGTCGCCCGAGTTCGAGCGGTTCTTGGCCTACTCGTCCGAGCATGCCCCGCTTGTCGGTGAGGCGTTCAGGAAGATTGCGGGCGCGTTCCTTGACCTGTCGAAGGCGCTGGGGCCGCTCGCCGATGTGGCCCTTCAGTTCCTTATCTCCTTGTCGGAGGGGCTGAGCTGGCTGGCGACGAACCTTCCGGGTCTCATCCAGCTGATGTACAGCCTGTTCCTTGCGACGCGTGCCTATGCCATCGCCCAGGTGGCGGTGAATACGGCGCTGGTGGCCTACCGCGGGCTGATGCTGATCGTGATCCTGTTGACGCAGGGCTGGACGGCGGCGATTTTCGAGGCGAACCTTGCCTTCGAGGCGAATCCGGTGGTCGCCATTGTCACGGCGATCGTTGTAGCGCTCGTCCTGCTGGTCCTCGGCATCAAATATGCGTGGCAGCACTGGGACTGGTTCCGCAATTCCGTTCTTGCCGTGTGGACGGCGATTCAGGCAGCCGCCCTGTGGGTGTGGAGCACCGTGCTCAAGCCGACGTTCGATGCGATCGTTGCTGCGCTTCAGGCGGTGGGCCGGTGGGCGATGTGGCTGTGGCAGAACGTGTTGTCCCCGGTCTTTTCGGCGATCTCTACGGCTGCACGGATCCTGATTGTGACGGTGCTGACGGTCCTGGTCGGCCCGTGGGTGGTTGCTTTCCAGCTTCTTGCGTCGATTGCGACGTGGCTGTGGCAGACGGTTCTGTCGCCGTTGTTCGGCGCTATCGGTGCTGCTGCGAGCTGGTTGTGGAATAACGCGCTGGCGCCGTTCGTCAACAGTTCGGTCGGCGGGTTCCAGAGGGTGGGTGCTGCGGCGGCGTGGCTGTACACGAGCGGCATCAAGCCTGCCGTGGATGGCATCGCGGCGGTTGCGGTCTGGCTGTGGTCGAATGTGATTCAGCCGGTGGTCGGCTGGATCGTGGGTCGTTTCCAGGTGCTGGCTGGTGCGGCGATGTGGCTGTGGCAGACCGGCATTGCACCGGCTGTGCATGGTATTGGCGACGCGTTCTCGTGGCTGTGGCGCAGTGCGGTCCAGCCGATTTTCGGGTGGATTGCGGATAAGGCGTCGTGGCTGTATGACCACGGGATCAAGCCGCCGTTCGACGCCATGAAGTCCGCGGTCGGGCTGGTGGCTAGCGCCTTCGACAAGGCGAAGAACGACATCAAGTCGGCTTGGGACAAGGTCGAGGATATCGCCCGGAAGCCCGTCCAGTACGTGGTGGACATTGTCTACAACAAGGGTATTCGCGGTGTCTGGAACAAGATTGCTGGCGCGTTCGGGGCTCCCGAGCTGAAGGAATTCACGTTTGCTTCGGGCGGCATCATGCCTGGCTATACGCCGGGCCGTGATGTGCACAGGTTCATCTCGCCGACGGGCGGTGCGCTGGAGCTCAGTGGCGGTGAGGCCATCATGCGCCCGGAGTTCACCCGTGCGGTCGGCTCCGGGTTCATCGGGGCCATGAACTCGATCGCCAAGACCGGCGGTGCGCAGGGCGTGAAAGCGGCCCTGGCGCCGGTGTTCGGCGGCAACCCGAGTCTCCCGACGGACCGGTCTCTGCGGTACGCGGGCGGCGGCCTGGTGCAGCGGTTCGGGGACGGCGGCATCTTCGGGTGGATCTCGGATGCGGGCTCCGCGCTCCAGGGTGCCGGGTCGGCTGCCTGGAACGGGATCAAGAAGGGAGCCCAGTGGCTCGCTGACACTCTGGAGGCCTCGGCGCGGGCGGGCGTGAAGCACGTCGTCGACCCGCTCCTTGCCGGCTTCCCGGGGATGGACACGGGGATCGGCAAGATGATCCGCAACATCCCCAACAAGATCATCGACGCCCTGTTCGGCTACAGCAAGAAAGCCGACGACAAGGGCGCCGGCGGGATCGGCGGGCCCCGCATCCAGGCAGGCCTCAACTGGGCAAAGACACAGGCAGGGAAGCCGTACCAGTGGGCCGGTGACGGCAACCCCAGCTGGGACTGTTCGGGCTTCGTCTCTGCGATCGAGTCGGTCATCCGGGGCCAGACGCCGCCGCATCGCCGCTGGGCGACCGGCGCGTTCTCCGGCGACACGGCGCCTCCTGGCTGGGTGCTGCACGGCAACTCCCCATACAAGATCGGCATCACGAATGCAGGCGTCGGGCACACGGCGGGAACCCTCGGCAAGACAAACGTCGAGTCGAGGGGCGGTGCCGGCGTCCTCGTCGGCAGCGCCGCGCGTGGCTTCAACGACAGCCTGTTCCAGGACTGGTACGGCTTCCAGCCCGGCCAGTACGACTCCGGCGGCTACCTGCAGCCGGGGATGAATCTCGCCTACAACGGCACCGGCCGTCCCGAGCCTGTGTTCACGACGCAGCAGGCCAACGCCCTGCTGCGGCAGTCCACAACACCGGCCGCTGGGGGCGGGGTCTTCGAAGGCGACCTCTACCTCGACTCCGGAGCGTTCCTCGGTCATGTCCGCGGGGAGGTCCGCCAGGAGATGGCCGGCCTCACCTCAGTCCTCGAAGCCCGCCGCGGGAGGTGACCATGGCCATCCCCGGCAACTTCCTCTCCGCTACGACGGAAGCAGTTGACCCGAACACGTCGGGCTGGGTCGCGAAAACCAACTGCACGATCTCGCTCGGGACGGGGGGCCGTAACGGGGACGGCTGTCTGCAGCTCACCTCACTGGCGTCGGGTGAGATGCAGGCCCGCACTGTCGCCTCGTACAGCGTCATCGCAGGTACGGAGTATGAGGTGTTCGCCGACGCCTCGGGGGTGACGGTTCCGGAGCGGATAGGGATCCGCTGGCTGAACGTCTTCTCGTCGCAGATCTCCATCACCTGGTCGACGGCGACGACGTCAGCGTCGGCGAGTTGGCACCGAATCGCCGTCGCGGGCGTAGCCCCGTCGGGTGCGACGCAGGCACAAGTCATCCTGTCCGCGATGACACCAGGCTCCGCAGGCGTCATCAACTATTTTGAGAATATTTATCTCGGTTTGCCGATCCGCACGACCGGCAACCTGTTGGCGTTCGATACGGAGTCGCTGGAAGCCGGGTCCGCGCCCTGGACTGCGGAGACGAACTGCTCGATCGGAGTCCAGACCCCGCCGACACAGTGGCCGGTGGACTGGTATCTGGCGGGCGGGCAGGTTCTGGCGCTCACTGTCACCGCTACCGGGGACGCCGCCGCGAGGACCGTGGACCGGCCGGCCGCGACAGCCGGTGTGGAATATCAAGGCTATGCCTACCTGAACCCACCCACGTCGGGGTCATCGTGCTGGGTGGAGCTGCGGTTCCAGAACGGGGCGGGTACCCAGCTGTCGGCGACGCGGTCGACGCTTGCCGCCCCGGGGACCGGCTACTACCGGCAGAAAGTCTCGGCGAAAGCGCCGGCTGGCACGGCGACGTGCACCCTGGCGGTGGGCATCACTGCGGGTACGGCGGCGCAGGTCATGCGCGTCGACGGTGCTGTCATCATGCCGGTGCCCGTTTTCCACGACGGGGCTGTGGTGCCGTATGCCGACAGTTCATTCGAGCAGGGCATCGCCGGATGGGTCACCGTCAGCGGTGTAGCGGCAGTTACCCGGTCCACGCCGTGGGGCGTCCAGGCCTATGACGGCTACTACTCGGGCACCATTACCAGCTCCACCGCCACGACCAGCGTCGTGCGGTCGGCGAAGTTCCCGCTGGCCACAGGCGCGGCGGGCAGGAGCTTCCGGGTGGAGACCGTCGCCAGCGTCACCGCGGGCGGCTTCACTCTGACCCGCAGTGTCCGCTGGTACTCCGCGACGAACGTCGATCTGGGGGTCACCTCGTCGAGTGCGGCGGCGGCGCCGACGCCCGGCTGGTGGCAGCTCGACAACTCGTTCACGGCGCCGGCGAATGCGACGCAGGCGGCTGTGGAGTACACGCTGACGGCGACGTCACCGGCCAGCGTGATCCGCATCGACCAGGTCGCGCTGTGGCCGGACCAGCCGTCGTCGGAGGTCGCCGCGGATGATGCGAGCGCCTCGATCACCATCACCGAACGGGACCTGTATTCGGGCTACTACTTCACGCTGTGGCGGGTCACTCCGGACGGGATGCGCACGCTGGTGCGCGGCGAGCAGGGGCTGATCGACGGGCAGTTGCTGGCGAGTAGCGAGCTGGCCGTCACCGACTATGAGGCGCCGCTCGGAGTGGAAGTCTCTTACTACGCCGAGACGCGCGACGGCAACGGCGTACTGGTGGAGTACCGGGAGACGGACACGGTCACCCTTAGCCCCGGGGATGTGAACTACTGCTGGCTGAAAGATCCGGGCTTCCCGGAGCGCAATGTGCGCGCCGTGGTCGCCCGTGCACCGGATTGGGCGCAGCCCATTGAGCAGTCCAAGACGCACGTCAAGGGGCGCAGCAACGCGGTAGTCCGCTCCGATGTGCGGTCGGGCTTGGAGGGTGACCTGGTCCTCTACACGCTGACGGACGAGGAGCGGATCGCGCTGAACCGGCTCCTCGCTGCGGGTCATGTCCTGCTGTGGCAGGTGGCCCCCGGTATGGGCGAGGACGACCTGTATGTGAATGTCGGCCAGGTGGCGCGGCCCCGCGGCGGCGGGATCGCTCAGGAGCAGCTGCGGATATGGACGCTGCCGCTGACCCAGGCCGATATGCCGGTTTCGGTGGGGGTGGCAGGCAGCGCGGGCCGCACCTGGCAGGACATCCTCACGGAGAACACCACCTGGCAGGCGGTCCTCGACCGGTACGCCACTTGGGAAGATGTGCTGTTCAACCGGCCGAAGGGGTGACGCATGTACCCCACCACGGCCCGGTTCCTGCGAGTCATCGCCGAGGACCACAATCCCGTGGATCTCGTGCAGCTGTTCCGGACGAACGGCCAGGTCGAGACGCTCGACATCATCGGCGGCACGATCAACGTCAACCGGGCCAATGCGGTCAGGCGGACCTGCTCGATCACCCTGGCGGACACGGAGCTCATCCCACGGACCGCAGCCGACAAGGTGTCGGTGTCGGGTGCCCAGCTACGGGTGTCCCGTGGCGTCGTCTATACGGACGGCACCAGTGAGCTGGTGCCGCTGGGACTGTTCCGTATCGATTCAGTGGACGGCGATGTCGACGAGGGGCCGGTGACGATCCAGGGCAAGTCCCTGGAAGTCATGGTCGCGGACGACAAATTCACCGCTCCCTACCGTGCGTCCGGTACGGCGGTGTCGGCCGTGACCGCTCTGATCCGCCGTTCGATTCCGGCGGCGGCCGTCGTCGTCACCTCCGAGGTGGTAGATGCGGCGATCGGCCCGCGGACGTTCGACATCAAGGGCGATCCGTGGGCGGCTGTTGTGGAATGCGCGGCGGCGATCGGCGCCGAAGTGTACGCGGATCCGGACGGCACGTTCACGATCACCGCACTGCCGGACATTCTGGCCGCCACCCCGGCGTGGACGATCGCAGCGGGCGAGGGCGGCACCTATGTGTCCGCGACGCGCGGCATGTCCAGCGCCGGCGTCTTCAACGGGATCCTCGCGGCGGGGGAGTCCACCGAGACGGCCACGGCCCCGGTCTCGGCGTTGGTCGTGGACAGCGATCCCGGCAGCCCCACGTACTGGTCGGGCCCCTACGGGCACCGCCCTGATTTCTATTCCAGCGCGACGCTGACGACGAGCGGGCAGTGCATAGCTGCCGGGACCCTGAAGCTGCGGGCTGCACTTGCGCCGAACGCATCCGCACAGATCACCTGCCTGCAAAACCCCGCACTGGCGCCGGGTGATGTGATCCGCGTCGTCTACCCGGACGGTACGAAGGAGCTCCACCAGGCGCAGTCCTTCGATGTGCAGCTGGGCGTGGCGGGCGACTTCACGATCCAGACGGTCTCCGCCAAGGAGGGCACATGAGCGACGGCTCGTCCGGGCTGGCCGTCCACAGCAGCCTGGCTGATGCCATCACCCAGCAGGCAGTCCAGGCCGGGGCATCGGCCCCGGCCGTGCGGGGATCCAACTGGCGTCTGGCGGTTGTGCAGAGTGTGGGCAGCGACGGCACCATCACCACCACCGACGGGGTGGTAGCCCGGCGCCAGGAGTCCTACGGCAACCCGGCCGTCAATGATCTGATTGTCATCGACGTGTCAGGGGCCGGGAACTGGCTGGCCCGCGGCAGGCTCGCGGCCAGCACCGGCCAGTGGACGTCGTTCTCGCTGGCCGCCTCATGGTCGGCAAACGCCTCCTACTACACGCCCGCCTACCGGCTGCATGGTGACGGAACGGCTTCCCTGTGCGGGCTGGCGCAGCTGTCCGGGTCACTGGCGGACGGGGCGACGGTGGCGACGCTGCCGACGGAGGCCCGTCCTGCCAAGCAGGTCCGCTGCGCGGTGCAGGTCGCGGTCGGCTACTTCGGGGTGATGACCATCCTCACCACCGGCGCCATACAGCTCGGCGACTACAGCGCCGCACTGCCCGCCACAGGCAACAAGTACGCACAGTACGACGTCTTCGGCCGCTACCGGCTCGCCTAGAAAGGGGGCCGTATGGCCACGGACCAGTACGGGCAGAGCATCACTGTCCCGCAGCTCACCGACCCGCCGAACATCGCCACTCTGGCGACGTCACTGCAGGCAGTCCTGTCGCGGACCGTCTTGACGTTCGCGTCGGCGACAGCCCGCAACGCGACGCTGACCTCGCCGGTCGAGGGGATGACGGCGTGGCTGCAGGACGTCAACTTGATGACTCAGTACGACGGGTCGAGCTGGGTGACGGTGCCGCTGGGCGGGACGTGGGCGGCGTACACGCCGTCGTGGACTGCGGCGACAACGAATCCGGTGCTCGGCAATGGGTCGATCGCGGGCCGGTGGACGAAGGTCGGGACGATGGTGACCTTCGCCATCAAGATCACGGCGGGGAGCACCACCACGTTCGGCCAGGGCTCCTGGTCGCTGAGTCTGCCCACCACCGCCGCAGCCGGCATCGACATGGTGGGGCGAGTACTCGTTGGCGACGCCTCTGCAGGCACCTCCGGCTACAGCAACGGAGTCGCCTATATCGCAGCCAACGGCACCACCGTCGAGCCCTATGCGGGCGGCAAACAGGACACAGCGATCTGCACCAGCCTCGGCCCGATGACCTGGGCGACCGGCGACCGCCTCTGGGTGAGCGGCACCTACGAAACCGCCTGACCCGACAACCGCGCCCACGCCCCGCGACCGGGGCTTTTTTCATGCCCTGGAGGTGCCATGTCCTGGTGTCCTTTCGCGACCCGGATGGAACTGCAGCCCGAGTCCGACGCACAGCCCGCAATCAACCCGACGCAACTGATCTTCCACAGCATCGCCGCGCCGTGGACTCCGGGGCACATCTACGAGTACTGGCGGGACTCGACGAACCTTGAGTCCCACTTCGGTCTCGGCTACGACGGATCGCTCGCGCAGTTCATCGGCACACAGACCCGGGCCGACGCCAACTACCTGGCGAACCGGCGGCCCGACGGCACGGGCGCGATCTCCCTGGAGTCCGCCTCCAACCTGAACCACACCGACCCGTGGACGGACGCGCAGATCGCCACCCTGATCCGGCTTGGCGTGTGGGCCCATCAGCAGCACGGCATCCCGCTGCGGATCTGCCGCACCGCAGACGACCCCGGGTTCGGCTACCACCGGCTGCACGCCGCATGGTCCACGGGCGGCACCGCATGCCCAGGCGACGCGCGCGTCGCCCAGTTCAAGTCCGTGGTGTTCCCGGGCATCGTCGCCCGCGCCACCGGCACACAGGAGGAAGACATGCCGCTCACCAGCGACGACGTAAAGAAGGTCTGGGGCTACAGCAACGGGGACACCCCCGACGTCCACCAGACCGTCGCCGACGCAGCCTCCTCGGCCGCGGCAGCGAACACTGCCGTCAAGGGGCTCGGGACGAAGGTCGACAGCCTCAGCAGCAAGCTCGACACTCTCGCCGCCAAGGTCGGCTCGCTGGAGACGACCGGCCTGACAGCCGAGCAGATCACGGCCATCGCCAACGCGGTCGCCGACGTCCAGGCCAAGCGCCTCGAAAGCTGAAGGAGCGGTCCATGAGAATCTTCGGACGTGAACCGGCCGTCATCATCGGCGTGATCAGCGCTGTGCTGTCCCTCGTCGTCACCTTCAACGTCGGCCTGTCGACGGATCAGGCGGGGGCGATCGTTGCGGTCGTCTCCGCACTGTCGGCTGCGGTCACCGCCGCACTGACCCGGCCGATCGCCCCGTCGGCGTTCACGGGCATCGTCACTGCCGGTGTCGTGCTCCTCGCCGCGTACCATTTCAACGTCTCTCCGGAGACGGTCGGCTCGCTCAACGCGCTCGTACTCGCCGTGCTCGTGTTCCTGACCCGCGGCCAGGTGTCGCCGGCAGTGGCTCCGCCGGTCCGCGCCGTTTCGGATGTGTAGGTGCATTGCCGGTTGAGGCAGCGGCTCGGCACCCGCGGACCGTTCCTCCTGTTCATGGGGGTCGGGAAGATCTGCTGGGGCGTCGGTATGATCGCCACGCCGATGGCGACGAACGGCCTCGGTCTGCTGACTGACATTGCCCCGATGCACTGCTGGGCGTGGATCTGGATCCTCGCTGGCGCCACAGCTTTCACCTGCGCTTGGCTGAAGTTCACGCAGGACAAGTGGGGGTTCCTCGCGGCAACGGTCCCGCCAGCCCTGTGGGCTTTCGCGTTTCTGTGGGGTGCCCTGCTGGATCACTATCCCAGGGGCGTCTGGATTTTCCTCTGGTACATGACGTCTCATTGCGGGGTGATCTACAGCGCGTCCCGGGTCCCGCCCGACGCACGTAGTAAGGAGCGGGCGGGATGGACTGGGTAACGATCGGCGGGGCTGGACTCACGCTTGTCGGGGTCGTCGTGACGGCACTCCTCACCTATCGGGGCACGCGGACAGCGGCAGCCATCCAGGCCGCCCCGCAGGCCAAGGCAGGAGACCTGGCCGTACTTCAGGCGACGGTCAAACGGGTCGATGAGGAGAACAGCGCCCTGCGAGTACGCCAGTCGCATCTGGAGTCACTGCTGCGCGCGTTCGCATGGACGGCGGACCGCTGGGCACGGCAGATGAACCAGGCCGGCATCACGCCTGATCCGCCGCATCCTCTGGTGGATGAGTACAACCGAACTGGAGTGTGAGCATGCCTGAACGGCCGCCGCGCCAGCTACCCCCCCGACCTGATCCGGGCGGCGCCGACATGGACACCCAAGTCGACCTCGGCTGGGCCGAACCCCAACCCGAACCAGCACCCCCTGAGCCCCCGGCCCCGCCGGAAGAGCCCTCGCCCGGTGACGGGTGAGAACGGCCCCGCCACTTTGGTGGCGGGGCGCTTTTGCATGCCGTGCACGGGGTGTTGCCAATTCAGCTCGGCGTTTGTTGCCGCCGTCCGCTACATTGGGTGAAGCCCAGGTGCGAAGGTGCGGGTTACTTCCACTGTTAATGGGGTGGTCGCGGGTTCGAGTCCCGCCCGGCTTCGGTCGGTAGCTCAGTTGGTAGAGCGCCTTGTTGCCTGCACCGATTTGATCTCTGGACCTACAACTTCAGACTTCTGCACCTCCCGGTGCGCAGGGCCCGGCTCCTTCCTTTGGCGAAAAGTGCCGGTCCCGTCTTTGATCTCGGGAGGCACCAGCATCGGGGCGCCCGGTGCGATGGCTGCACGGTTACTTCTTTGGTTGAAGCGCCTTCGGGCGCGCGGGCTCGATACCCGCAGGACCGTCGCCGACTTGATCTCGGGCGTCTCACGCAGTGCTTCCCCTCCACAGCGAGGGGCTTCTTCATGCCGCGTTTCAACACCCGCAGCACCCGCCCGGCCGCCAGCTCGCCCGTGACCACGACCGGGGAGCGTACTGCCACCTTCGAAGGCGCCACCGGACACCTGCGGGACGCGAAGAGTGAGCTCTTCTTGCTCGCCGTCTCCAATTACGTCTCCAAGGACACCTTCTACGAGAAGGGTGGCGACCGGGACGATCGCTACGCCCGGCTGGTGCGCCAGCTGGCCATCGAAGACCCCGAGTGGACTGCTGGCCTGCTCAAGTGGCTGCGCACTGAGGCGAACATGCGGACCGCCGCGCTCGTCGGTGCGGCTGAGTTCACTGCCGAGCGCCTGCTCCGGGAGGCGCCTGGCTACTCGCGGCAGGTCATCGACTCCGTCCTTCAGCGCGCCGACGAGCCGGGCGAGATGCTCGGCTACTGGACCAGCAAGTACGGACGCCGAGTCCCCAAGCCCGTCAAGCGTGGCGTCGCCGATGCGGTGCAGCGCCTCTACAACGAGCGGTCCCTGCTGAAGTACGACACCGATTCCAAGGGCTACCGGTTTGGCGACGTCCTCAACCTGGTCCACGCCAGCCCTGCCGACGACAAGCCGTGGCAGGGTGCTCTGTTCCAGCATGCCCTCGACCGTCGCCACGGCAACGATGACGAGATCTTCGGTCGGCTTTCGACTCTCGTCTGTCGGCAGAGGCTCATGGCACTCCCCGTGGAGGAGCGTCGTCAGCTGATCGCCGAGAATGTGGACGCCAGCGGAGAGTTGCAGCGGGCCGCGATGACGTGGGAGGCGCTGGCGGGCTGGCTCCAGGGGCCGATGGACAAGGCCGCGTGGGAGGCGGTCATCCCGTCGATGGGGCTGATGGCGCTGGCCCGGAATCTACGGAACTTCGACGAGGCCGGCGTCCCGGACACGGTCGCAGCACAGATCTGCGCCCGGTTCGCTGACGCCGAGCAGGTAGCCAATTCGCGCATGTTCCCGTTCCGCTGGTGGGCGGCGTACAAGCATGCGCCGTCGCTGCGGTGGGCGCATGCGCTGGAGCAGGCGCTCGGTCACTCGCTCGCCAACGTGCCCCGCCTGTCCGGCCGGACGCTCATCCTTGTTGACCGGTCGCCGTCGATGTTCCCCGGCTACGCCTTCTCCACGCCGAATAGGTCGGACATCACCCTGGCCGAGCAGGCTGCCGTCTTCGGCTCGGCCCTGGCGCTCCGCGCTGAGCAGCCCACGCTCGTCGAGTTCGGCGGCCAGTCCAAGGAGATCGCCGTGCCCAAGGGCGGCAGCGTCCTGCGTCTCATCGAGCAGTACGGGCAGATCGACGGCACCGACATCCCCACGGCCGTCAAGAAGCACTGGTTCGCCCACGACCGGATCGTCATCGTCACCGACGAGCAGACCCGGCCCGGCTGGCTGCCTTCCAACATGCGTGGACACGGCGGGATGGGGGAGACCCAGATTGACGACTTGGTGCCGAAGAACGTGCCGGTCTACATGTGGAACATGGCTGGCTACAAGCCCGGCGCCATGCCGTCCGGTAAGCAGGGGAGGCACACGTTCGGCGGGCTCACTGATCAGGCCTTCGCGCTGATCCCGCTCCTTGAGGCGGGCCGCGACGCCAAGTGGCCCTGGCTGTAGCCGATCAAGGGCCGTCCCTGTGGGGCGGCCCTCTTCGCTGTGCAAAGCGAAGGGTTCGCCCGTGCAGCGGCATAGCGGATGGGAGGGGTGTCGCCCCCGTTGTCGACTGCCGTGAGGTGTGCGGGGCGGTGGGCCCCTTGCTATGCCACGCTTGCCAAGTGACTGAGACCGAGATGATGCAGCGGGTCGTTGCCATCCTCACCCAGGCCAAGGACATGTCAGACGCCTTGGACGAGGACCGTGACCGAGAAGACCTGAACCCCGAGTCCGAAATGGTGGGGCAACTGATCGCTGAAACGCTGGACTTCGACGCAATCACGGTCACCGACACAGACCCGCAAGCAGTCGCTGACACTGTCGCCAAAGCGATGACATCGCGGGTTGGCCTTCTGACGTCCTGCCTTATCGCTGCCTTCTGCCGCCTCGCCGACCACCATGACGTAGGCGACACTGGCATCTCCTCGGCCGAAGTGCTTCAGCGCCTCGCGCTTGAGTGGGAGATGGACGGCGAAGGCGACTGACGTCGACGCCCCATCCCTTGAAGGTAACGGTGGGAGCCTCGGTGAGGAATTCCGGCCATGCCTCTAGCGGATGGCTGGTTCTAGTGTGACTCTAGGGGCTCGGCGCCGCTCGATCTGGCAGCAAGGCGGTGTCGTAGGCCCCGCCCGAGCGCTGCGAATCCGGCGGGGCCGCCCCCGCCCGGTCCTTCCCACGGGAGGGCCCAGACGTCACCCCGAGGAGTCGCCGTGACCGGTACGCTCACCCGCCAGTCCCGCCCAGTCGCTGCCCGACGGGACTCCGTCTGGGGCTGACCCTCGGACCGCTCTCCGCCGGTCGCCCGCTTCCTGCCGACCGCCCGTTCCGCTATGCTGCTTGGCGCATCTAGTGTTGTGGATTACATGTCGGGCCCGTCCTCCTCGCGCTGGCGTCTTCGGGGAGAATCAGACGGGCCCGGCGTTTGCGATCCGCCCCGTGGCCGCTACTCACGGCCGCGGGGCGGACGTGTCTACCGGCGCAGAACGTTGACGAGCTTGTCCGGGTCCAGAAGCGGGGCGCCTTCGGGGCCCTTGACGTGGTGGTCGATCCAGATCGGCCGGTGGGTGCGGCGCGACGGGTAGTAGTGGTTGCGCCAGTGCCCTCGCACGATCCACCGGAACTGGTAGCCGCGCTGGCCGGGAATCTTCTGCTTCTCGCCGTGGACGTGCCCGCGATGACGGAGCTGTACGTACCGCACTGAGGTCAGCAGCGCCGGGTTGAGGCGCCGGATGTTGCGTAACGCCGACTTGGGGGCGCGGACTTCTTCCTCGCTGGCGAGGGTCTGGCCCATCAGCAGCCAGGTGACGACCAGGGCCCGCTCGGCCTGCTCGGTGCGGGACGCGGAGCGCGCGTAGTCCTCCAGGTCGGCGAGGGACATGCCGCTCGTGTCGTGCGGAGCGGACGTCAGCCAGCCGGGCACCTCCTGGAACGGCAGGGTGCTGGAGGACATGCACACGATCGGCTGGGGCATCAGCGTCCGGGTCAGCTTGATCTGCTCGGGTGTCATGTCGGGCATGCTCGGGTCGGTCGGGTCCCCCTTGGCCATGAAGCGGAGCCAGTCCTCCCGCTCGCACCACAGCCGCACCTCCAGCCCGCCACCCTTCACGGCCCAGCTCGCCGCGATGATGGGCGCTCCAATGGAGCCGAGGCTCTCGAACGCCTCGGTGACCGGCTCTTCCCACAGCAGCAGGCCGTGCGTGGCGGGGAGGTCTTCCGGGGCAATGCGGTAGGAGGGGAGAGCCGCGCCGGCGGCCATGGCGAGGCGGGTCATGTCCGCGGAGACGTAGAAGAGTTCGGCGATGGTGAGGGCGGCCGCCCATTCGCGCGCGGCGCGGGCTTCCAGCGCCGCCTCCCGGGGCGGGAGGTGGCGGGACCAGACGGACGATCCGCCGTGCTCGCCGGGGTCGGCGAGCCAGGCGGACAGTTCGGCGCGGATCTCCGGCAGGTGCCGGGCCGTCAGCCCGTTCACGCGGCGTCCGTTCGCGGTCGGCGCCCGCCGCCGACGCCCTTGCCGGGCGCGGCGTCGATGGCGGCCTGGACCTCTGCGGCGTCGTACAGGGACAGGCCGCTGCGGCCGGGCTGGCGTCCTATGGGCTTGACGCCCCAGCGGTGCAGGGCCTTGCGGGCGGATCCTGCGGCGGTGGCGGGTTCCCCGGTGTAGCCGAGGTGTTCGGCGACTTCGGTGATGGTCCACAGCTGCGGGGGGTTCTCGGTCATGGTGGTGTTCCGTTCGTGCGGGTGCCCTCCCGCAGGTACGCGGGAGGGCGAGCAGGGGGGGCGGGCGGCGGCTGGTCAGTCCTCGTCGTCGTCCTCGGCGGCGTCGGCGATGGCCTGGTCCCGCAGGCCGCGCAGGTAACCGGACAGCGCGGAGCAGACGACCACGTCGGAGTCGCCGCACGAAGCGAGGCCGGTGAGGATCTCCGCCTCGATCTCGTCCAGGCGCTCATCGGTGGTCTCCGCGGTGATGTCGTACTCCTCGGCCTCTAGGCCGTTGATGGCGCCATCGATGTCCCACGCGGCCACCAGGTCGGAGTCGGCGAAGCCCTGGTTGTCGTCGTTGCCGTACCCGAGGTTCAGGCCCAGCGCCTCCTCGATCTCCTCTTCGGCTGCCTGGGCGTCCTTGCCCAGCACGGCGACAGTGTTGTTGCCGTCCCACCGGTCGTCCCAGTCGGCGAGGATCCGGTCGGCAAGCGGAGCGATCTCCCGCATGACGCGGTTCGCGGCCTCTGCGGTCAGGACCGGGATGGTGTATCGGCGCTCGAAGCCGTGGTGGACGCTGAAGGGGACGGCGTTGCCGATCTCCGAGTCGTAGTCGGCGAGCAGAGTGCCCGCGCGCAGGTCCAGCTCGATGTAGGCGGGCTGCGGCTTGAACTCGTCCGGGTACTGGTGGAAGAGCTTGGCGGGGGTAGTGCAGTCGATGATGCGGACGGTGCTGGTGGTGGCGGTCATGGCGGACTCCGTTCGGTCGGGTGCGGCGGACCGCACCTCATGATGCCTCACCGTGAGGCGTTCAGGTGGATGGTTCGGTATTACAGGGCGGCGATCTCGGCGCGGATCCCCTCGACCACGTGCGCCCAGACGCCCTCGCGGCTGATGACGCGGGACTCGCCGAAGCCGTACCGGCAGTGCAGCTTGCCGTCGGCCGCGTCGAACCACACCTTGTCGATGCAGCCGAGGATCTTGTAGGCCTGCGAGTTGGAGATGCCCTCGTCCTGCCAGCTCGCACCGCAGATGTTGCCGGTGTTGTAGTACGAGAGGTCGAGGCCGGCGAACAGGTGCCAGTCGTTGATGTAGACGCGGTCCATGCCGTTCTTCTGCCAGCGCCTGCCGCCGATCGCGGTCATCGTCTCGATGCTGTAGATGACCTTCTTGGCGGCCTTCTTGGCGGTGCGCATGGCGCCGATGGCGATGCGGCGGGCGAGGGAGGCGGAGTCGATGACCCAGCGGCCGGCCTTCTTGGTCGCGGCGATGGCGCCGATGCGGCACCAGGTGCGGACGGTGGCGGCGGTGACGTGGGCCTTGGTGGCGGCGGTCGTGGTGTTCATCGGATTCCCCTCTCCCTTGCGATGCCTTAACTATGCCTCACCGTGAGGCGTAGTTGCAAGGGGGGCGGACCAAGATTCTTTGCCGCACGCAGAGGAGCGAACCCCGGGCGGGCACGAAGAAGCCGAGCGTCCCCCCTGAGAACGACAGGAGGGACGCACGGGGTCCCTGTCAGCAGCCAGCAGTCAGGCACCCACTCCCGCACGCACCCGGGACGGCTGAGCCGTCACGGCCCCCACCACTGGCTGCGGCGATTCCGCCGCGCGTCCAAAGCCATCCCGACTACGTCCAGTACCAACACCGTAGCGAGAAGGCGCCCCGGTCGCCCGAAGCTCGGGGCACCGGGGCCGTTTGCGGCGCAGGAGGCGGACATCGACCAGCAGATCGCCGCCCCGCCCCCTACGCCGTCGCCCGGCAGAAGACGTCGACTAGCGCACCTTCGGCAGGGGTGGCCCACGCTGGAGCGGGGCCCGCTGCCGTCTCCGGGAAGGGCTGGCGATCAATCAACTGAGTGGTTGATAATGCCAGTTATCCTATCCTTGGAGTTGTGATGGCGATCGACGCTCAGAAGCTGGAAGAGGTGGCGCGCGAGGAGCTCCGCCTTCTGTGGAAAGACCTCGAAGCGGCTCGGGGCACGGCCATCGACGGCAAGTGGTCCATGCTCTGCGATCACCTCGTCCACAGAATCAGTGAGCTCGCCACCCTGCTAGGGCCCACGCCTTGGGAGGAGATCTCGATCCCGCTGCTGGAGACGGGGATCTATCAGCGCGTCCACCGCGAGCTGGACGTGAACGCCCCCGTGGACATGGAACGCGTCGCCGAGACGAGGGCATCTATCGACGGGCGCGGGGCGCGGGCGCGGAGCGGGTTGTGACCCCCCGGCCTCCACTGATTGCCGATCACTGGGTTCGCGAAGGTACCGTCCAGCCCGACGGCTCAGACGGCTACTGGATCTGCGGCATCTGCGGCCAGCACCGAGGCGACCACCTGCAAGCCGAAGGCCACTGGCTGAAGCCCCTGCACCCTTTCGTCCCCCTGGTGAACTACCGGCCGTCGTACTGCCGAACCTGTGGCAGGCATCATCGCCACACGACACACACCCCGTGGGCATGGGATCAGTTGGAGGCTGCCTCATGACCGCCCCGGTCCCCCGCCGGTCGGCGGAGCTGTCGACCGACCGGCACGACCCCCGCGACGATTGGCCCGACGAAGCCCGCGCGCTCGCCGACCACCTCACCGGCATCTACGGCTGCCGCGACCCGCTCCCCACCATCGCCGGAGGATGGATCGCCCGCCAGAAGAGCCGCCACACCCGGCGTGCCTACGTCCGCACCTTCAAAGCGTGGGAAGAGTACGCACGCTCCACCGGCATCCACCCACTCCAGGCGAAGCTGCCCCTCGCCGACGCCTACGCCAAACATCTCGCCAAGACCCCCACCCGCAACGGCAAGCCCGCCGCCGAGACCACCCAAGCCCAGGCCATCGCCGCCGCCGGGTCCTTCTACACCTATGCTGCCCGCCTCCAGGCCGTCGACAGCGACCCGTTCGCGGCCGTCAACCGGCCCTACGTCGACCCCGACTACTCGCCGACGGAGGGAATGACGGAGGAGGAGACGACCCGGCTCATCCAGACGGCACGCGACTGGGCGCCCCGCTCCTACGCCCTCGTCATGCTCCTCTACCTCACCGGCGCCCGCGTCGACGAGCTGCTGTCTCTCAATGCCGACCAGCTCGGCTACGACCGAGGACACCGCACCCTGCCCCTCACCCAGAAGGGCGGCAAGAAGCGGCCCGCCCCGGTGCCGCCGCTCGCCCTCGACGCGCTCCTCGCCTACCTCGGCGACCGCACCGACGGCCCCCTGTTCGTCACGGAGTCCGGGCGCCGCTGGACCCAGCCCGAAGTGTGGAAGCACCTCCGCGTCCTCGCCCGCCGCGCCGGACTACCTCAGGCCGCCACGATCAAGCCCCACACGCTGCGGCACCAGTTCATCACCGACAACCTCGCCAACGGGGTCCCGCTCCAAGACGTCCAGGACGCCGTTTCCCACTCCGACCCGCGCACCACCCAGCGGTACAACCGGCGCCGACGCCAGCTCGACAACCACCCCGCCTACGCCCTGGCCAGCCGTCTCGCCGCGCGGCTCCAGCCCGAAGGCGACTAGCCGTCGTCAGTCCAGTATCCCGAGGGCGGTGTCGGGTCGGCAGATTTCGCAGGCTTGCCCGCCGGAGGTGAGTGCTTGGAGGGCTTGGTCGCGGGTGGCGGGGTGGCAGCGTTCCCGGCCGGCTGTTGCCCAGCACTGGTCGGCGGTGTCGGTGAGGTTCGTGTGGACGGTGACGGGTCCGGCGCCGATGCCGTGCTGGATCAGCCAGGCGGGGGGCGGCTGCGCGGCACGGGCGTCGCGAGCCTGCTGTTGTTCGATCTCCTTCTGCTTCCTGATGATCCACTGCTGGGTCTTCGCGAGCTCCCGCGCCTGGTAGCGCTCCAGGAATTCGAGCTGCCCTAGCTGGAGGATCAGCTCGTGGAGCTGCGCGGACGGCTCGTTCATGTGTTCGAGTCTAGAGGGTTCCGATCGGGCTGGCGCGGCGGCCCGGGGGAGCCCCCTCTGCGTACCCGCGCCCGTTGTCAGTGCCCGCCCGTACAGTGAGGGCATCATCGGCTACGACACAGCCGGGGATGCTGCTGCTGAAAGCCCCGCCGGAACAGCGCCCGGCGGGGCAGCGCATTTGGAGGACGCCGTGGACGATCTGGTGCAGTTCCTGCGCGACCGCCTGGACGAGGACGAGGCCCTCGCGCTCGAAGCGCCCAAGGGGCCGTGGCACATCGGGAACGCCGTCGACCCGACGCAGCCCTGCCACGTGCACACATTCCCTGGCGTGCGTCTGGTAGCCGATGGGCTCAACTGGCTGGTCGCCGAGCACATCGCCAGGCATGACCCGGCCCGCGTCCTGCGGGAGATCGAAGCCAAGCGGCAGTTGCTGGTCATCGCTCTCGCAGAGCCGCATCTCCGGTGCGAGGAAGACAACTGGTACTCCTGCAGCGCCCTCACCGACGACCACGGTGAGCTTCTCTGTATCGACAAGACCCGGGCCGGGAAGCCCTGCGACTGCGGCCGGGACCGTCGCCTCGCCCGCCACCTTCACCTTCTCGCCCTGCCCTATGCCGACCACGCCGACTACCGGGACGAGTGGCGGCCGTCACGAAGCCCCCGGACACCACTCCGGGGGCTCACTGTCGGACCCTCCAGGCACACGCCAGCTCTCCGAACCGTAGCCGTGCCCGGCCCGCGGGACTCCCCAGGCTGAGGGAGTCAGCCCTCATCGCCCTCTGGGTGCAGCACGGCCTTCTTCACCGCTGCTTCGACGTCGTACCGGTTCAGTCCGTGTGCGGTCGCATGCTCGGTGACGGCCCGCTGGAACGTCTCGGCCGCGTCGACCCACGGCCGCCACGCCTCGGCACTGTACGGCCCGGCCGTCGCCGACTCCCGCGCCGCCTCGACAGCCCTCTTCAGCTCACAGAGCTGCACAAACGATTCCTCTACATCCATGTCAGCCACGAGCGCTGATCTTAGGCGGCGGGACTGACAGTGCCCGGATCTGCCTCGCGAGCTCGTGCCTCATCCCACTCCACCAGCAGCTGCTGATACGCATCCGAGCCCTGGCCGCCAACCGCGATGAGCCGCCGGATCTCCTCATTGATCACGGCAGCAGAACGCAGCGAGCCGTCAGGCGAAGGGGTGGGGGACATGAGCCAAGTCTAGGACGCGGGTCGGACATTGCGACCAGGCGGTCAGCCAACCCGCCCCTCGACCGCGGCCAGTAGCGGCGCGACGTCCCGAAGGTCCGGCAGCACCACATCGGCGCCCGACGCCCGCAGCTCCCCCTCGCTGCTCTTCCCGGAGGCGACCGCCACGGCCAGCACGCTGTGCGCGTGGGCGCCGGCGACATCCGCCGGGGTGTCGCCGATCAGAATGGCGTCCCCAGCATGGGCCCCGGATCGTTCAAGGGCGAGCTGGACCAGGTCGGCCCGTTCTTCTCCGTCTTCACCGTAGGCGCCGGCCTCCCACCGGATGTGCCGGTCGAGCCCGAACACCGCGAGTTTGATCTCGGCGGCGCGGCGGACGTTGCCCGACACCACCGTCTGCACCACCCCGGCCGCGGCGAGCGCGTCGAGGGCGGCTGCCGCGCCAGGCAGGGCGTGCCCGCGCTCACGCAGGTCCGCAGCCCGCGTCACGTGCTGCCCGGCGAGCGCCTCGGCGAACCGGTCGAATGCCCGGTCGTCGCCATCCACGTCGATGCCGTGCAGCTTCGCGGTCTCCCGGAAGATCACCCGCTCGGTGATGCCGTCGATCTTCGCCTGCTCCCGCATCACCACCCCCGTCGCCTCCTCAAAAGCCGCCGCCGACAGCTCCCGCCCCACCCCACGCGTATCGATCAACGTGTGGTCGATGTCCCACAACACCAGCCGCATACAGGCCCCCTTTCAACTGCCCAGACTCCACTGGGTAACGACAGCCCACCCGAATGGGCACAATGCGTGCCCGAACCCGCCGACCCGCCCTACGCTGACCCCCACGGACCCAGCACGGGAGACCACGGATGGACACGCCGAGACTCTCTGTCGGCGGGCGCATCGCCCACTACCGCCACAGGAACGGTAACCGCAGCCAGGCCGCAATCGCCGGACTCTGCGGCATCAGCGAGCGCTACCTCTCCATGGTCGAAAACGGCAAACGCATCCCCTCCCACACCGTCCTCGTCCGCCTCGCCGCCGAACTCGGCGTACCCGTCGCCGCCCTCCTCACCGACGACACCCCGCCCGAACCGGCAGCCCCGCTCACCATCGCCCCCGACGTCGCCCGCGCCCTCATGGGCCACCGTCCACCAGCAGGCACCACCCCCGCCGCACCACTAGCCCTACGGGAACGCGTCGAGCAAGCCTGGTCCAGCTGGCAGACCTCCGAACAGCGCTTCACCGACGCCGCCAGCACCCTTCCCAGCCTGATCAGCCACGTGGAACACGCAGTCCGCGCCCACCGCCACAGCAACGACCCAACAGCCCGCCGCGAAACCCTCCGCACCGCCGCCGACCTGTACGGACTGCTGCGCTCCTATTGCCGGCGCACCGGCCGCCTCGACCTATCCCTCATGGCCGCCGACCGCGCCATGCGTGCCGCTGAAGACGCCGACGACCCCGTGCGCATCGCCGCCGCCTCCTGGAACCTGGGCCACGTCCTGCTGTCCGATCCCCGCGACGGAGCCATCCAGGAAGCCTCCGACGTCGCCCTCACCGCCGCCGCCCGACTGAAACACGACACCCACAGCGCCGAAGCGACCGCCATGCAAGGCGCACTCGAACTCGTCGCCGTCGTCGCCGACGCCCGCCAACACCACTGGTGGCAGGCCCGCGAGCGCCTCGACAAGCGCGCCAAGCCCCTCGGCAAGGAAGCCGGCGACGGCAACGTGGCCTACACCGTATTCGGCCCCACCAACGTCCACCTGCACGCCCTCAGCATCGAAATGCTCGCCGGGCAGGCCAGCGACGCGCTCACCGTGGCAGACGGCATCGACACCAGCCAGCTGCCCAGCCGCGAAAGAGAGTTCACCTTCACGCTGGAGGTCGCCCGCTGCTACGCCATGCGCCGCGACGACGCCGGACTCCTCGTCCACCTCTTGCGCGCCGAGGAACTCTCCGCTGAAGACTTCGTGCGCAGCCCCGCCGCCCTCGACCTCCTCGCCGAGCTGCGCCGAAGGGTCCGTCCGACCTACCGCGGCCAGGTCGAAGGACTCGCCCGCCGGGTAGGCCTGGACTGATCGTCCGGAACTCAGAGTTCGGGTACAGACCCCGAACGGGCAGTTCGGGTCACCTGCCCCGGCCAGCCCTACCGTCTCTTCCACCCCTGAGAGACGAGGCCCCATGACTCCGCACATCAGCGCACCGGGCACCCGGATCACGCCCGCCGGCGTCGACTGGGACGCTGTGCGCGTCACCCGTTTCCACGCGCTCCGCGCCCTGGCCCACCTCGACCACCCGGGAAGCGTCGTCGTCGACCCCAGTTCGGCGTCGCCGGCGCTGGTCTTCTTCGTACCGCCCGGAGCGTCGAAGGGCTGGCAGCTGCCGCAGAGCGAAGCTTTCGGGGAGGCGACTCACCTGGAGATCCCCGCGGGGGACAAGGACAGGCCGCCCGGCCTGTACTGGCTGATCAAGCCGACGAGCGGATGGCGGATCCAGCACATCCAGGTCGAGCAGCTGCGTGAGGCCCTGGAAGTTGTACTCAGGGAAGCTGGCGCGCAGTCCGCCGAGGAGTTCCGTGCTGGCGTCCGGATCTGCACCACCTGCCAGCGCGTCATCGAAGGGGACGCGGAGATCATCCCGCGGTTCTCTGACGCGGGCGCCGGGCAGAACCTTTACCGCTGTCCCCTCGGCACGCCGGACTGTGTGGCACGTCCTGCGCGTGGCAGCGCCACCTACCGCCGTTGACCATTGGCCAACGCTGTGACCTGCGGTGACATTTGCGTGCCGGGTGTGAATCCTGTCGCCAGGGGCACCCGAGATTCGCCTAGATATATGCGCCGCACACCCCTAGCGGGCACATGCATGTACAGGGCAGGGTGCGTGTAGGTAGGGCAACGTTCAAGTAAAGAGCCCCGGGCGAAGTCGTGCCCGGAGGCACGGCCTGTCCTGCCCGGCAGGTCGTGCAGCAAGGGAGGCCCCGTCCGCCTGGTTTGGTGGAGCGAGCGAGACGGACGGGGCTGTACCTAGTCCCCTAGCAGGCGACTGAGGGGTATGTCGAGGCAACGAGCGATGCGGAGAAGCCAGCTGAGGCGCGCGTCCGTGGCTCCGGACTCGATGCGCTGGACGGTGAGGCGAGGGATACCGGTGGTCAGGGCAAGCCGTTCCTGCGTGAAGTTGGCGTACTCGCGCTCTTCCCGGACCCGGTCGCCGATGGCTCTTCGCGTCTCGATGATCCAGTCGGCCAGCGGGTCTTGGTGCACTCGACAAACGCTTGCCGCTACGTGATCGTAGGTCAGCCTACGGGGACATGCTTTATTTGATCATGGACGGCCGGTAAAGCCGGCGCGGCCTCCAGGACGGCCGGGGCGTAGTTGCATCCGCCTCCGGCCCAGACGCCCGACTTCGGTCAAGGCGTCCCGCCCCGGCCCCCTCAGGGCGCCGGGGCGGTCTACTGTCTGTCAGCAGAATGCCCCCTGCCGAATCGAACGGCAGGGGGCACCTCCAGTGGAGTCGGGCTCCACCGGCGAAACAGGGTTTCGCCACCTTTCCCCACCGGTACACGCGTGGGGTTGCATCGAGGGAGGCGCGACGAGGCGCTCTCCCTCCCCAGGTGACCGAGACCTTACGGACGTCCCTGGACGGACGGAAGCGGGGCGGCCTCTTCTCATCCCTTCGGGCGAGCCTCGCCGCTGTGCGACTGAATCATGATCGAATGCGGTATGTGGACTGGTTGTGGATTCCTTGTCACGCCACGGTTGTGGACGAGCCCGCATCCAGTGCCCCAGTAGGCCTATGGTCAGCACGTATCCACGTGTGGAGGGGTCAGCCGCTTCACCGTGTACAACTACCTGAACAGGGAAAACGCGGCCCGAAGCGAGTAAGAACGCCCGCCCGCGAGTCGTGCTCGCCGAGCCGCCGTCCGAGAGTCCCGGGCGGCGGCTTTTTGTTGCTCCAAGTTTTCAACAAAGTGTTGACGTGATGTTTCCGAGGGCGTTAGCTATCCGCAGCCCGTCCAGCACCAAGGCCACGGAGGCCGTTCGTGACTTCGACCTCGACGCCGGGCCTCGCCCGGTTCAACACCTCCGACGACAGCACGGCGCTCGCCGCGCTGCACGAGGTGTGCGCCAGCTCGGCATGGGTGAGCAAGCTGCTCGCCCAGCGCCCGTACGCCACCGCCGACGCGCTCTTCACGGCAAGCGACGCCGCCATGGCCGAGCTGGACGTGAAGGATTTGGAAGAGGCGATGGCGGGGCACGCGCCGATCGGGCGGCCGAAGCCCGGCGACCCGACCTCCGCCCGCGAGCAGCGGGGGATGGCCGGCGCCACCGAGGAGCTCAGGGCCGAGATGCTCGAACTCAACCTGGCCTACCAGGAGAGGTTCGGGCATGTCTTCCTGATCTGCGCCACCGGGGCCACCGGTGAGCAGATGCGCGACGCGGTGAAGGCCAGGATCGGCAACACCGCCGAGGCGGAGCGCGAGATCGTGCGCGCCGAACTCGGGAAGATCAACCGGATCCGGCTGACCCGTCTCGTGGAAACAGAAGAAGAGGACAGCCACTGATGAGCACCGCGACCACCGCATCGGTGTCCACGCACATCCTGGACACCAGCGTCGGACGCCCCGCCGAGGGCGTCGCCATCTCGCTCGCCGCCCGCTCGGGCCGCGACGCCGAGTGGGTGGCGCTCGGCGGCTCCGCGACCGACGCGGACGGGCGCTGCAAGGACCTTCCGGCGCTGCCGGAGGGCACGACCCATGTACGGCTCGACTTCGAGACCGAGACGTACTTCGCCAAGAAGCAAGCCGCCGAGGCGCAGCAGGACGCCCCCCGCGTAAGGGACAGCGGTGCGTTCTTCCCGGAGGTGGCGATCACGTTCGCCGTCGTGCCGGGCGAGCACTTCCACGTACCGCTGCTGCTCAACCCGTTCGGCTACTCCGTTTACCGAGGGAGCTAGCAGACAATGACCGACCTTTCCCGTACCACCCGCCCTGTGATCCTCGGCCAGAACCAGTACGGCAAGGCGGAGAACCGCGTCGTCAAGATCACGCGGGACGGCGACACGCACCACATCAAGGACCTGAACGTCTCGGTCGCCCTCTCCGGCGACATGGAGGACGTCCACTACTCCGGCTCGAACGCGAACGTCCTGCCGACGGACACCACCAAGAACACGGTGTTCGCCTTCGCCAAGGAGCACGGCATAGAGTCCGCCGAGCAGTTCGGCATCCACCTCGCCCGTCACTTCGTGACGTCGCAGGAGCCGATCCACCGGGCGCGCATCCGTATCGAGGAGTACGCCTGGGAGCGGATCGCCACCTCCGACGCCAACTCCAAGTTCATCGGCTCGGACGAGGTGCGGCACTCCTTCGCCCGCAAGGGCCAGGAGCTGCGCACCACCCAGATCACCTTCGACGGTGAGAACTGGGAGGTCATCTCCGGTCTGAAGGACCTGACGGTCATGAACTCCACCAACTCGGAGTTCTGGGGCTACGTCAAGGACAAGTACACGACGCTGAAGGAGGCGTACGACCGCATCCTGTGCACCGACGTCTCCGCCGCCTGGCGTTACCACTGGTCCAGCGACGACGACCGGATGCCCAACTGGGAGAAGTCGTACGAGCAGGCCAAGAAGCACATCCTCCAGGCCTTCGCGGAGACATACTCGCTCTCCCTCCAGCAGACCCTGTACCAGATGGGTGCGCGGGTCATCAACAGCCGCAGCGAGATCGACGAGATCCGCTTCTCGCTGCCGAACAACCACCACTTCCTGGTCGACCTGGAGCCGTTCGGGCTCAAGAACGACAACGAGGTCTACTTCGCGGCCGACCGGCCCTACGGTCTGATCGAGGCAACGATCCTGCGGGACGGTGTCGAGCCGCGCATCCCCGTCGACATGACCAACCTCTGACGCGGAGCGCCCCCGGACTCCGCCGCCCGGGGGCGCGTTCCTCACTCGGCACCCGTGGGCCGCCCGGCCCCGGCACTCAAATCCTCTAGGGTCCTGCCGTGCCCACTCGTCTCAGCAGCAGAAAAAGAGGAAGCACGATGGCACCATCGGCAGCCCAGCGCATCGTCATCGAGAACTGTGCGATCGCGACCGTAGACGCCGACGACACCGAGTACGCCTCGGGACACCTCGTCGTCGCCGGCAACACGATCGAGTCGATCGGCGCGGGCAGTGCCCCGCAGGGCCTGGAAAACGTGGTCCGCCGCATCGACGGCACCGGCCACCTGGTGACCCCCGGCCTGGTCAACACGCACCACCACTTCTACCAGTGGATCACGCGCGGCCTGGCCACCGACCACAACCTCTTCAACTGGCTCGTGGCGCTCTACCCCACCTGGGCCCGCATCGACGAGCAGATGGGCCGCGTCGCGGCGCAGGGCTCGCTCGCCATGATGGCCCGCGGCGGCGTGACCACCGCGATGGACCACCACTACGTCTACCCGCGGGGCGCCGGGGACCTGTCGGGCGCGATCATCGGCGCCGCCTCCGAGATGGGGGTCCGCTTCACCCTCGCCCGCGGCTCCATGGACCGCGGCAAGAAGGACGGCGGGCTGCCGCCGGACTTCGCCGTCGAGACCCTGGAGGGCGCGCTCGCCGGGACCGAGGAGACCGTGGACCGCTTCCACGACGCCTCGTTCGGCGCGATGACGCAGGTGGCGGTGGCTCCGTGCTCGCCGTTCTCGGTCTCCACCGAACTGATGAAGCAGGGCGCGGAGCTGGCCCGCCGCAAGGGCGTACGGCTGCACACCCACGGCTCGGAGACCGTGGAGGAGGAGCAGTTCTGCAAGGAGCTGTTCGGCATGGGCCCCACCGACTACTTCGAGTCGACCGGCTGGCTCGGCGAGGACGTGTGGATGGCGCACTGCGTCCACATGAACGACTCCGACATCGCCGCCTTCGCCCGCACCGGCACCGGCGTCGCCCACTGCCCCTCCTCCAACGCGCGCCTGGCCGCCGGTATCGCCCGGGTCCCGGACATGCTGAAGGCGGGTGTCCCGGTCGGTCTCGGTGTCGACGGCACCGCCTCCAACGAGTCCGGCGAACTCCACACGGAACTGCGCAACGCGCTCCTGATCAACCGTCTCGGCGCCCACCGCGAGGCGGCCCTGAACGCCCGTCAGGCGCTGCGGCTCGGTACCTACGGAGGCGCCCAGGTGCTCGGCCGCGCCGCCGAGATCGGCTCCCTCGAAGCCGGCAAGCTCGCCGACTTCGTGCTCTGGAAGCTCGACACCCTCGCCCACGCCTCCATCTCCGACCCGGTGACCGCCCTGGTCTTCGGCGCCGCCGCCCCGGTGACGGCGTCGTTCGTGAACGGCAAGCAGATCGTCGAGGACAACCGGCTCCTCAACGTCGACGAGGACGCCATCGCCCGCGCCACGCGGGACGAGGCGCAGCGCCTCGCGCGGATCGCCGCGCAGGGCTGATCCCGGACCGGGATTCCCGCCCAGGAGTCCGGCCGAGGGGGACGGCCCTCGGCCGGTCGCCGTGGACCCGAGCGGGGTCCGCGGCAGCCGCGCCCGGGAAGCGCGCACCACCTATACGTGCGCGCTTCCCGGGACGGTGACCCGTGCCCATCCCCGCACGGCGCACCACCCGTACCGCCCGCACCTTCCGTACCCGTACGCGACCCCGCCGTACGCCGTACGCGACACCGCCGCACCCCGCACGCGTCACCCCGCACCACCTCCCTGACACCCGCGTCGCCGCCGACGCGTAACCGACCGGAGGAACCGCCCGTGGCCCCGCAGCCCAGGTTTCGCAACGACGTAAGTGCTCCCGACCCCGCCCAGGAGAAACACCCGGTCGACGAGACCCTGCCTCCCCTGAAGATGTTCACCAGCGGCCTCCAGCACGTGGCCGCGATGTACGCGGGCGTGGTGGCCCCGCCCATGGTCGTCGGACCCGCCGTCGGGCTCACCCCCGCGGAGACCGCGTTCCTGATCGGCGCGAGCCTCTTCACCGCCGGGCTCGCCACCCTGCTCCAGACCATCGGGTTCTGGAAGGTCGGCGCCCGGCTGCCGTTCGTCAACGGTGTCTCGTTCGCCGGGGTCACCCCGATGATCGCCATCGGCAAGGACCGCGGCCACGAGGGCATGGCCGTCATCTTCGGGGCGGTGATCGTCGCCAGCGTGCTCGGCTTCCTGCTCGCCCCGTACTTCAGCAGGCTGCTCCGGTTCTTCCCGCCCGTCGTCACCGGCACCGTGATCACCCTGATAGGTGTCTCGCTGCTCCCGGTCGCCTTCCGCTGGGCCCAGGGCGGCGACGCCGCGGCCCACGACTACGGTTCGATGAAGAACATCGGCATGGCCGCGCTCACCCTGGTGATCGTGCTCGCCCTGCGCAGGCTGCTGCGCGGCTTCCTCCAGCAGATCGCGATCCTGCTCGGACTGGTCGTCGGCACCCTGGTCGCCGTGCCGTTCCACATGACCAGCCTGGACGCGATCCGCGGCGCGGACGCGGTCGGCTTCCCCACGCCGTTCCACTTCGGCGCCCCGCACTTCGAGGCCGCCGCCATCGTCTCGATGTGCATCGTGATGCTGGTCTGTATGACCGAGTCGACCGCCGACATGCTGGCGCTCGGCAAGATCGTCGGACGGCCCGCCGACGAGCGGACCATCGAGGGCGGACTGCGCGCCGACACCCTCGGCAGCGCGCTCAGCCCGCTCTTCAACGGCTTCATGGCGAGCGCCTTCGCCCAGAACATCGGTCTGGTGGCGATGACCAGGGTGCGCAGCCGCTTCGTGGTGGCCACCGGCGGCGGCATCCTCATCCTGCTCGGGCTCTGCCCGGTGGCCGCGTCCGTGATCGCGCTCGTACCGCTGCCGGTGCTCGGCGGCGCGGGCATCGTCCTGTTCGGCTCGGTCGCCGCCAGCGGCATCCAGACCCTGGCCACCGCCGCCCTGGAGCAGGGCGAGAACGCCCTGATCGTCGCCGCGGCGCTCGGCATCGGGCTGATCCCCATCGCCGCGCCGACCTTCTACGACGCCTTCCCCGAGAACGTCCGCGTGGTGCTCGACTCCGGTATCTCCACCGGCTGCGTGGTGGCGATCGTGCTCAACCTCGCCTTCAACCACCTGGGGAGGAAGGCGAGTTCGCCGGACGGGGCCCCGGTGATCGCGGAGCCCGTGGTGGCCGCGCACTGAGCCCGCGCTGCCCGCACGCGAGCGGCGCGTACGACACCTACCCCGTGTCGTACGCGCCGCTCTGTCATACGGCCGGCTCAGCCGATGTGGTACGGATCGCCGTAGACCTTCCAGTCCAGCGGCGTGTTCAGGTTGAGGTTGCCCTTCTTGAGGAACACCCGCTGCTCGGTGTCGACACGGCTGGTGTCGCTGTGCGCCTCCTCCTGCTTCATCGCCCAGACGCGGGCGTCGAGGAAGGCGTTGAGGTACTTCGTCTCGTCGCCGCCCTGGGACGGCGGCTTCGCCTTGGCCAGCGCCTTCTTGCGGATGCTGCTGAAGCTGGTCGGGTCGCCGCCGTCGCCGTGCATGACGATGGCGTCGTAGTAGATGAACTGTCCGAGCGTGCCCACACCGTCGGCCTTGCCCTGCTTGACGGCGGGGTTGAAGTAGACCCGGTCCCGCTCGTCGTTCTGGGCGTTCTTGAAGGCGGTCTCGGAGGCGGCCGTCTTCCAGTCCCTGGTGAAGTTGGGGTCGAGCCCGGCGTGCGAGTCGCTCCCGTTCACCTTGCGCAGCGCGGGCAGGTACTTCTGGAGCACGTTCCCGGGCTCGCGGGCCGAGTACAGCTCGACCAGGTCGAGCATGTCACCGGTGCCGGAGCAGAACCCGATGATGCCGGCCGTGTAGCCCCGGCCGTCGTCGATGTCCTCGATGTACTTGTACTGGGCCTTCCAGTTCAGTGAGGAGTTCTCCGCGCTGGAGACGAGCTCCATCGCGATTTCCTTCTTGGCCGGGTCGTCGAGCCCGGTAGCCGCTGCTGCCATGGGGGCATTGTGGCTGGTCGCGGCGGTGGCGGTGGCCGCGGGGAGCGCGATCACGGCGGCGCCGAGCACGGCGGACGCGGTGATCCGCAGACGTCGTGCGAGGGCGCTGGAGTGGGGGGTGAGCACCTGACCTCCTGGGGGAGTCGGTCGTTCCCTGTTTTGTTAGGAAACTTTCCTACCACTACCGTGGAGAGCCGTACACCCTTGCGGCAAAAGGAAGTTGAAGATTCGGCGCGGTTCGGGTTCAGTTCACCCGGTGAATGAATCGAGCCGGGTGGAGGCCTTCAGCGACGGCGTCTTCGCCATCGCGATCACCCTTCTGATCCTGGAAATCAAGGTGCCCCCGCACGCGGGCGACCACCTCTGGAGCGACCTGGGGCACCAGTGGCCCTCGTACGCCGCCTATGTGGTGAGCTTCCTGGTCATCGGCATCATGTGGGTCAACCACCACACGCTGTTCAGCTACGTGGTGCGCGTCGACCGCACACTGATGTTCCTCAATCTGCTGCTGCTCATGACGGTCGCGGCGATCCCCTGGCCGGCCGGGCTGATGGCCGAATACCTACGGGAGGACGACGCCTCGCACGTGGCCGCCGCCGTCTACAGCGGGCTCATGGTGGTCATGGCCCTCAACTTCCAGGCGCTGTGGTGGCATGTGACCCGCACCGGCCGCCTCTTCGACGAACGCGTCGACTTCACCGCCGCCCGCGCCACCCGCGCCCGTTTCGCCGTCGGCTCGCTCGCCTATCCGGCGACGGTCCTGCTCGCCTTCGTCTCGGCGCCGCTGACGCTCGCCGCGCACGGCGTACTGGCCGTGTACTACGGCTTCAACCAGCTCAAGGTTCCGACCCGGGAGCCCGTCTGACGTCCCGTACGGCCGCGGGCGCACCGGTGCCCGCGGCCGTACGGGCTCAGGCGGTCCAGCCCGGATCCCGCCCGCTGAGCCCCACCACCCGGTCGAGCGCCGGGGCGTCCCGGGGCACCTCCACGACCGGCCCGAACGCGGGTGCGCGCATCGCGTCGTCGCGGCTCGCCTCGAAGAAGCCCTGCACCACCGCCAGGCTCGCCGCGCCCGGATCGTAGGGCTGCCCGGTCGCCCGCGCCAGGTCCCAGCCGTGGACGACCAGTTCGTTGAGCGCGACCACGCCCGCGATCGCGGCGGGGAACGTGAAGCCGCCCGCCTGGGTGTCACCGTCCCAGGCCTCCGGCGCGCGCCACGCCTCGGCCAGCGCCGCGAGACGCCCCGGCAGCCCGGCGCGCCAGTCGGCGGGCGGCACGGGGGTGACCGACCCCGGGTCGGTGGCGGTAGAGGGACCGAAGTCCTTGCGGGCGGCCGCCTCGAAGGCGGTGGTCAGTCCGTCGAGGTGCCCGATGAGCTCGCGTACCGAGTACGCGGGGCACGGTGTACGCGCCGCGAGCTGCTCCTCGCGTACACCGCCGAGCAGACGGGCCACGGCGTCGGCGGCGGGCCCGAGGTCGGGGCGGGGGGACTGCGGGTGAGTGTCCATGCCGGTACAGACCGGCGCGGCGGGCGGAACTCATCGAAGGGCGGGAGGAATTCCCGGCCGGACCCGGAGCGTCCGCCCCCTTGCCGTACGCCGCCGACTGTGCGATATAGGTCTGGACCAACTCGTACGGAGGGAGGTCCCGGCCGTGCACCACCCCGTCCGCCACGCCGTATCGGTGCTCGCCGCCGCCCTCGCCCTCGCCGCCTGCTCCGCGACCGCCCAGGAGCGGGACGGCACGGCGCCGACCGTACCGGGCGCGGTGACCGCGCAGGCCGGCAGCGCCACCTCCGTGCACGTCATGTGGGAGGCGTCCACCGACGACCGGGGCGTCACCGGGTACGAGGTCCTGAAGGGCGGCACCCGGGTCAGGGCCGTTCCGGGCACCAAGCACATGATCGACGTCGACGGGCTCGCCCCCTCGACCGCCCACAGCTTCACCGTGCGCGCCCGTGACGCCGCCGGCAACCTCTCCGCCCCGAGCGCCCCCGTCACCGTCACCACCCCCGCGCCGAGCCCCGCGGACCACGCGCCGCCCACCGCCCCGGGCGCGCTGCGGGGCCGGGCCGAGGGGAGCCGCGCGGCGCTGCTGAGCTGGCGGCGCGCCACCGACGACGTGGGCGTCACCGCCTACGACGTCTACCAGGAGGACGTACGGATCCACAGCGTCCCCGGGCGCGAGACGAGCGCCCGGGTCACCGGGCTGCGGCCCGGGACCGTCTACACCTTCACCGTCCGGGCCCGCGACGCCGCCGACCGCTCCTCGCCGGACAGCGGCGCCGTGGACCTCACCACGGCGTCCGCGCCGGGCGCGCCCGCCAGTACCGCGCCCACCGGGTTCGGCGCCCGCTACGAGGTGGCGGCGGGGGTGCCGACCGTCGCGCTCTCCTGGCGCCCGCCCGGCACCGGCGGTCCGGTCACCGCCTACCAGCTCTTCCTCGACGGACGGCTGACCACGACCATCGTGTTCGGCGCGGCACCGCCCCCGGGCCGGGCGGCGTACAGCCTCACCGTCTCCGCCGAGAAGCCCGGCACCCGCTACCGCCTCCGGCTCCGCGCCCGCCTCCCCGACGGGAAGTGGGGCGACTTCTCGGCCCAGCGCACGGTCGTCATCGGCGGTACGCCTACGAGGTGAGGCGGCGACCGCCGAACGCGCCCGAGCCGTCAGCCTGCCGCCACCACCTCTCCAGGCCGTCCTGGTCCATCGCGCTCCAGTCCGGCGTCCGCTCGACCAGCCCGGCCCCGAGCTGCCGGCCCAGCTCCACCATGGACCTGCCGGTCGCGGCCCGGCTCGTGCCGTACGCGCGCAGCGCCGCCGGCCAGTCCGGTCCGGCGGTCAGGCACGCCTCCAGGGCGGTGGCGTCCTGGAGCGCCTTGACCGCGCCGCCGCCGGTGTGCGGGCGCGCCACCGTCGCCGCGTCGCCCGCCAGGACCAGGCGGCCGGTGGCGTAGTGCGGCGCGGTGAAGTCGTACATCGGCTGGACGAAGAGCTCCTCGGCGGTGGTCGTACGCACCAACTGGCCCCAGTAGGGCGCGAGGCAGGTGTCGGCGATCTCGGCGAGCCGGGTGTGCAGGGTCGCGGCGAGGGTGCCGGGCGGCAGGCTGGTGGGGTTGTCAAAGCGCGGGCCGAGGTCCGGGGGCGGCGCGGTGTACAGCACCCAGTTGATCCGCAGCCCGCCCCGGCCGTCGGGGATGCGGTAGATGATCACGTGCCCGCCGGGGAACACGGCGTACACGCAGTCCTCGTCGGGCCACAACTCCGGCGCCATCAGCCGCTCGGCCGCGAAGGCGCCCCGCCAGGCCAGATAGCCCGCGTAGCGCGGACGCACCTCGGGGCAGGCGGCCGTGCGAACCACCGAGCGGTAGCCGTCGGCCCCGATCACCAGGTCGAACCGCTCGCTGCCGCCGCCGGTCGCCAGCTCCACGCCGTCCGGGGTGACCTCCACCGCCTCGACGGCCGCCCCGGCCCGGAAGTCGGCGGACTTCGGCACCCGTTCGCGCAGCTCGTGCCAGAGGGGACCCCAGTTGTACGTGCGGAAGGGGAACGGCAGCACCCCGATCCGCCGCCCCAGCGGCGCCGAGCCGTCCCGTACGTACCAGCACCGCCGGCTCAACTGGAGCCAGGGCATGGTGGCGTCGAGGTAGCCGGCCGCCTCCAGCTCCGCGTACCGGTCGTTGTGCACGGCCAGTCCCACGCCCCGGTCCGCGAGCCGGCCCGAGGCCCGTTCGAAGACGGTGACCTCCGCCGCGCCGCCCCGGTGGGCGGCCACGGCCGCCGCGCACCCCGCGATACTGCCGCCGACCACGGCGACCCTGCCTGCGCGTACCATCCGCTCATTCTGGCAGGGCGGACGCGGCGCGGGGCCGGAGGCGAAGGATCCGCCCCGGCCCCGCGTGCGACGGCGTCGGGTCAGCCGACGAGCTGCTCGTAGGCGGGCAGCGTCAGGAAGTCGGCGTAGTCCGCGTCGAGGGAGACCTTCAGGAGCAGGTCGTGGGCCTGCTGCCAGCGGCCGGCCGCGAAGGCCTCCTCGCCGATCTCGGCGCGGATCGCGGCCAGTTCCTCGGTTGCGACCCGGCGGGCGAGGTCGGCGGTGGCGAGTTCGCCGTTCTCGAAGACCACCCCCGCGTTGATCCACTGCCAGATCTGCGAGCGGGAGATCTCGGCGGTGGCCGCGTCCTCCATGAGGTTGAAGATGGCGACGGCGCCCAGGCCGCGCAGCCAGGCCTCGATGTAGCGGATGCCGACCTGGACGGCGTTGCGCAGTCCGTCGTAGGTGGGCCTGGCGTCGAGGGAGTCGATGGCGATCAGGTCGCCGGGCGCCACGGAGACGTCCTCGCGCAGCCGGTCCTTCTGGTTCGGCCGGTCGCCGAGGACCGCGTCGAAGGAGGCCATCGCGATCGGCACCAGGTCGGGGTGCGCGACCCAGGAGCCGTCGAAACCGTCGCCCGCCTCGCGGTCCTTGTCGGCCTTGACCTTCTCGAAGGCGACCTTGTTGACCTCGGCGTCCTTGCGGGACGGGATGAACGCCGCCATGCCGCCGATGGCGTGCGCGCCGCGCTTGTGGCAGGTGCGGACGAGGAGTTCGGTGTAGGCGCGCATGAACGGCGCCGTCATGGTCACCGCGTTGCGGTCCGGCAGGACGAACTTCGCGCCGCCGTCACGGAAGTTCTTGACGATGGAGAAGAGGTAGTCCCAGCGGCCGGCGTTGAGCCCGGCGGCGTGGTCGCGCAGCTCGTAGAGGATCTCCTCCATCTCGTACGCGGCCGTGATCGTCTCGATCAGGACGGTCGCGCGGACGGTGCCCTGCGGGATGCCGACGTAGTCCTGCGCGAAGACGAAGATGTCGTTCCAGAGGCGGGCCTCCAGGTACGACTCCGTCTTGGGGAGGTAGAAGTAGGGGCCCTTGCCGAGCTCGATCAGGCGCTTGGCGTTGTGGAAGAAGTAGAGGCCGAAGTCGACCAGGGCGCCGGGGACCGGGCGGCCGTCGAAGCGCAGGTGGCGCTCCTCCAGGTGCCAGCCGCGCGGGCGCATCACGACGGTGGCGAGCTCGCCCGCGTCCTTCAGCGCGTACGACTTGCCGGACTTCGGGTCGGTGAAGTCGATCTTCCGCTCGTACGCGTCGATCAGGTTGAGCTGGCCCAGGACAACGTTCTCCCAGGTGGGGGCGGAGGCGTCCTCGAAGTCCGCCAGCCACACCTTCGCGCCCGAGTTCAGCGCGTTGATGGTCATCTTGCGGTCGGTGGGACCGGTGATCTCGACCCGGCGGTCATCGAGCGCCGCCGGGGCCGGGGCGACCTTCCAGTCGCCCTCGCGCACGGCCGCGGTCTCGGGGCGGAAGTCGAGGGTGGAGGTGCGGGCGATCTCGGCGCGGCGCTCCTTGCGGCGGGTCAGGAGCTCGTCGCGGCGGGGCGTGAACAGCCGGTGCAGCTCGGCCACGAACGCGAGGGCCGCGTCGGTGAGCACCTCGTCCTGCCGGGGCAGGGGCTCGGCGTCGACGATGGCCAGCGGGGACGGCGCTGGTGCGGACATGTGCTGTCACTCCTTCGCGGGCGGTGCCCTGGCCGGCCGCCCGGAAGCAGAAATGGCACGGAGTGCCAGGCCCCGGGATGCGACTGGGGGCGCCGTCTCAATCAGTCGGGCGCTTCTGAACAGTGGATACTAGTTTCCTCATAGTGGAAGTTCAATGGTTTGTTGATGTCGAGATTCTCCGGGTCGACAGATCGTGGCGCTCGGTGCCACCGTGTTCACTCCAGGTGTACCGGAGGATCAGCCGAGCCGCCCGAGATCCGCCTCGGTGTCGATGTCGTACGGCTCGGCCACGTCCCCGCACTCGACGAGGGCGATCTCCCGCTCGTGCTCCGCGAGATAGGCGCGCGCCCCCCGGTCGCCGTGCGCGCCCGCCGCCACCGACTGCCACCGGTCGGCGCCGAGGAGGACGGGATGGCCGCGCCTGCCGCCGTACGCCGCCGCCGCGAGCGAGGCCGGTGAGCGGTACGCGGCCCGTACCCGCCCGATCGCCTCGGCGCCGATGCCGGGCTGGTCCACCAGGCTCACCAGGGCCGCCCCCGCGTGCGTGCCGCCGAGCGAGGCGAGCCCGACCCGTAGGGAGGAGCCCATGCCCTCGGCCCACTCCGGGTTCTCCACCAGCACACAGCCCTCCAGCCGGGCGCGGGCGCGCACCTCGTCCGCTGCGGCGCCCAGCACGACGTGCACGCCGGTGCAGCCGCCCTCGCGCAGCATCCGCACGGCGTACTCCACCAGCGGGCGCCCCCGGTGCGTCAACAGGGCCTTGGGGCGGCCGCCGAGGCGCCGCCCGCCGCCTGCCGCCAGAAGCAGGCCCACGACCTGCGCTTCGTCGTTCGTCGGAGGTGTCATGGACCCACGTATACCGAATGCGCCCCCCGAATTCCGTCCACACGGTGGCGCGCGCCGGGCGCGATGGCGTTAACTGACCCGCAACTCCCGTCAGTTGACCTTCGCTGACGGGCTGTGAGCGCCAGCACGAAAGCGTGCGTGGGGAAGGAACTTTGTTGCGACGCGTGGAGCAGAGGCCCGTGACCGGCAGTACGGATGCGAAGGTGGCGGGGCTGCGGGTCGCCGTGGCGCGGCTGCGCCGGGAGCTGGCGGGGTATCCGGCGGAGTTCCCCGACCGGGCCGTCGCCGAGGACGAACTGGCGGCGCTGGACGCGATGGCGCTCTCGGGCGCGCCGGAGGTGTTACGGCTGCGCCGCTCGCTGTTGCTGATCGCGGGGTCGATAGGGTCGGTGAGCGCGCTGTCCGTGGCCGTGAAGGGGGTCCGGGAGGCGGTGGACCTGTTCGGGGAACCACCGCGCTGAGCCGGCTGCCCGGCGGTGGACGGCGGACCGTCCGCGGCTGGTCACGCGCTCTGCCGGCACATCGGCTCTTGGCCCCCCATCTTCCGGCCCCCCGGCTCCCCGGCTCCCCGCCCGTCGGTTCTCCGGCTCTTGCCCCCGGGCTCAGCCGCCGCCCCGGTCGTCGTCCGCCTCGGGCGGCAGCACCCCCTCCGGGGCGTTCCGGGCGAGCAGCGCGAAGAGCTCGGCCGCCGGATACGCCCGGTCCGCCTCGACACCCGTCGGCGCCGGGGCCGCCGGGACCAGGGTGTCCGAGCCGGGCGAGTGCCGCCAGACGGCGATGAGGTGCACGGCCGGAAGGTGCAGCAGCCGCACCTCCGCGTCGCCCGGCTCGTGCCCGGCCGCCTCCAGCGCGGCGGCCGTCCCCGCCACGAACGGTCCGTAGTTGAGCTGGCTGAAGACGTGCCCGCCCGCCTCGTCCCGTACCGTCTCGGCGAGCGCGACCGGCCCCGAGTCGTGCTGGACGAGATAGCGCCAGGCGACCGGCCGGGCCCGGTCGAGACCGCCCGGCAGATCGGCGAGGCCGATCACGTACATCTGGAGCGGATGGGCGAGCCGGAGCTCGTCGGCCGCGGCGGGCAGCAGGGCCGCGGTGCGGACCCGGCCGAGACCCGCGAGGAGCTCGACCCCGGCCTCCGCGGCCGAGCGCGACTCCTGGGGTGGCTGCGGTACTTGAAGCGCCATGGTCCGTCCCTAAGCCCGGGTGTAGTAGCTGTGGGTCCAGGATCCACTGCCCTGGTAGCTGGTCGCGAGCGTGTTGTAGACCTGGTCGGAGCGGCCGTAGATCGGGTCGTCGACGGCCACGATCGCGTTCGAGCCGCTCTGCGGCGCGTCCACGCCCATCGCGGTGAGGAAGTGGCCGCCGCCGGTCGACCAGCCGATCCGGACGCACAGCGGGCGGCCCGCCTTGATCTCGGACTCGACGCCCGCGAAGTCCACGCGGCTGTTCACCATCCGGTCGAAGTGGCCCACGATCCGCAGCGGATTGTCCAGCGGCTGCTGGCAGTTGCAGCCGGCGCCGCTCGCCCCGCCGCCGCAGCAGTCGGTGCGGCCGGTCTGCGAGTTGGCCACCGCGCACTGGGTCCAGGTGCTGCCCGCGTCGTAGAACCGCGCGATGCTGGTGGAGACCGCCGCCCAGCACCAGTTGGTCTGCTGCTGGGCCTGCATGGTGAAGGCCAGCCGGCCGCCGTCCCAGAGCCGGTGGACGGGCTTGTCGTCGAGGACCGTGATGTCGGTGACGATGTGCAGCGGCGCGCCCCAGTCGACGGTCACCACGAACGTCACCCCGTGGTTGGGGTCGTACGGCGGGGAGTGCGGGCTGATGTTGCTCACCCGTACCGGCGCCGCCCCCGTGAACCGGGGGCTGTGCTTGAGGTCGCCCGGGTCGACACTGAACTCGGAGACCGTGACGATCACCGTCGAGTCGTGGTCGATGGCGCCCCAGTTGAAGTTCAGCGTGGTACGGCCCTGGAGGCCGGCCCAGTACTGACGTGCGGTACGCGGCATCGGCCCCCCTCAGCCGTTCTGGTACTCGATGGCGACCGGCGGGCCGTCCAGGACCGTGATGTCGGTGACGATGTGCAGCGGCGCGCCCCACTCCACGTTGACCGTGAACGTGACGCCGTGGTTGGGGTCGTAGGGCGGGGAGTGCGGGCTGATGTTCTCCACCGTGACCGTGGCGGCGCCGACGAACCGGGGACTGTGCCGGGGATCGTTGTTGTCCACGCTGTACTCGGACGCCGTGATGATCACCGTCGAGTCGTGGTTGATGATGCCCCAGTTGAAGTTGAGCCTGGTGCGTCCTTGCAGATTCCACCAGTACTGGCGGGCTGTCTGTGGCATACGGGGCCTCCACGCGGGTCAGGCCGGACACATGCCGCATGCATGCCCTTCCGGGCGGACGGTGACGCGCAGGCGTAGAGGAAATAAGCCCCGGCCGCCCCTTCAACCGGGCCGCCCGTTCAGCCGGGCCGCCGGATCAGCCGGCGCGCGCCGGCGGCCGCGACCGCCGCCGTGCGCGACTCCACTCCCAGCTTCGCGTAGATGTGGACCAGGTGGGACTTGACGGTCGCCTGGCTCAGGAAGAGCCGCTTGCTGATCTGGAGGTTGGAGAGGCCGTCGCCGACCAGTTGCAGCACCTCCAGCTCCCGGCGGGTGAGCGCCTCGGCGGGGGTGCGCATACGGTCCATCAGCCGGTGCGCCACCGCCGGGGCGAGCGCCGACTGCCCGGCCGCCGCCGTGCGCACGGCCGCCGCCAGCTCCTCCGGCGGCGCGTCCTTGAGCAGGTACCCGGAGGCGCCCGCCTCCACGGCGGCCAGGATGTCGGCGTCCGTGTCGTACGTGGTGAGGACCAGCACCCGGGGCGCGCCCGGCCGCGCGGTGATCGCCGCGGTGGCCTCGGAGCCGTGTGCCCCGGCGCCGAACTGGAGGTCCATCAGCACGACGTCGAAACCGCCCGTGGCCGCCAGCTCCACCGCCCGCTCGGCGGTCGCGGCCTCCCCGGCCACCGTGAAGTCCGGCTCGGTGCCGAGGACGGCGCGCAGCCCCGCCCGGACGATCGGGTGGTCGTCGGCGAGCAGCAGCCTGATCGGTCCGGCGCTCACACCGCGCCCCGTTCCCGTGCCGGCAGCGGCAGGGTGATGGCGACGGCCGTGCCCTGGCCGGGTGCCGACTCGACGCTCAGGGTGCCGCCGAGCGAACGCGCCCGCGACCGCATCGCCGGTAGCCCGAACCCGCCCGTGCCGAAGGGGCGCTCACGACCGGGTTCGAAACCCCTGCCGTCGTCGACGACATCCAGTGCCACCGAGGTGTCCATGAAGCTCAGCGTGATCTCCGCGCGCTGCGCCGCCGCGTGCTGGACGGTGTTGGCGAGCGCCGACTGCGCGATGCGCAGCAGCGCCACCTCGTACGGCGTGGGCAGCTCGACCGGGGTGCCGCTCACCCCGAACCGCACAGCGGGCTCGGGCGTCGAGGCGCACAGGCGCTCCAGCGCGCCCGGCAGCGAGGCCCGCTCCAGACCGGGCGGGGTGAGCGCCCGGACGAACCGGCGGGCCTCCGCGAGGTTGTCCTGGGCGGCCGTACGCGCCTGCTCGACATGGGCGCGGGCCGGGTCGTCCGGCCCCAGCGCGCGCTCGGCGGCCCGGAGCAGGAGCTGGATGGAGGACAGGCCCTGCGCCAGCGTGTCGTGGATCTCCCGGGCCAGCCGTTCGCGCTCGGCGAGCGTGCCCGCCGCGCGCTCCGCCTCGGCGAGCCCGGCGCGGGTCGACACCAGCTCCTCGATCAGCTCGCGCCGCCGCTCGCTCTCGCGGTACAGCGCCTCGTAGCCGAGGACGGTGGCGACCGCCACGGCCGCGCCGAGGAGCGGGCCGATGAAGGCGCCGGGCGTGACCCGCTCGCCGTGGAGCAGGAAGCTCGCGATGGCCGCGCCGGCCGTCGCGAGCACGGTGGGCGGGCCCCAGCGCCGCGGCAGCAGGTGCAGCTGGAGGAAGTACAGGGGGAAGGCCACCCACAGCGCGTCCGGCGACAGCGCCAGCAGCACCAGCCAGGCCGCGCAGAGCGCCCCGAGCCACCAGGCGCCCGCGCGGGTCCGGGGCCGCACGGCGGGGGAGAGCACCCCTGCCGCGTACACCGCGGCCATCGCGCCGACCGCCGCGTACACCGCCGCGTCGCCCGTCGAGCGGACCGCGACCAGCGCGAGGAGTCCGGCGAGCAGCGCGTGCAGACACAGGCGCAGCAGCCGGGCGGCCGGGGCGTGGGGGCGGGAGTCCATAGGACTTCCAGCGTAGGCGGGACCGGCCCCGGCCCGGTCAACCGAAAGTTCGATGTGCGGCTCCGTCCTTCGATCCGGCCGAGGTGTGCTGCGGCGTGATGTCCCGGCGGGGGCGGGCCGGGAGGCTGGAGCCATGTTCGTCGCATGGAGAGACCTCCGGTTCGCCAAGGGCCGGTTCGCGCTGATGGGGACGGTGGTGGTGCTCATCACCCTGCTCGTCGGCCTGCTGTCCGGCCTGACCGCCGGGCTCGCCCGGGACAGCGCCTCGGCGGTCGTCGGGCTGCCCGCCGACCGGCTCGCCTTCGCCGCGCCGCCGGACGGCCGGGCGGTGTCGTTCACGAGCTCATCGCTCGGCCCGGCCGTCTGGGAGGGGTGGCGGCGGGTGCCCGGGGTGCGGGGTGCCGAGCCGGTCGCGATCTCCACGGTGAACGCGCGGGCGGGGGAGCGGACGGAGGCGGTGTCGGTGTTCGCGGTACGGCCCGGCTCGGGGCTCGCTGCCGTACGGGAGGGGGCCGTGGTCCTCAGCCGGGGCGCGGCGGAGGCGCTGCGGGCGCGGGTGGGCGACACGGTGGCCCTTGGGGGCCGGGCGCTGACCGTCGCGGCGGTGCGCGGCGAGGACGCCTACAGCCACACGCCGGTCGTCTGGACGGCGCTGGCGCCCGGGGCGCCCGCCACGGTGGTGGCGCTGACCCTCGGCGACGGCGTGGACCTCGCGGCAGCCGACCGGGCGCTGGGCACCACCACCCGCACCCGGGACGGCGCGCTGGCGGCACTGCCGTCCTACCGGGCCGAGAACGGCTCTCTCCAGCTGATGCGCGGCTTCCTCTTCGCCATCTCGGCGCTGGTCGTCGGCGCGTTCTTCACGGTGTGGACGATCCAGCGCGGCGGGGACATCGCGGTCCTCAAGGCGCTGGGCGCGTCCACGCCCTATCTGCTGCGGGACGCGCTGGGGCAGGCGGTGCTGCTGCTCTGCGCGGGGACGGTGGCCGGGACGGGGCTCGCGGTGGCGGTCGGCGCTCTCGTCGGGGACGCCGTGCCGTTCGCCCTGACCGTCGGCACCACGCTGGTGCCCGCGCTCGTCCTGATCGCCCTCGGCGCGCTCGGCGCCGCCCTGTCCATCCGGCGCGTCACCGCCGTCGACCCGCTGACCGCCCTGGGGAGTGCCCGATGAACGCGCCGCTGGTCCTGGACGCCGTGACACTGACGTACCCGGACGGGGAGGGGCGGCTCACCGCCCTGGACGAGGTGTCCCTCGCCGTGCCGGCCGGGACGGTGACGGCGTGCGTCGGGCCGTCCGGATCGGGCAAGTCCAGCCTGCTCGCCGTGGCGGCGACGCTGATCACGCCCGAGCGGGGGCGGGTGGTGGTCGCGGGGGCCGATACGGGGTCGCTGAGCGCCGCCGAGCGGGCGGCGCTGCGGCGCTCGCACGTCGGGATCGTCTTCCAGCAGCCGAACCTGCTGCCGTCGCTGACGGCGGCCGAGCAGGTGCAGGTGATGGCGCATCTGGCGGGGCGCAGGCCCGGGGCGGCGCGGGAGCGGGCGCTGTCGCTCCTGGACGCGGTGGGTCTCGCGGACCGGGCGGACCGGCGTCCGCACCAGCTGTCCGGGGGTGAGCGCCAGCGGGTGAACATCGCGCGGGCGCTGATGAACGAGCCGGCGGTGCTGCTGGTGGACGAGCCGACCAGCGCGCTCGACCACGCGCGGGGCGCGTCGGTCCTGGACCTCCTGGTCCGCCTCACCCGCGAGCGGGGCACGGCGACGGTGCTGGTCACGCATGATGCGGGGCATTTGGGGCGGGTGGATCGGGTGGTGGGGATGGGGGATGGGCGGTTGCGTGGCTGAGGAAGCGGTCCGGGGGGCGGTTGTTTGGCCGCGCGTTCGCCTGCGGCCCGGCGGTGGGCCGCTCGCGCAGTTCCCCGCGCCCCTTCAGGCTCGGACTTCGTCTGCGGGCCGGTGGTGGGCTGCTCGCGCAGTTCCCCGCGCCCCTAAAGACACAGGCCCGAGCCAGCTTCCCGGGTACGGCCGACCCCCTCAGGGGCGCGGGGAACTGCGCGCCCGGCCACACACCACCCGCAGCGGAAGAACTAACCGCAGGCCCTCAGGGGCGCGGGGAACTGCGCGCCCAGCCACCCACGGCCCGCAGCGAAGGAAGTCGTCCCACGGCCGGCCGGGCGTACGTGGCCGCACTCCTCAGGGGCGCGGGGAACTGCGCGCCCAGCCACCCTCGGCCCGCAGCCGAAGGACTCGCCCCCGGCCCGCCGGGCGTACGTGGCCGCACCCCTCAGGGGCGCGGGGAACTGCGCGGCCAGCCAACACGCCACCCGCAGCCGGAGAACCGCCGCCGCACTCCCGAACTCAAGCCTGGCCCGCCGTGTTCGCCAGCGCCGCCGACAGTTCCTCCGCGATCCCCTGGAGGATCGGGACGATCCGTTCCGTCGCGGTCTCCGTGACCCGGCCCGCCGGGCCCGAGATGGAGATCGCCGCCGCCGTGGGGGAGTTCGGCACCGACACCGCGAGGCAGCGGACCCCTATCTCCTGCTCGTTGTCGTCGACCGCGTACCCCGCCTGCCGCACCTGCTCCAGCGCGTCGAGGAACCCCTCCGGCGTGGTGATGGTCTTCTCCGTCGCCGCGGGCATCCCCGTACGCGCGAGCAGCGCCCGCACCTCCTCCGGCGGGGTGTGCGCGAGGAGTGCCTTGCCCACGCCCGTGGAGTGGGGCAGCACACGACGGCCCACCTCGGTGAACATCCGCATGGAGTGCTTGGAGGGCACCTGCGCCACGTACACGATCTCGTCCCCGTCGAGCAGCGCCATGTTCGCCGTCTCGCCGGTCTCCTCGACCAGCCGGGCCAGATACGGCCGCGCCCAGGTGCCGAGCAGCCGCGCCGCGGACTCGCCGAGGCGGATCAGACGGGGGCCGAGCGCGTACCGCCGGTTGGCCTGCTGGCGTACGTAACCGCAGGCCACCAGCGTGCGCATCAGACGGTGGATGGTCGGCAGCGGCAGACCGCTGCTGGCGGAGAGCTCGCTGAGGCCCACTTCACCCCCCGCGTCGGCCATCCGCTCCAGAAGGTCGAAGGCGCGCTCGAGGGACTGGACGCCACCGCTCGCGGCGGATGGCTTGGAGGCGTCGGTGGTGCTGGCGCTGGACGTCGGCACGGCGCGGTCCTTTCGGCTGGCAGGCGAGGCAGCAGCCTACCTGTGTGTTTCTCGCCGTACAGTGCGTACGTGGGGAGTCCCTGCCGGTCAGCGTGGGTTTGTCCGGTCCGGTGGGGCACCCCGTGGCGATAGCTACATTCTGGGAAGTGAAAGTCTAATTCCATTCTGTGGAAACTTCCAAGACCCACGCCCTCGGCCGCCGCCGGACCCGGACACCCTTGACGGCTCCCTGATCGGCGGGAAGACTCCGGCGTGAAGGCTCCTTCAACAGTTCGTTGAATTTGCTCGTCGCACTCCGCGGGGACCCACACCGCCGCGGACATGCATCCATCGCGGAAGTGAGGGCTCGGGTGTCCGACGTCAACCTGGTACTGCGCTCGTCGCGCGTCATCACGCCCGACGGCACCCGCCCGGCCTCGGTCGCCGTCGCCGGCGAGGTGATCGCCGCCGTGCTGCCGTACGACGCCGAGGTACCGGCCGGGGCGCGCCTGGAGGACTTCGGCGACGACGTGCTGCTGCCGGGCCTCGTCGACTGCCATGTGCACGTGAACGACCCGGGCCGCACCGAGTGGGAGGGCTTCTGGACCGCCACCCGGGCCGCCGCCGCGGGCGGCATCACCACCCTGGTGGACATGCCGCTCAACTCGCTGCCGCCCACCACCACGGTGGCGAACCTGCGCGTCAAGCAGGAGGTCGCCCGCTCCAAGGCGCACGTGGACGTCGGCTTCTGGGGCGGCGCCCTGCCCGACAACGTCAAGGACCTGCGCCCCCTGCACGACGCCGGAGTCTTCGGCTTCAAGGCGTTCCTCTCCCCTTCCGGAGTCGAGGAGTTCCCCGAGCTCGACCAGGACCAGCTCGCCCAGTCGCTCGCCGAGATCGCGGGCTTCGACGGGCTGCTGATCGTGCACGCCGAGGATCCGCACGAGCTGGCCGCCGCGCCGCAGCGGCCCGGCCCCCGGTACGCCGACTACCTGGCCAGCCGCCCCCGGGTCTCCGAGAACACCGCCATCGAGTCGCTGATCGCCGCCGCCAGGCGGGTCGGGGCGCGGGTGCACATCCTGCACCTGTCCTCCTGCGACGCGCTGCCCGCGATCGCCGCCGCCAAGCGCGAGGGCGTCCGGCTCACCGTCGAGACCTGCCCGCACTACCTCACCCTCACCGCCGAGGAAGTCCCGGACGGCGCCAGCGAGTTCAAGTGCTGCCCGCCGATCCGTGAGGCCGCCAACCAAGACCTGCTCTGGGCGGCGCTCGCCGACGGCACGATCGACTGCGTCGTCACCGACCACTCGCCGTCCACCGCCGACCTCAAGACCGAGGACTTCGCCACCGCCTGGGGCGGGATCTCCGGCCTCCAGCTGAGCCTGTCCGCCGTCTGGACTGAGGCCCGCAGGCGCGGCCACACCCTCGACGACGTGGTCCGCTGGATGTCGTCCGCCACCGCGGGACTCGTCGGCCTGGAGCGCAAGGGCGCCATCGAGGCCGGCCGGGACGCCGACTTCGCCGTCCTCGCCCCGGACGCGACCTTCACCGTCGATCCGGCGGAGCTCCAGCACCGCAACCGCGTCACCGCCTACGCGGGCAAGACCCTGCACGGTGTCGTCAAGTCGACCTGGCTGCGCGGGAAGCGCGTCCAGGAGAACGGCACCCTCACCGGGCCCACCGGCCGCCTGCTCGAAAGGAACCACTGAGACCGTGAGCGCCATACCCTCCTTCACCGGTGACGCCAGTCCCTACGGCGGCGGTGACCCGTACGCGGACTACCGCACCGCCGACTTCCCCTTCACGCACTACGCGGACCTCGCCGACCGGCGGCTCGGCGCGGGCGTCATCGCCGCCAACGACGAGTTCTTCGCCGAGCGCGAGAACCTCCTCAAGCCCGCCGCCGCCGAGTTCGACCCCGAGCACTTCGGCCACAAGGGCAAGATCATGGACGGCTGGGAGACCCGCCGCCGCCGCGGTGTCTCGGCCGCCGTGCCGCACCCCACCGAGGACGACCACGACTGGGCCCTGGTGCGCCTGGGCGCACCCGGCGTGGTGCGCGGCATCGTCGTCGACACCGCCCACTTCCGCGGCAACTACCCGCAGGCCGTCTCCGTCGAGGCCACCTCGGTCGCGGGCTCGCCCTCGCCCGAGGAGCTGCTCGCGGACGACGTGAAGTGGGTGACGCTCGTACCCCGTACGGCCGTCGGCGGCCACGCGGCCAACGGCTTCGCCGTCGACGTCGAACAGCGCTTCACGCACCTGCGCGTCAACCAGCACCCCGACGGCGGCATCGCCCGGCTGCGCGTGTACGGCGAGGTCGCCCCGGACCCGGCGTGGCTCCAGGCCCTCGGCACCTTCGACCTGGCGGCCCTGGAGAACGGCTGCCAGGTCGAGGACGCCTCCGACCGTTTCTACTCGCCCGCCACCAACACCATCCAGCCCGGCCGCTCCCACAAGATGGACGACGGCTGGGAGACCCGCCGCCGCCGCGACAAGGGCAACGACTGGATCCGCTACCAGCTGGCGGCGCGGTCCGAGATCCGCGCGGTCGAGATCGACACCGCCTACCTCAAGGGCAACTCGGCGGGCTGGGCGGCGCTCTCGGTCCGCGACGGCGAGGCGGGCGAGTGGCGCGAGATCCTGCCCCGCACCCGTCTCCAGCCCGACACCAACCACCGGTTCGTGCTCGACGCCCCCGCGCCGGCCACCCACGTACGCGTCGACATCTTCCCCGACGGCGGCATCTCCCGGCTGCGCCTGTTCGGCTCGCTCACGAGCGACGGCGCGGCCCGGCTGAACGCCCGCCACCAGGAGCTGGGCGGCTGACGACACCCGCCCCTGCGCGGGGCGCTCCGGCCCGACAGCACCGGAGCGCCCCGCGGTACAGCCACGGCCGGGCCGCGGCCACGCGGCGCCAGGGCGTGGTGCGAAACTCCCGCCTGCCCCGCGACGCCCGGCACGCGCGCTCGCCGCGTTGTCGGGACCGCCCCCGTACACCCGGTACGAAGGCGGCCCTCCGCCTGGCGATCGCACGCACCGGACGCCGCGGGGCCCGCCCTCCGGGCGGACGGCGCCGCTCTCGCCACACGCCCTAGTCGCGCGGCGCGCTGTCCGAGGCGACCAGCAGGGCCGCGCCGAGGACGGCCACCACCACGCCCGCGAAGATCTCGTGTCCGGCCAGGAAATCCGCCCGGTGCAGCACGCTCCACTTCCCGAACCAGCCGGTCCACTCGTGCAGCAGCCCGCCCGCCCCCTGGACCAGCAGCACGAACCCGGTGACTTCCAAGAATCTCTTCATGCCCCGAGCCTGGCCCGCCCGCACCGGCCCCCGCGTCCGCCTTCGGGCTCGGCCCGCGCGGCGAAAGTCTCGGACCGTACGACTTTGGTAGCGCACCCCGCCCGGAACCCGCCACGGCGCCCCTGACCTGCGTAGCTTGGGTGACATGACACCCGCTGGGCCCGAATACCGCTGGCTGCTGCCGTCCGCCGTCGTCGCTCCCGAACTGCCCGGTGACCGGCCCGGCCGCAACCGGCCGCGCCGTACCGTACGGGACTGGATCGTCGACACCTGCGCCTTCCTCTGCGCCGCCGCCATCGGCATGCTCGCCGCCGACGCCATGAGCCAGGCCTCCGACTACTCCGAGACCCTCCAGGCCGCCGACCAGTTGGCGGGAGCCCTCGCCTGCTGCGCGCTCTGGCTGCGCCGGCGCTGGCCCGTCCAGCTCGCCTGGGTGCTCGTCGTCGTCACCCTGGTCGCCCCGGTCGCCGCGGGCGCGGTGCTGGTCGCCCTCTTCGGCGTCGCCGTGCACCGGCCCCTCAAGCCGGTCGTCGCCACCGTCGGCGCCGCGGCCCTGGTCACCTCGTGGGTGCAGCCGGTCCTGCGCCCCGACCCGAGCACCGGCCTGCTGGCCAACGCCATCATGGGCACGCTGATGGTCCTGCTCGCCATGGGCTGGGGCATGCTCGTCCGGGCCAGGCGCCAGCTGGTGGTCGCGCTGCGCGAGCGGGCGGTACGCGCCGAGCGGGAGGCCGCGCTGCGGGCCGAGCACGCCCAGCGGCTCGCCCGCGAGGCCATCGCCCGCGAGATGCACGACGTACTGGCCCACCGGCTCACCCTGCTCAGCGTGCACGCGGGCGCCCTGGAGTTCCGCCCGGACGCGCCCCCGGCCGAGGTCGCCCGCGCCGCCGGGGTCATCCGCGACAGCGCCCACGAGGCCCTCCAGGACCTGCGCCAGATCATCGGGGTGCTGCGCAGCCCCGACGAGGGCGCCGAGGACCGGCCCCAGCCGACGCTGGCCACCCTGGACGCGCTGGTCGCCGAGTCCCGCGAGGCCGGGATGAAGGTCACCCTGGACAGCCGGGTCGGGGACCCGCAGACCGTCCCGGCGGCCACCGGGCGCAACGCCTACCGCATCGCCCAGGAGGCCCTCACCAACGCCCGCAAGCACGCCCCCGGCGCCGAGGTCACCGTGACCGTCACCGGCCGCCCGGGCGACGGGCTCGGCATCGAGGTGCGCAACCCCGCCCCCGTCGGGGACGTGCCCGAGGTGCCCGGGTCGGGGCAGGGCCTCATCGGGCTGACCGAACGCGCCACGCTCGCGGGCGGCCGGCTGGAGCACGGGCCCGTCCCCGGTGGCGGGTTCGAGGTCCGCGCCTGGCTACCGTGGCCCTCATGACCATCCGGCTGCTCGTCGTCGACGACGACCCCCTCGTCCGCGCGGGACTCACCTTCATGTTCGGCGGCTCCGAGGACCTGGAGATCGTGGGGGAGGCCTCCGACGGCTCCCAGGTCGAGGAGCTGACCGACCGGCTGCGCCCGGACGTGGTCCTGATGGACATCCGGATGCCGACCGTCGACGGACTCGCCGCCACCGAACTCCTGCGCGCCCGCCCCGACGCCCCCGAGGTCATCGTCCTGACCACCTTCCACGCCGACGAACAGGTGGTACGGGCGCTGCGCGCGGGCGCCGCCGGGTTCGTCCTGAAGGACACCGCGCCCGCCGAGATCGTCGCCGCCGTACGCCGGGTCGCGGCGGGCGAGCCGGTGCTCTCCCCGGCCGTCACCCGCCAGCTGATGCACCAGGTCGCGGGCGCACCGGAGGGGCCCGGCGGCGACCGGGCGGCCCGGGCCCGGGCGAGGATCGGCCAACTCGCCGAGCGGGAGCGGGAGGTGGCGGTCGCCGTGGGCCGCGGCCAGTCGAACGCGGAGATCTCGGCCGCCCTCTTCCTCAGCGTGCCCACCGTGAAGACCCATGTCTCGCGGGTGCTCGCCAAGCTGGGGCTCAACAACCGTGTCCAGATCGCCCTGCTCGTCCACGACGCGGGCCTCCTCGACGAGGACGGCGACGTAGGCTGAAGCGGACCACCGGAGGGGAACAGACCTATGCCGCTCATCGATCTGCGCGACCACGAGGACTTCACCGCCCACCCGTATCCGTACTACGCGAAGCTGCGCGCGGAAGGGCCGGTGCACCGGGTCCGCACCCGTGAGATGGACGAGGTCTGGCTGATCGTCGGGCACGACGAGGCGCGGGCCGCGCTCGCCGACGGCCGCTTCTCCAAGGACTGGCGGGCGGTCGCCGACGAGAGCCAGTTCACCGCGGTCAGCGCCAACATGCTGGACTCCGACCCGCCGCAGCACACCCGGCTGCGCAAGCTGGTGGCGCGCGAGTTCACCGCACGCCGGATCGAGGCGCTGCGCCCGCGCGTCCAGGAGATCACCGACACGCTGCTCGACACCATGCTGGCCGCCCCCGGCCGCACCGCCGACCTGGTCGACGCGTTCGCCTTCCCCCTGCCGATCACGGTCATCTGCGAACTCCTGGGCGTCCCCGACCTGGACCGGGAGACCTTCCGCAGGCTCTCCAACGAGGCGGTCGCCCCCACCGAGAACGACGGGACGAACGCCTCCGCCCTGGAGATGGGCGCCTATCTGGTCGGGCTCATCGAGGACAAGCGGGCCACCGACCCGGCGGACGACCTGCTGAGCGCCCTCATCCGCACCCGGCACGAGGACGGCGACCAGCTCTCCCCGGACGAGCTCATCGGCATGGCCTTCCTGCTGCTCGTCGCGGGCCACGAGACCACCGTCAACCTCATCTCCAACGGCGTGCGGGCACTCCTCGCGCACCCGGAGCAACTGGCCGCGCTGCGTGCCGACTTCGACGGTCTGATCGACGGGGCCGTCGAGGAGATGCTGCGCTACGACGGTCCGGTGGAGACCGCCACGTACCGCTACGCGCGCGAGGACGTCGAGTGCGGCGGGACCGTCATCCCGGCCGGGGCGACCGTCCTGGTCGGCCTCGCCTCCGCCGGACGCGACCCCGCCCGCCACCCCGACCCGGACCGCTTCGACATCCGCCGCACCCCGCAGAGCCACCTCGGCTTCGGCCACGGCATCCACTACTGCCTGGGTGCCCCGCTCGCCCGGATGGAGGGCCGCATCGCGGTCCGTACGCTCCTGGAGCGCGCGCCCGGCCTCCGACTCGCCGAGGACGCGGGCCCGTTGGAGTGGCTGCCCGGCATGCTCATCCGGGGCGTGCGTCATCTGCCGGTGCGCTGGTGAGCGGCGCGCGCGTACGAAGGGTGAGGCGCGGGTGCCTGTGAGGCGCGGCGACCTCTCAGGTGTGGTGGCCCGTGAGGCGGGCGGCTCATGAGGTGTGGTGCTCACGCCCCGCGGGCGGCCTCCGCCCTGCGCCGGTGCTCGCCGCGCAGCACCAGCGCGGGCCACTCGTCGCCGTACGCCCCGCACACCGAGAGGGACCACAGCGACCACTGCTGCGGCACCGAGTAGTACGGCACCAGCAGCCGCGCGGTGCGCCGCCGGGACACCTTCACCGGGACCAGCGCGGGCAGCACGTCCGGCGGCTGCCCCGCCAGGATCGCCTTGCGGCAGGACGCGCAGGCGGGACGGCGCTCGGCCGCCGCCTCGCGCGGCCCGGTCCGGCGCCGGGCACGCCGGCGGTGCTCCCGGCGCACGGGCGCCCCGGCGCTCTCCGCCGCCGGGTGCAGCGGGTTGTAGTAGCAGCGCTCGGGCGGCCTCGGCGCCGGCTGCCCCGCGCGGCGGGCGTGCAGCGCGGCGAACCGGACCAGGGCGCGCTCGGCCAGGACCGCGGCGGCGGCCAGGTCCGGCAGGTCGGCCGCCTCGTCCAGGAGCTTGCCCGCGGCCTGGAAGGCGTCGAGCACCCACGCGTAGTCGTCCGCGTCCCCACCCGGCCGCGCGCTCTCCACCGCGTCCGCGCCGACCGGGAGTTCGGCCGCCCGCAGCACGTCGCCGACGGCCGTCACCCGGGCCGAGACGAGCCGTTCCAGCCGCTCGCGGGCCGTCCTCCACTCGTCCAGGACACGCTGCTGCTCCTCCCTGGACGGCTCCCACGCCGGCCGCGCCGGACCGGCCGGACCGGCCGGGCGCAGCATCCCCATGAACCACCAGCGCCTGTGCACCGCGCCTCCCCTCGCCGCTGCCAGGGTAGAAGCCGCCGGGGGAGCGGGGGCCGGCGCCTCAGCCGGTGAACTCCGCGAGCGCCACCGGGCGCCGCTCGTGCCGGGAGCGCTCGCACGCCTCCGCGACGCGCAGCGCGTGCAGCGCCTCGCGGCCGTCGCAGGGGTTCGCCAGCTCGCCCCGTACGACCCGTACGAACGCGTCGAGTTCGGCCCGGTAGGCGGGCGCGAACCGCTCCAGGAAGCCGGGCCAGGGCGTGGCGGCGGGCGCGGGCGCCCCCGGCTCGACGGAGGTCAGCGCGGTGCGCTCGCCGAGCCCCACGGCGATCTGGTCCAGCTCCCCGGCCAGCTCCATCCGTACGTCGTACCCGGCGCCGTTGCACCGGGTCGCCGTCGCCGTGGCGAGGGTGCCGTCGTCGAGGGTGAGCAGGGCCGCGGCCGTGGAGACGTCGTGGGCCTCGCGGAACATGGCGGGCCCCGCGTCCGAGCCGGTCGCGTACACCTCGGTCACCTCGCGGCCGGTCACCCACCGCAGGATGTCGAAGTCGTGGACCAGGCAGTCCCGGTAGAGGCCGCCGGAGAGCGGCAGATACGCGGCGGGCGGCGGCGCCGGGTCCGAGGTGACCGCCCGTACGGTGTGCAGCCGTCCCAGGCCGCCCGCCCGGACGCGCTCGCGGGCCGCCGCGTATCCGGCGTCGAAGCGGCGCATGAACCCGATCTGGAGGACCGTTCCCGCGCTCTCCACCTCGTCGAGGGCGGCCAGCGTGCCGGCCAGGTCGAGGGCGATGGGCTTCTCGCAGAAGGCGGGGAGCCCGGCGCGGGCCGCGCGGGCGATCAGGCCGGCGTGCGCGGCGGTCGCCGAGGCGATCACCACCGCGTCCGGCCCGGCGGCGAAGAGCCCGTCGACCGTGGTGGCAGCGGCGCCGGTCCGCCCGGCGGCCCCGGCGGCCCGCGCGGGGTCGGTGTCGGCGACGAGGAGCTCGGTGACCGAGGGGTGGCGGGCCAGCACCTCCGCGTGGAAGGAGCCGATACGTCCCGCTCCGATGAGTCCGATGCGCATGGCCAAAAGGTGGCGGCACCCGGTCGCCCTGTCAAGGGTTTGTCCTGACAATCAGACTTCACGACTTCCCGTCAACATGGCCCGAGCACTACGCTCACCCCGTGTCCAAGCAGCCCAGAAACGCGCCGGATCCCGCCGTGCCGCTCCAGCTCGGCGTGGACCGCACCAGCCCGGTCCCGCTCTACTTCCAGCTCTCCCAGCAGCTGGAGGCGGCCATCGAGCGCGGCACCCTCACGCCCGGCAGCCTCCTCGGCAACGAGATCGACCTCGCGGGCCGGCTCGGCCTGTCCCGTCCCACCGTCCGCCAGGCCATCCAGACCCTGGTCGACAAGGGCCTGCTGGTGCGCCGCAGGGGCGTGGGCACCCAGGTGGTGCACAGCCAGGTCAAGCGCCCGCTGGAGCTGAGCAGCCTCTACGACGACCTGGAGGCGGCCGGGCAGAAGCCCGCCACCCGGGTGCTGCGCAACACCCTGGAGCCGGCCACCGCGCGGGTCGCGGCGGCGCTCGGGGTGGCCGAGGGTGACGAGGTCCACCTGGTCGAGCGGCTGCGGTACGCCCACGGCGAGCCGATGGCCGAGCTGCGCAACTACCTGCCGGGCGGGCTGCTCGCGCTCGACACCCCGCAGCTGGAGGCCACCGGCCTGTACCGGCTGATGCGCGGCGCGGGGATCACCCTGCACAGCGCCCGGCAGTCGCTGGGGGCGCGGGCGGCGACCGCCGCCGAGGCCGCCCTGCTCGCCGAGACCGCGGGGGCGCCGTTGCTGACCATGGAGCGCACCACCTTCGACGACACCGGGCGGGCGGTGGAGTACGGCTCCCACGTCTACCGGGCCTCGCGGTACGCCTTCGAGTTCCAGCTGCTCGTACGGCCGTGAGCGCGGCCGGCCGGACCGGGTGCGATCTCCGCGTAAGAATGTTCGGACAAAGTATTGACGGCTGAGAGCGCCCGCCGCTAGAACTCACGTGCCGCACACCGCGGCCGGGACGGAAGGCGGACCCCATGCGCATACCCCGCACGGCAGCCACGGCGGCGGCGCTCGCCGCGGCCCTCGCACTCGCGGTCACCGGATGCAGCGGTTCGGGCGGCAAGAGCTCCGAGGACAAGGCCGACGACGGCGCCCCGGCCGGCGGCAAGGGCGTCTCCACCCCGCGGATGAAGATCGCGATGATCACCCACGCGGGCGAGGGCGACACCTTCTGGGACATCGTCCAGAGCGGCGCGAAACAGGCCGCGGCCAAGGACAACGCCGACTTCCTCTACTCGGCGAACAAGGAGGGCCAGCAGCAGGCGCAGCTCGTCCAGGCGGCCATCGACCAGAAGGCCGACGGGATCGTCGTCACCCTCGCCAAGCCCGAGGCCGTCCGGGACGTCGTGCGGAAGGCGGTCGCCGCGGGCATCCCGGTCGTCACCATCAACTCCGGCGCGCAGTACTCCAAGGAGCTCGGCGCCCTCGGCCACATCGGGCAGGACGAGGGCGTCGCCGGTGAGGCGGTCGGCGAGCAGCTGAACGCGAACGGCAGGAAGAAGGCCGTCTGCGTCATCCACGAGCAGGGCAACGTCTCGCTGGAGGAGCGCTGCGCCGGGGTGAGGAAGACCTTCAAGGGCTCGGTCGAGAACCTCAACGTCGACGGGACCAACACGCCCGCCGCGACATCCTCCATCGAGGCGAAACTGCAAACCGGCTCCGGGGGATCGGCCATCGACGCCGTCGTCACGCTCGGCGCGCCGATGGCGGCAGCCGCCGTCAAGGCCAAGGGCGGCGCGGGCAGCTCCGCCGAGGTCGACACCTTCGACCTCAACGCCGCCGTGATCAAGCAGTTCAAGGCCAAGGAGATCGGCTTCGCGGTCGACCAGCAGCCCTATCTCCAGGGGTATCTGGCGGTGGACGAACTGTGGCTGCACCGGACCAACGGCAACGTCGTCGGCGGCGGCAGGCCCGTCCTCACCGGGCCCGCCGTCGTCACCGGCAAGGACGTGCCGACGCTGGAGAAGTACACCGCTCGCGGTACCCGATGATCCGCCGCCGACCGGATGTGACCCATACTTGGGCGGCCGGGGCAGGCACGCACCAGTCCCGGGCGCACCTGGGAGTACAGCAAGAGGAGCACGGCGTCGTGGCAAGGGTTCGGACAGGGGTACGCGCGGTGGGCGCGGTGCTGGCGGCGGTGCTCGGGGTTTCCCTGGTGGGATGCAGCAGCACCGGGGGCAAGCGCGCCGAGGACGCGCGCAAGGCGGAGGCCGCCCAGGGCAAGGCGGCGGTGAACACCCCCCGCTGGAAGTTCGCCATGATCACCCACTCGGGCGACGGCGACACCTTCTGGGACATCGTCCAGAGCGGCGCCAAGCAGGCCGCCGTGAAGGACAACATCGACTTCCTGTACTCGCACAGCGACCAGGGACAGCAGCAGGCGCAGTTCGTGCAGACGGCCATCGACCAGAAGGTCGACGGGATCGTCGTCACCCTCGCCAAGCCGGACGCCATGAAGGACGTCGTCGCCAAGGCCGCGAAGGCCGGTATCCCGGTGATCACGGTGAACTCGGGCTCGGAGAAGTCCAAGGAGTTCGGCGCCCTCACCCACATCGGCCAGGACGAGACCATCGCGGGCGAGGCCGTCGGCGAGGAGCTCAACAAGCGCGGCAGGAAGAAGGCGCTCTGCGTCCTGCACGAGCAGGGCAACGTGGGCCACGAGCAGCGCTGCGCGGGCACCAAGAAGTCCTTCAAGGGCGACCTCCAGAACCTCTACGTCACGGGCACCAACATGCCCGACGTCCAGTCCTCCATCGAGGCCAAGCTCCAGGCGGACCGGTCCATCGACTCCGTGGTCACCCTCGGCGCCCCCTTCGCGGACACCGCCGTCAAGGCCAGGAACTCCGCGGGCAGCTCCGCCGAGGTCGACACCTTCGACCTGAACGCCAAGGTCGCCTCCGAGCTCAAGGACGGCACCCTCGGCTTCGCGGTCGACCAGCAGCCCTACCTCCAGGGGTACGAGGCCGTGGACCTGCTCTGGCTCTACAAGTACAACGGCGACGTGCTCGGCGGCGGCCTTCCGGTGCTGACCGGACCCCAGATCATCACCAAGGACGCCGCCGCCGAGCTGGAGAAGTACACGAAGCGGGGGACCCGATGACCGCCACCGCACCGGCGCCCGCGGCCGCCGGGGACGAGCGCCTGATCCACCGGTCCGTGCTGCGCAGGCTGCTCGGCCGCCCGGAGCTCGGCTCGGTCGTCGGCGCCATCGCCGTCTTCGTCTTCTTCTCGATCGTGGCGGACAGCTTCCTGCGCGCCTCCAGCCTCTCGACCGTGCTGTACGCGGCGTCGACGATCGGCATCATGGCGGTGCCGGTGGCGCTGCTGATGATCGGCGGCGAGTTCGACCTGTCGGCCGGTGTGCTGGTGACGACGTCGGCGCTCGTGTCGTCGATGTTCAGCTACCAGATGACGGCCAACGTCTGGGTGGGCGTCGGGGTCTCGCTGCTGACCACGCTCGCCCTCGGCGCCTTCAACGGCTTCATGCTGACCCGGACCAAACTGCCCAGCTTCATCATCACGCTCGGCACCTTCCTGATGCTCACCGGCCTCAACCTCGGCTTCACCAAGCTGATCAGCGGCACCGTCTCCACCAAGTCCATCGCCGACATGGAAGGCTTCGCCTCGGCGAAGAAGGTCTTCGCCTCCCAGCTGAGCGTCGGCTCGGTCGACCTCAAGGTCACCATCCTGTGGTGGCTCGGCCTGGTCGCGGTCGCCACCTGGATCCTGCTGCGCACCCGCTTCGGCAACTGGATCTTCGCGGTCGGCGGCGAGGCCGACGCGGCCCGCGCGGTCGGCGTACCGGTCTACAAGACCAAGATCGGCCTGTACATGGGCGTGGCGTTCGCCGCCTGGGTCTCCGGCCAGCACCTGCTCTTCTCGTTCGACGTGGTCCAGTCCGGCGAGGGCGTCGGCAACGAGCTCATCTACATCATCGCGGCCGTCATCGGCGGCTGTCTGATCACCGGCGGCTACGGCTCGGCGATCGGCTCCGCCGTCGGCGCGTTCATCTTCGGTATGACCAGCAAGGGCATCGTCTACGCCGAGTGGAACCCGGACTGGTTCAAGTTCTTCCTGGGAGCGATGCTCCTGCTGGCCACCCTGCTCAACGCGTGGGTGCGCAAGCGGGCGGAGGCGACGGCATGACGGACGCGACCCTGACCAAGAGCCCCCTGGTGGAGCTCGACGACGTCAGTAAGTACTACGGCAACATCCGCGCCCTGGAAGGCGTCTCGCTGGAGGTCCACGCGGGCGAGATCACCTGCGCACTGGGGGACAACGGCGCCGGCAAGTCCACCCTCATCAAGATCATCGCGGGGCTGCACCGGCACGACTCCGGCGCCTTCCGCATCGAGGGCGAGGACGTCTCGCTCGGCAACCCGCGCGAGGCGCTCGGCCGGGGCATCGCCACCGTCTACCAGGACCTCGCGGTCGTCCCGCTGATGCCGGTGTGGCGCAACTTCTTCCTCGGCTCCGAGCCGACGAAGGGGGCCGGCCCCTTCAAGCGGCTCGACGTCGACCTGATGCGCCGCACCACCCGCTCGGAGCTGCTGCGCATGGGCATCGACCTGCGCGACGTGGACCAGCCCATCGGCACCCTGTCGGGCGGCGAGCGCCAGTGCGTGGCGATCGCCCGGGCGGTCTACTTCGGCGCCAAGGTGCTGGTCCTGGACGAGCCCACCGCCGCGCTCGGCGTCAAGCAGTCCGGCGTCGTGCTCAAGTACGTGGCGGCCGCCCGGGACGCGGGCCTCGGCGTGGTCCTGATCACGCACAACCCGCACCACGCCTACCTCGTCGGCGACCGTTTCGTCCTGCTCAAGCGCGGGGCGATGACCGGCAGTCATCTGCGCAGCCAGATCACCCTGGACGAGCTCACCCGCCAGATGGCGGGCGGCAGCGAGCTGGAGGAGCTCAGCCACGAACTCCAGCGGGCCCCCGAGCCGAACCTGGGCGCCCGGGCCGCCGACAGCGGCGAGTGACGCCCGGGGCGCCCGGGGCGGTACGGGCGCGCGAGGTCCGGCCCCGGCCGGGGTGGCAGAATCGGGCACGGCGGGCGCCGTCCGCCGCCGGCCACCCCGGCTCCCCGAGACCACCAGGGACGACCCGAGTCGTGCGCGCTAATCCGGACACCCCCCTCCCTCGGCGACGGGGTGCGGCCCGATGAACACCTACCGAGGCTCCGCCCGGGCCACCGTCCTGCGCACCGTCGGCACCCGCGAGCGCCGCTCGCACCTGACCGCGCCCCGCGTCCCCACGGTCGGCATCGACATCGGCGGCACCAAGGTGATGGCGGGCGTCGTCGACGCCGACGGCGTCATCCTGGAGCAGATCCGCACCGAGACGCCCGACAAGTCCAAGAGCCCCAAGGTCGTCGAGGACACCATCACCGAGCTGGTCCTCGACCTCTCGGACCGCCACGACGTGCACGCCGTCGGCATCGGCGCGGCGGGCTGGGTCGACGCCGACCGCAGCACCATCCTCTTCGCGCCGCACCTCGCCTGGCGCAACGAGCCGCTGCGCGACGCCCTCCAGTCCCGGCTCGCCGTCCCCGTCATGGTCGACAACGACGCCAACACCGCCGCCTGGGCCGAGTGGCGCTTCGGCGCGGGCCGCGGCGAGGACCACCTCGTCATGATCACGCTCGGCACCGGCATCGGCGGCGCGATCCTGGAGGACGGCCGGGTCAAGCGCGGCAAGTACGGCGTGGCCGGGGAGTTCGGCCATATGCAGGTCGTGCCCGGCGGCCACCGCTGCCCGTGCGGCAACCGCGGCTGCTGGGAGCAGTACAGCTCGGGCAACGCGCTGGTCCGCGAGGCCCGTGAACTGGCCGTCGCGGACTCGCCCGTCGCGTACAACATCCTGGAGCGGGTCAAGGGCAGCATCCCCGACATCACCGGGCCGCTGATCACCGAACTCGCCCGCGAGGGCGACGCGATGTGCGTGGAACTGCTCCAGGACATCGGCCAGTGGCTCGGCGTCGGCATCGCCAACCTGGCCGCCGCTCTCGACCCGTCCTGCTTCGTCGTCGGCGGCGGCGTCAGCGCGGCCGACGACCTGCTGATCGGCCCGGCCCGGGACGCCTTCCGGCGCCATCTGACCGGCCGCGGCTACCGCCCCGAGGCCCGGATCGCCAAGGCGCAGCTCGGCCCCGAGGCCGGCATGGTCGGCGCCGCGGACCTCGCCCGCCTCGTCGCCCGCCGCTTCCGCCGCGCCAACCGCCGCCGGGTGGAGCGCTACGAGCGGTACGCCCAGGTCGCCGAGGCCGTACGCAAGACCGGCTCCGCCCGTGCCACCGAGGAAACGCCGTGATGACCCCCGCGGAGCGGCCCGCCGTGCCGCGCCAGTCGCCGCCCCCGGACGGGAGCCGGCCGCCGGAGGACCGCCGGCACATGATCCGCCGCCGCTGGGTCACCGCCGTGATCATCGTCCTGCTCATCGGGGTCCCGGCCGGCTATCTGGCCATCTCCGCCGGGCAGAGCCGCGACAGCGGGCGCGACAAGGAGAGCGAGGCCTCGGCGACCGGGCTCCAGCACGACTGGCCGTCCAAGACCCAGCGGCGCATCTACGACGTGCCGGTCCCGGACGACGCCACGGACGTGCGGTACTACGAGACCAACAGCTGGAAGGTCAGCAAGCTGTTCGTGTCCTTCAGGACCACCGCCGCCGGTCTCGCCGAGTTCCTGAAGGACTCCGGGAGCAGCACGGCGGCGCTGCGCCCCGGTGCGGTGGCGATCGGGGCCGCCGACGCGAGGAAGGTCGGCTGGACCTTCGCCTCCGGCCACGACTGGGCGGGCACCCGGCACGCCCAGAAGGACCCGCTGCCCACGCAGGAGATCACGGTGGACGAGAGCGACCCCGACAACCCGGTCGTCTTCGTCGTCTCCACGGCCACGCCCTGACGCACCCTCCCGCGCGGCCGCGTCCCCGGGCCGGAATACCGGCAGCAACCATGGGGCTCCGGCGTACGGATATCTGTCACCGCGACATGAGAATGAGAAGCGGGGCGCGATTAATAATAATGACGCGACAGGCCGGGGCGGAGAAATGTGCCGCGCACGGCCGATCGCACCGTGCTACTGTCGATCTCAGTTGCAGTTGTGGCGCCTGAAATCTTGCAGGTGTCCCGCCGGTCCATTCCGGCGGTGACCCTTTCTGGTCCCGGTTATTTCCGGCAGGGTGATCATCACGGCGACACGCAGTGCACACGGTGTGCGCTGCGAGCACCGCCCCGAAGGAGAAATAACATGGCTTCCGGAACTGTTAAGTGGTTCAACGCGGAAAAGGGCTTCGGCTTCATCGAGCAGGACGGTGGCGGCGCTGACGTGTTCGCCCACTACTCGAACATCTCCGCCCAGGGCTTCCGCGAGCTGCTCGAGGGCCAGAAGGTGAACTTCGACATCGCGCAGGGCCAGAAGGGCCCGACGGCCGAGAACATCGTTCTCGCCTGACGTCGACACGCACTTGCGCAGCTGGGGCCCGCACCTTGGGGTGCGGGCCCCAGCTGCTGCGTTTTCAGGGGTTGGTGAACCCCATTCTCCGGCTCGTTCTTGCGATTCTCTGCGCTGCTCGTCCGCTGCGGGAATTCCTTGATACGTGCCACGTCAAGGAAGGTTCCCCGTGGACCGCACGCGCATAAACGACCGCTCCGCCCGCACCCGCACCGGAAATCCCCGCTCCGGCGGTGAATTCCGCTCCGGCTCCTCGCGCCGCCCCTCGGCCCCCGGACGGCGGCAGAACGCGCCCCAGGGTGAGTTCGCGGTCCCGAAGACGCTCACCCCGGCCCTGCCGGCCGTCGAGGCGTTCGCCGATCTGGGCATGCCCGCGCAGCTGCTGGAAGCGCTGGGCCACGAGGGCGTGACCGTACCGTTCCCGATCCAGGCGGCTACCCTGCCGAACTCGCTCGCCGGCCGCGACGTCCTCGGCCGCGGCCGCACCGGTTCGGGCAAGACCCTCGCCTTCGGCCTCGCCCTGCTGGCCCGTACGGCGGGGCTGCGCGCCGAGCCGCGCCGGCCCCTGGCCCTCGTCCTGGTGCCCACGCGCGAGCTCGCCCAGCAGGTCACCGACGCCCTCACTCCGTACGCCCGCTCCGTCAGACTGCGCCTGACCACCGTGGTCGGCGGCATGTCGCTCGGCAGGCAGGCGGCCGCGCTGCGCGGCGGCGCGGAAGTCGTCGTCGCCACACCGGGCCGGCTCAAGGACCTCGTGGACCGCGGGGACTGCCGGCTGGACCAGGTCGCCGTCACCGTCCTCGACGAGGCCGACCAGATGACCGACATGGGCTTCATGCCCCAGGTCACCGAGCTGCTCGACCAGGTGAAGCCCGGCGGCCAGCGGATGCTGTTCTCGGCCACGCTGGACCGCAACGTCGACCAGCTGGTCCGCCGCTATCTGACCGACCCGGTGGTCCACTCCGTCGACCCGTCCGCGGGCGCGGTGACCACCATGGAGCACCACGTCCTGCATGTGCAGGGCGCGGACAAGCACCGGACGACCACCGAGATCGCCGCCCGCGACGGGCGCGTGATCATGTTCCTGGACACCAAGCACGCCGTGGACCGGCTGACCGAGCACCTGCTGAACAGCGGGGTACGGGCGGCCGCGCTGCACGGCGGGAAGTCCCAGCCGCAGCGGACACGGACCCTGTCCCGGTTCCGGTCCGGGCATGTGACGGTGCTGGTGGCGACGAACGTCGCGGCGCGCGGCATCCACGTCGACAACCTCGACCTGGTCGTCAACGTCGACCCGCCGACCGACCACAAGGACTACCTCCACCGCGGCGGCCGTACCGCCCGGGCCGGTGAGTCCGGCAGCGTCGTCACGCTCGTCACGCCGAACCAGCGCCGCGACATGAGCCGGCTGATGGCCGCCGCCGGGATCACCCCGCAGACCACCCAGGTGCGCTCGGGTGAAGCCGAACTGAGCCGGATCACCGGCGCCCAGGCCCCCTCGGGCGTCCCGGTCACCATCACCGTGCCCGCCGAGGAACGCTCCCGCCGCTCCGCCTCCTCCGCACCCCGCGGCCGCCGCGGCACCGCGGGCCGCGGCAGGTCCGGCGCCGACACGGCCCGCCGCACGGCCCAGCGCCCGGCCTCGGCCGAGGCCGCCTAGACCGTTCGCGTCTCCCCCCGCCACCGCGGGCCCGCGCGCACCGCGCCCGGCCCATCGTGAGCGGACCACCCGTCCCCGTCCCCGCAGGAGAGTCCTTTGACACCCGTCCAGACCCGGCAACGCCCCGCCCCTCACCACGGCACGGCCGAGGCCGCCGACCTGTCGGGCCCGCGCGTGAGTGACGACATGACCGTGGAGATGGCCCTGTCCGTCATGGCCGGTGCCCGGGTCGGGTTCCTGCTGCTGTGCGACCGGGACGAGCAGATCACCGGCTCGGTCACCCGGACCCGGCTGGCCGCTGTCCGTGACAGCGCCGCCTACACGGACCGGCTCCGGCTGCGGGACGTCCTCGCCGCCGACGGCCGGCCCGGCTCCACCCCGGGCGTCCTCGCCCTGTTCCGCTGATCCACCCCGCCGTCCCCCGGCCGCCCCGTCGCCCTTCTTCCACCCTGTGAGGCACCATGCGCTGCGTCATCGCCCGTTTCCCCTTCGAGCTCACCAAGAGCGGGGTCGTGACCTCGATGAAGGGTGTGAAGCCCGAGATCATCACGGGGGAGTCCGTGCTCATCGGCCGCCGCCACTACCCCGTCAAGCAGGTGGGCGAGGTCATCACCCGCCAGGACCGCCGCGACTTCACCGGCCAGGAGGTCACCCGGGCCATGGCGCGGCTCGGCTTCAGCTGCCGCGGCCCCGAAGCGGCCGCACCCGTGCCGCTGGCGACGCAGGCCACGCCGATGCAGACCGCCTCGGCGCTGCTGGGCGGCCCCGGCCCGCTGGGGCTCTGACGACGACCGCCGCACGCCGGTCCGTACCGGACAGCGGGTCCGTACAGGACAGCGGGGAAGGGCCCTGCCGACACATGTCGGCAGGGCCCTTCCCCGCTGTACGAGGTCTCAGTGGTCGGAGTAGCTGAAGTCGCCCACGGTCCAGGCGCTCACGTCCTTGATGGCGACGCGGTACATCCCCCCGGTCTCGGGAATCCCGACGTTCCCCTGGAGGATCCGGGCGAGATGGAAGTGCAGATGGGTGGGCTCCCCGTCGTCGTCGGTACGGCCCCGCGGCGGGTCCGCGGTGAAGACGTCGGAGAACGGGCCCAGATGGTCCGAGTCCTTGAGTACCTCCGAGACTCGCTCCCTCCATACGGCTTCGGGAGCCAGCCGGCCGGTGATGACAGCTCCACCGACCACCACGGTCAGCGACATCTGATTGCTCTGCCCGGATTCCACCATGGTGGAGATGCCGACGAGCAGGTCGTCAGGGTTCGACATGGGACGAGATTCTATCCACCCCTCCTCGGCGCCCGGCAGAGGCCCACTTCCCGAAGAGCACCCGCGGTAGGAGATGAGGGGTACGTCACACACGCGGCGCCGGAAGGCAAGGCCTGCGCGGCGGTGACTGGGGCGGATGGTGTTGACTTTCCCCCGGGCCAGGCCGTACGGCGTCCGGGCCACTCGACGCGCCGCACAACGAGGTGACATGACAGCAGACAGTCCGCTGGGCGATCGTCTGGACGACGACGACTACCCCGCCTACACCATGGGCCGGGCCGCCGAGATGCTCGGCACCACTCCCGGCTTCCTCCGGGCCATCGGGGAGGCCCGGCTCATCACGCCCCTGCGCTCCGAGGGCGGCCACCGGCGCTACTCCCGCTACCAGCTGCGGATCGCCGCCCGGGCCCGGGAGCTGGTCGATCAGGGGACCCCGGTCGAGGCGGCCTGCCGCATCGTGATCCTGGAGGACCAGCTGGAGGAGGCTCAGCGCATCAACGCCGAGTACCGCCGCACGGCACAGCGGGCAGCGGACGCCTCCGAGGGCGACGCGGGTGCTGCCTGAAGGCGAGCGTTCCGGCCGGCACCGGGCCCACGACACTCACCGCTGTTCCCGAAACAGTGCACACCGCGCGGTCAATATCTGTTCCCGTCAAGGGAGAGTTCCACGGACCATGCGGGAAGGGTTTGTGTCGTCCCGGGAAAGGTCGAATTAGTCACTCCGCACGGGCCGTTCCGGCGTGCTACTGTCGATCTCAGTTGCAGTTGTGGTTCCCGAAACTTCAAGTGCCCCCACCCGGCTCCGGCCAGGTGGGAGCACTTTTGTCTTTCCGGTTGTATTCCGGGCGGGGTGATCATCGCGGCGACTCGGTGTCCGCACAGTGCGGATGCCGATGCACTGCCCCTAAAGGAGATATGACATGGCTACTGGCACCGTGAAGTGGTTCAACGCGGAAAAGGGCTTCGGCTTCATCGAGCAGGACGGTGGCGGCGCCGACGTGTTCGCCCACTACTCGAACATCGCCGCGCAGGGCTTCCGTGAGCTGCTCGAAGGCCAGAAGGTGAGCTTCGACATCGCTCAGGGCCAGAAGGGCCCGACCGCCGAGAACATCGTTCCGGCCTGACGCTCACGCACCATCTGTAGCTGGGGCCCGCATCCCTCGGGGTGCGGGCCCCAGCTGCTCGCTTTTCCCGCGCGGTTTCCCCCGCACCCCGCAGGACCTCCCGGAACGTATCCGGGGGTTCCCGCGTCGCAGGGTCCTGGCTCAAAGACGCGGCGGCTTCCCGAAAAGCCGCACCGTAGCCGACACCGGCTCTCCAGGTCCCCTCGCGTCACCCACATTCCCAGCACCCGCGCCTCCGGATGATTTCCACCGGAAAGGCACTGCTGCTTTTCACCGGTTCATACTTGTCGTTCTGCATGCCGTTCATTCGCTGCGGGAATTCCTTGATATGGGCCACATCGAGGAAGGTTCCCCATGAACCGCACCATGACGAACGACCGTTCCAGCCGCGCCCGAAGGAGCGGCGGCGACGCCGGAAGGGGCGGCAGCCGCTACGGCTCGCAGGCGCCGCGCCGCTCGGCAGCGCCGGGCCGCTCCGGCGGTTACGGCCGCCGGCCCGCGGCGGTGCAGGGCGAGTTCGCGCTCCCCGAGACGATCACCCCCGCCCTGCCGCCCGTCGAGTCGTTCGCCGATCTCGACATGCCCGCGCAGCTGCTGGCCGAACTGGGCAGGCAGGGCCTGGACGCGCCGTTCCCGATCCAGGGCGCGACGCTGCCGAACTCGCTGGCCGGCCGGGACGTCCTGGGCCGTGGCCGCACCGGTTCCGGCAAGACGCTCGCCTTCGGCCTGGCCCTGCTGGCCCGCACCGCGGGACAGCGCGCCGAGCCCCGCCAGCCCCTGGGGCTGGTCCTCGTACCGACGCGTGAGCTGGCACAGCAGGTGACCGACGCGCTCACCCCGTACGCCCGCACCCTCAGGCTGCGCATGGCCACCGTCGTCGGCGGGATGTCGATCGGCAGGCAGATCAACGCGATGCGCGGCGGAGCCGAGATCGTCGTCGCGACCCCGGGCCGGCTCAAGGACCTCATCGACCGGGGCGACTGCCGGCTGAACCAGGTGGGCGTCACGGTGCTGGACGAGGCCGACCAGATGGCCGACATGGGCTTCATGCCGCAGGTCACCGCGCTGCTGGACCAGGTACGCCCGGAGGGGCAGCGGATGCTGTTCTCCGCGACCCTGGACCGCAACGTCGACCTGCTGGTGCGCCGCTATCTGACCGACCCGGTCGTGCACTCGGTCGACCCGTCGGCCGGTGCGGTCACGACGATGGAACACCACGTCCTGCACGTCCAGGGCGCCGACAAGCAGGCCGCCACGACCGAGATCGCCGCCCGCGACGGCCGCGTGATCATGTTCCTGGACACCAAGCACGCCGTCGACCGGCTGACCCAGGACCTACTCAACAGCGGGGTACGGGCCGCCGCGCTGCACGGCGGCAAGTCCCAGCCGCAGCGCACCCGTACGCTGACGCAGTTCAAGACGGGGCACGTCACCGTGCTGGTCGCGACCAATGTCGCGGCACGCGGGATCCACGTCGACAACCTGGACCTCGTCGTCAACGTCGACCCGCCGACCGACCACAAGGACTACCTCCACCGCGGCGGCCGTACCGCCCGCGCCGGTGAGTCCGGCAGCGTCGTCACGCTCGTCACGCCCAACCAGCGCCGCGGCATGGTCCGCCTCATGTCGGACGCCGGGATCAGCCCGCAGACCACCCAGGTCCGCTCGGGCGACGAGGCCCTGAACCGGATCACCGGCGCCCAGGCCCCGTCCGGCATCCCGGTCGTCATCACCGCGCCGGTGGTCGAGCGCCCCAAGCGCGGCGCGACCTCCCGGGGCCGGCGCCGTCCCTCCGGGGCGCCCCGGCGTACGGCCGCCGCCACGGTGGCGTAACCCAGCGGTCCGCGACGGGGCCGGGGGCCCGGACGGTGCGCCGTCCGGGCCCCCGGCCCCGTCACCACGGCGGCCTGCGGGGCGCGGGCCCGTCCGCGCCGACGCGCCCGTCCGCGCGGTCTCGGTGTGCCGTGTGATCGTTCCTCTGGTGACGCGGCGTGCGGGCGTGTAGCGTTTGCGTCAGCTGTCGTGGTTCGGAGTTCCCCATTGCCCACGCCTTGGCGTGGGCGTTTTGCTGTGCTGTGCCGCAGGAACCAGGGCGATCACCTCCGCCTTCCGCATGGAGCGGGAGGCGTTCATCGACTGGAAGGCATGACTATGGCTACGGGAACAGTGAAGTGGTTCAACGCGGAGAAGGGCTTCGGCTTCATCGCCCAGGACGGCGGCGGCCCGGACGTCTTCGCCCACTACTCCGCCATCAACTCCTCGGGCTTCCGTGAGCTCCAGGAGGGCCAGACCGTGACGTTCGACGTCACCCAGGGCCAGAAGGGCCCGCAGGCCGAGAACATCAACCTCGCCTGACCCCACCCGCTCTGCCCGCCCGCGCGGACGCGCCGCCCCACCCGGGCGAACGCGCCCGCGCGCGCCGGGCGTGCACAGGACCGGGGGCCGCGCAGCAGTCGCCGCGCGGCCCCCGCTTCGTTCGGGCGCCGCTCGCAGGAGCGGATGCGTCCCTACGGCCTTCCGTCAGGCACGCGTCCAGGCGTCGACGAAGGCCCGCCGCCCGGCCGGGTCGTCCGACCTGCGGTCCGCGTGCAGGACGCGCCAGGCGGTGAGTTCGAGGTCCCGCAGCCACAGTTCACCGATGACCTGGGTCTTCAGATCGGGCAGATGGTCGGACTCCCCGAGGGCCTGACCGATCACCTCCCCGGCCGCGACGCGCTGGGACGGCGTCATCTCGTCGACGGCGGAGAGAAGCTGCCGGGCCAGACCGGTCCCCTCGCCCGCCAGCGCGTGCGACACCTCGGCCTTGATGTTGGCGGGCAGCAGGTAGGCGGTCCCCGAGGACCTCCACAGCTCCGACCAGAACCGCTCGCCCGCCTCAGTGGGGGCGGGGAGCGCGGCGAGCAGCCCCAGGAGATGGCCGATGGCCGCGTACCCACTGGAGTGGGCGGCCGCGACGACGGCGATCCCGGCGACCCCCTCCACGTCGAGACGGCCGGCTTCCCCGTCCCGGGCCAGACCCAGCTGATGTCTCAACTGCTCGGTGAGGGGCGCGGATACGTGGGGACGGACTTCAGGGAGCATCGGCGATCCTTGCGGGTAGGCGACCGGAGTTTCCCGTTCGGAAGCTCTGATCGTTCCCAGGAACGGCCGATCTACTCGGACTGCGAGGGACCTGCCGTCGGGGCCCAGGGCCCCGGAGCCGACCCGCCGCAGAGGCGGCCCGTAGCAGTCGAGGAAGTCCTGCCCCCGAGGTGTCGGCCTGACCAGGCCCACCCCGGCTCCTGACCAGGCCCACCCCGGCTAGGGGACACCTCCCGGCAGATGAGAGGGTCGGGCGAGTGAGCGAGACGTCGAAGAACACCCCGGCGTCTGGCTGAGGTGATCGAGTCTCACTATCCCGCGAAGCCCTGGTGGACAGCCGCGACGATGACTTCGCGACGCTCCTGGTCGACACGACGCATCCCAAAGTGCAGGCGCTCTACGAGACTTGGCAATACAAAAAGGTCGGCACGCAGAAGCCCTTTGAGGATTCGCCCGTCTTCACGATCATGGTCAAGCCACTCGCATCTTCTGGTCCGCTGCTGGCGTGAGTCGCAGGTAGCTGCATAGTTGGCCACAACGAGGCGGTCTGCTCGTCCTCAACGCGCTCGTCCTCGTCGGGAGGATCGTTTCTGCTGTGGTGGCGGCGAGGGATCACCCGGCGGCCCCCAGGGTCTTCAGGACGACGATCCCCTCGTCGTCGAGTCGCTGGGTCGCGTAGTGCACTCGTGGTGATCAGGGTCGTACGCGACAGGATGTCGCGGTCGGTCTCGACGAGCGGCCGGCGCTTGTAGAGCAGCCCGAGCGCCCCACGCTTGACCATGAGCGCGTTGTAGGTGGGCGGCTTGCCGGCGTCGCCCGGGGTGGTGGTGACGCGGTCGGACACGAAGACGATGACCCCGCCAATCTGGCCGATCGCGCCCTGCGGGATGACTGCGTCGGCGCCGACCCTTGTCCGGGCTGAGAAAGTTCGGGTCCTTGAAGATCGAGGCCCGCTGAAGGGAGTGGATCACGAAGCCGACGGCTGCCTTCGTGCACATCGCCGCGGACCTGCAGGCGCGGCCGGACACGTCGATGAGCACACCGGGACTTTCGGTGGTGCACGTGCCTATCTCGCTGACCCCGAGGCGCCCCGGCCGGCTGGCGTGCTGATCGGCTACCCGGGCATGGAGGACGTCGTGGTCGGCGGTCGGCGGCGTGATGATCGGGTCATGCCCCCGAAGCTGCCGCCAAGTGACATGTAGCTGGCGTGACGGCCGTCGCGGACGGTGATTCTCAAGATGACCATCTTTGAGAGTTCTGCGAGAGGCCCGGAAGCGATCACGTTCTCCGCAGGTCGCCGTTCGTAAACGTCGTCTCGAAACCCGTGGCCACTGGACGTCGAACGCACGGGGCCAGGACTCCAGCAGGGGTCCTGGCCCGCATCGGACAACGAATCCTCGCCCTCACCGCCACCATCTGGCACCACCGGGCCAACAGGACATCAATCACACGATCCCTGATCGCCTACAACACTGATCAACACATGGGACCTCACTCGTCTAGGGGGAACCGCGGGAAACCCCGCCCGTCGCCCAACCCCCCGGTTGCCTGCGGGGGTTAGGTGACGGGTACAGCCCCTGGCTGCTGGCGGAGACGGACTGCCCATCGACCGCAGTCAACGGCTAGTAGGGATGGCCATCGGCTCAGGCGCATGAGTGAGGTGCCTGCGAAGGGACGGCGTGAGGGCGTGGAGTACGCAGTGGACACCGCGAACAACGATCGGATCGGGGTGGTGGAGGGACGCTTCGAAGGAAGTGTGTACCTGCGTCCGCCTGGTGGCGGGACGCAGTGGGCGACGGCGCCGGATGCCCTGCGCCCCGCGCGCCTGGAGGAGCTGGTGCGGGCCCGGGTCCTGAACACTCCCGTGGCCCCCGTGCGGGGGTGGCGCTGATGTGGGCACCGCCGATCGGGGTGACCCCGGGGCGGAGGCCCGGACCGGGACCGGGACCGGTGCCGGTGCCGGTGCCGTTCAGGCGCGCCGTACGCAGGAGGCCCTTCCGCAGGTACGCACTGTGCACCCACCCCACGGTGTCGGCCGGCAGCCCGTTCTGTGAGCGCGCGTCCGGGCTCACGGAGAGGTAGCCGCCGTCGACGAAGTGCTCTTTCGGCAGCAGGTTCCGATCACCGAGATTGGCCAGGATGCCGGGTCGGGTAGGGACTTGGTGTCGTGGACCGGCGCTTTGGTGGTGGTGACGTCAGTGATCACGCTGGGGGCGTCCGGGGCGCAGGTCTCGGTGACGTGCGCGAGGAAGCCCTTTCAACGGGTCTCGCCGCGGCGTGCGTAGCGGGCGCTCACGTCGTAGGGCGAGACGATGGCGATGGCCGAGGGCGCCAGGCCGGCGTCCTCGGGCTCCCGCCACTTCGGTCTGTCCTGTGCGTCAAGGACGTAGTTCTGCACGAGGATCTGGCGCAGAGCCTGGGCCTGCTCGCCGTCGCGGAGGGCGGGCAGGTAGCGGTGGACGTAGCGCAGGAGCAGACGGGCGTCCTCGCCGGTGTCCTCGATCTGGGTGTTGGGCTTGGAGGGGTTCCTTGCAGAGCCGGGCGGCGCGGCCGTAGTGCTTGCCCCAGTCCTCGGTCACCAGGCCGGCCAGCTCGTGCGGCGCCTGGCGGGCGAGTTCCTCCAGAGCGGCGCGCACGGCCTCAGTGACCAGCTCCAGGCGGGTCAGGTCGCCACGAACGAGTGGACGCCCGTCGGCACACCAACCACCACAGTCACACAGGCATGCCAGAGCATGAACGATGCGTGCGTTCAACGCTCACAGGGACGACGACGAGTCCCCGCCGGGCGACCAACCTGCACGCCGCCCTTCTGAGGCAGAAAAACGAAGCGCCTGCCCGACGTGCTCGTCGTGATCAGCAGCTTCGGATGTCACATCCCCGACAGCGTCAGGCACTTACGGGGTGGCGCAGGAGCGCGACGAACCCGCGTCCCCTCTGCTCACAACAGCCCCCGGCGCTCTGGACCGCCGTACACGCGGTCAGACACACCAGAGATCACTGCAGTTGCACGAAAATCATCGCAATTCAATCCGGAGGGCCCGTGGACCGGGCTCCCGGGTGGCTGGGGCAGCAACCGGTACGCCCCGGGAGCACCCCGGCGGGGCCCGGGCCCGGAGGCCCGGGCGCCGGACGTGCGTCGTGCACGGCTGTGCGGCGATGCGCCGACCCGTGGGGCGCGGCGTCGCAGAAGGGCCGGCAGCACCTGCACCGGAACCCGGTCCCCGACGTCAGCCCGGGTGGTCGTGGCGGACGGTGCTACTGCGCACGCGCGGTCTGGCCTGCCTTCAGCCGTTCCGACCGTGCGAAGGGAAGGGCGGGACTGGCCATGTCCTCCGGCCGCTCCTGCTGCTCCTGTTGCGTCTCGTGGAGCACGGTGGTGGCGAGACGGCGCAGGGCGTCGGCGTGTTCGGTGAGGACCCGGTGGGTGTGGGAGTCGTCCGGGTCGGTGAGCAGCAGGCGGGCGGCGGTGTTGATGGCCCGCAGCCGCGGCTTCTGGGCGTCCCGCTGGCAGGCGGGGAGGCATCGCCAGGCGGTGTTGGCGATTGTGACGAGCCGCCAGGTGGGGGAGGAGGTGGGTTCCGCCTCGTAGAAGCGCAGGGCGTGGCGGCTGACCAGCCAGTACGACAGAGCCACCGACGCACCGGTGACGGCGTCGAACGCCAGCCACAGATAGGCGAGCCGGCGGTGCCCGGTCAGTTCGTCGGCCAGCCATGCGAGTCCGGCGCCGCCCGCACCGAAAACAGCAAGAGCGGCCAGGGTGAAGAGCAGCACTGCGGGAAAGAGACCAATACAATTATCGCTCTCCAGGCGCGTCAGCCCTTTCCAGTGGGGGGCGAGATAGCGGGCGTACCGCACAGTCCTGGGGGCGGGCTCGATGATGGCGATACGTCTCGCCCAGCTTACAGCCATAGCAATTTCACTCCACGAGTCGTGAGGGTGCACATTCTGGACATTTGAGGGAACGAGTGGAGTGCGCGTGAGGCCCTGCCGAGAACTTGAAATAACGTTCCTGTGCCGGATGTTACACCGAATAGCGGGGCGCAAAGAAGGCGCATAAAGGCGGCGCGTTCAACTCTGTGCAGACCGGGTCGGTAAATAACTCCGGCGGTCTGCGCCGTGAAATAACGTTTCCTTAAGGCGCCCCACTGTACGGTCCGTACCGAATGGACGCCTTATGCGCAGATGCGCGCCTTCAAGGTCGTATGACGGAATTCCCGGCCGGCGGCGAGCCGCCGCCACGGCGAACGGGGCCACCGAACAGCCGAGTGCGGTGGCCGGCCAGGCGCGGAGCATGCACCGCCCCCACCGGCCGGCCGCCTCGCGCCAGGGCCTACTGCGAACTGTGGGAGGCCGTCTGCCAGTGGTTGAGAATCCCGTCCCAGTTGTACGCGACGGTCTGCGGATCGGCTGGGACATACGGCTCGTAGTAGTCCTGCGTCCAGGCACCGGGATGGCCCGTCAGCGGCTGCGTCGGTACGGCGCCGACACCGGAAAGCGTATACCGGTGGTGCTCCGAAGGCGCCTCGTCGTACCCGGGATCGTCCTCGACCGCCGTCTGGTTACGGGAGCGCCGGTGGCGGCCCGACTCCCGGGCCTGCTGCTCGCTCAGCCGCCCCTCGGCGGACAACTGCTGCACCCGGGTCACCAACTGCACCAGCTCCAGCCCGAACTGGCTGGCCAGAACCGTCAGGTCCAGGCCCTGCTGCCAGCTGTTGACCAGCAACGCGTCCAGCGCGGCTGTCCACGGCTGCCCACCTGGCGTGGGATGGCTCTGCGCGGGCGGCCTGACAGGCGGCGCCGTGTGGTCGCACGACTCCTGCCCAACAGGAGGTTGCTGGTTCTGGGGCGGCTGCGCCTGGGGAGGCGGAGCCTGAGCGGCCTGGCCCTGAGCGGCCTGAGCCCGCCAATAGGCCGACCCCTGCGGGCCCGGCCCCGGCCCCGCCGCCGCTGCCGCCGCCGTCGACGGGGCGTAAGTCTGCCCCGCGACCGGCGGTTCGAACGTGTCACAGGTCTCCGGGACAGTGCCGTCCTGCGGACGCGCCGGGGGGACGAGAAGCGAATCGGCCACGCTCCGCGCGTTCTCCTTGCCCACCGAGCGCCGGGCCTGCCGCACCTCCCGTTCCTGCAGACCCAACAGCCCCGCCACCACCCCGTCACTGCCCACAGTCACGGCGAAGGCGGCCAGCGTCTGGCTTCGGTTGGCCTGTGCCTCATCCAGCGACACCTGCGTCTCCCGCACATGGTCGTCGCTCATACAAAAAGCCCTCGCAAGCACCGCATGCCGTTCCCACAATTGCCTCGGTTCCATACCGCACTTAACGCGTGATGCCATGTTCGGCTCCGCTCCGATTTCATCGCCACCCGATTGGCCGACCCCAACCGTCCGTGAAGCTTGCCCCGCATTCCGCACTGGCCCCCGAATGGTCCAATCCCTCCGGAGCGGAACATCGTTGAACTGAAGTGCCTCAAATCAAAACGCACCTGCTGCGACGCCTGGGATCCTGGATGATGTACTCCGCCGGTCACGAGGGCAACGATCTTCTCCCGCCGCCCGTGTACCTCGAAAACTCCGGAGAAGTCGTCAAACTGGAATACACCGGCGAACCCCTCACCACCCTGCTGGCCGAGCTCGACGAGATCAGGGACGGCACGCATCCCCGCCGCAGATTCCGCCAAGACGTGCAGGAACGGCGCACCCACGCCGCAGTCCCGGCCCAGAAGTCACGGACCGCATCGCCCGAATGAGGGACCGGGCCGCGCGTCCGCCCCCACCGGGTCGACGCGCGCGCCGGCTCGCCCACACAGCCGACGATCCACCAGCGGTCCGCCAGGGGGCGTTACCCCACCGGACATCCAGGACTGATCATGGCCACGTCCACCCCGCCCAGATCTGCATGACGCTGTCCGCCCTCACGGCCACCGCAGCGACCCCCCGACCATCGGGAGAGACCCGCGACCAGCAGAGGCCGCCGGGATCTCCCAGCAGCTGAGGGCCATCTGGCCGGCCACCCAGGCCAGCTGGCAGCCGGCCTGGATCGCCCTCAGCCCGGACGACGACAACATGGCGTACATCGGGAGGAGCATCGACGGCTCCAACCAGTTCGCCGTGGTCGCGCGTGGGACGGTCGGCAACATCACCGACGTTCTAGGCGAGTCGTTCCTTATGAACAACGCGCGGCTCATGGCATGGCTCCGGCCGTCGAGCTTCACGGGTACTGGGGGAAGAACTACGACTTTCGCGATGCCCCGGACGAACCGAGCGACCTCTGGGATCACCGCTGGATACCTGTGTGCACTCTGGGGGAACACAGCTGGGCGAGCGGCCTGTACCTGGATGCTGGTACAGGTGAGCTGTGGTCCTGGGACGAGCATGCCAACCGTCAGGTCGAGTACGAGTCCTTGACCAGCTATCTGGAAGAGATGGCGGATGCTCTGGAGGCACCGGGGCTTTTCACCGGCGCCAGGCCGGGCCTTCAGCACAGCGCGCTCGTGTGGGGGGCGCCGGACTCTCCCGACCCGGCCCATCCATGGGTGGAATTCAGCGGCTGAACTGTCATCCGGTCGTAGAAGACGCGTGTGTGGGGACCGGCCCAGGGCCGGCCCCCACACACGCGTCTTGCGGTGCGCTTATACCTTGCGCCAGGCGCAGGTGGTGTGGACGCTCGTGCAGTGCTCGAAGCCGGGATCGGAGATCGCCAAGGATTCCGCGGTCAAGGCGCGCACCCAGGTGATCAACCAGCTGAAGGCCGTCCTGGTCGTAGCCGATCCGGCCGTGCGGGAGCGGCTGTCCGGCCTGGGTAACCGCGCACTGTTCCGCGCCTGCGCACGCCTCAGCCCGCGCGAGGGCGAAGCTGTTGGGAGCGATGAGGACCCTGTAGCCGAGGCCACTCTCATGACGCTGAGCATGCTGGCTCAGCGCATCGAGCAGCTCACCGGGCAGATCGACGAGCTGAATCAGCGACTGGCCGGGCTCGTTGAACGCCATGCCCCGCAGCTGCTCGCGCCGGTGGGTATCGGCCCGGATTCCGCTGCCACGCTCCTGATCACCATGGGTGACAATCCCGAGCGGCTGAGCACCGAAGCGTCTTTTGCCGCCCTGTGCGGAGTCAGCCCGATCGAGTACTCCTCGGGCGGCCGGAGCTCGCGCCGGCTCAACCACGGCGGCGACCGGTATGCGAATGCCGCTCTGCACCGCATCGTGTTCACCCGCCTGCGCCACGACCCGCGCACCCAGGCGTACTGCGAACGCCGCACCCGGGAGGGCAAGACCCGGCGTGAGATCATCCGATGCCTCAAGCGATATGCCGCCCGCGAAGTCTTCGACCTGGTCAGGACGGTCTCGGCCGACCCCCCGTTATAGGGGCGTCCGTGACAGATGAGAGGGTCAGGCGGGTGAGCGAGACACCGACGAACACCCTGCAATACCGCTGTGACGGGCCAGAAGACGCTCCGGTCCTGGTCCTCGGCCCCTCCCTGGGTACCACCTGGCACATGTGGGACCGCCAGATACGCGAGCTCTCGGAGAGCTGGCGGATCGTCCGGTTCGATCTGCCCGGGCACGGCGGCGCCCCCGCCCTCCCGGCGGTCTCGGTCGCCGAGCTCGGGGACCGGCTGATCGCGACCCTCGACGGGCTGGGGGTCCAGCGCTTCGGGTACGCGGGCAGCGCGATCGGCGCCGCCGTCGGCGCGGATCTGGCGCTGCGCCACCCCGAGCGGCTCGCCTCGCTGGCGCTCGTCGCCGCCTCCGCCCGGTTCGGGACCGCCGACGAGTTCCGGCAGCGCGGGGTCGTGGTCCGCAGCAACGGTATGGACCCGATCGCCCGCAGCGCGCCCGAGCGCTGGTTCACGCCCGCCTACGCCGCGGCCCAGCCCGCCATTGTGGAGTGGGCCGTCCAGATGGTCCGCACCACCGACCCGGGCTGCTACATCGCCGCCTGCGAGGCGCTGGCCGCCTTCGACATCCGGGGCGACCTCGCCCGTATCGGCGTCCCCACGCTGGTCCTGGTCGGCGCCGAGGACCGGGTGACCGGGCCGGGGGACGCGCGCGTCCTGGTCGCGGGGGTGCCCGACGCGCGGCTCGCGGTGGTGCCCGGTGCCGCGCACCTGGCACCGGTGGAGCAGCCCGCCGCCGTCACCGATCTGCTCGTCCACCACTTCTCGACCGCCTGGCACGAGACGCTCCCGGCGATCCCCGTCCCGGCCGGCCCCCCGGTCGCCGCGGCCCCGCAGCCACCGCACGCCCCGGCCCCGCACGCCCCGGCCCCGCACGCCCCGGCCCCGCACACCCTGCACGTGCCCGTCCCGCTGGCCGCCGAGCCCGTGGTCTCCCCGGGCGTCGCGGCCGAGGCGCGGCCCGACCCGTACGAGCGCGGCATGAAGCTGCGGCGCGAGGTCCTCGGGGACGCGCGCGTGGATGCCGAGACCGCCGACGCGGACGGCTTCACCGGCGCCTTCCAGGAGCTCGCCACCCGCTACGCCTGGGGCGAGGTGTGGGACCGCGACGGGCTCGACCGGCGCACCCGGGCCGTCGTCGCGCTCGCCGCGCTGGTGGCGGGCGGCCACCTCGACGAGGTCGCGGCCCACACCCGGGCCGCGCTGCGGGCCGGGCTCACCCCCGACGAGATCAGGGAAGTGCTGCTCCAGACGTCCGTGTACTGCGGGCTCCCCGCGGCGGGCGCGGCCTTCCGGGCCGCCGCCGCGGTCATCCGCGAGGAGACCACCCCGCAGCCCTGAGAGCCTGGCCTTGTACCCCCGCCCGCGTCCCGACTGGGGGCGAAGCCGGGCCTGTGCGCGGTCCGGGCGCCGCGGCCCGCGCCGTAGCAGGATGGGGGCATGAGTCTGAAGCTGACCAAGAAGACCCACGCCTGCGTCCGGCTGGAGAAGGACGGCCGGACGCTGGTCATCGACCCGGGCGCCTTCAGCGAGGCGGACGCCGCGCTCGGCGCCGATGTCGTCCTCGTCACCCACGAGCACCCCGACCACTTCGCCGAGGACCGGCTGCGCACCGCCCTGGAGGCCAACCCGGCGGCCGAGATCTGGACCCTGCGCAGCGTCGCGGAGAAGGTCGCGGCGGCCTTCCCGGGCCGGGTCCACACCGTCGGGCACGGTGACGCCTTCAGCGCGGCCGGGTTCGACGTCCAGGTCCACGGCGAGCTGCACGCGGTGATCCACCCGGATCTGCCGAGGATCACCAATGTCGGCTTCCTGGTGGACGGTTCGCTCTTCCATCCCGGGGACGCGCTGACGGTCCCGGACCGGCCGGTGGACACGCTGATGGTGCCGGTGCAGGCGCCGTGGAGCAAGATCTCCGAGGTGATCGAGTACGTACGGGAGGTCGCCCCGCGCCGGGCCATCGACGTCCACGACGCGCTCCTGACCGATCTGGCCCGGCCGATCTACGACACCCACCTGGGCAATCTGGGCGGGGCCGACCACGCGCGGCTGAGCCCGGGGGAGTCGACGGACCTGTGACTGTCGGACCCCGCCGTTAGGCTGGTCCGCATGCGCATCGCGACCTGGAACGTCAACTCGATCACCGCCCGGCTGCCCCGTCTCCTGGCCTGGCTGGAGAGCACCGGCACGGATGTGCTGTGCGTTCAGGAGACCAAGACCACCGAGGAGGGCTTCCCCGCCGCCGAGCTCCGCGAGCTGGGCTACGAGTCGGCGGTGCACGCCACGGGGCGGTGGAACGGAGTGGCGCTGGTCTCCCGGGTCGGCCTGGAGGACGTGGTGCGGGGCCTGCCCGGCGACCCCGGCTTCGAGGACACCCTGGAGCCCCGCGCCGTCTCCGCGACCTGCGGCGGAGTCCGCCTCTGGTCGGTATACGTGCCGAACGGCCGCGAGGTCGGCCACGGCCACTACGAATACAAGCTGGCCTGGTTCGAGGCGCTGAGGGCGGCCGTCGCCCAGGAAGCGGCGGGGGAGCGCCCGTTCGCGGTGCTCGGTGACTTCAACGTCGCCCCCACCGACGAGGACGTGTTCGACGTGGCGTTCTTCGAGGGCCAGACCCATGTCACCCCGCCGGAGCGGGCCGCGCTCTCCGCGCTGCGCGAGGCGGGCCTGTCCGACGTGGTCCCGCGCCCCCTGAAGTACGACCGTCCGTACACGTACTGGGACTACCGCCAGCTCTCCTTCCCCAAGAACCGGGGCATGCGCATCGACCTGGTGTACGGCAACGCCCCGTTCGCCAAGGCCGTCAAGGACAGCTACGTGGACCGCGAGGAGCGCAAGGGCAAGGGCGCGTCCGACCACGCGCCGGTCGTCGTCGACCTGGAGATCTGAGAATCACACTCCGCCCTCGGATCTGAGAATCACACTCCGCGTGCCGGTGGTGCGCGGGTGAGGGCGAATGGGACGCTGGGCGCCATGAACATCCTGGACAACTGGCGCAAGCGGCACGGTTCGCGGCGGACGGCGGTGCTCGCCGAGGCGGTGCAGACCGATCCGGAGGGTGTGGGGGAGCTGCTCGCGGAGTGCGAGCTGCTCCGGGTCAGGGCGCAGCAGGCCGGGCTCGAACTGGACGACAGCCCGGCCTCGTTGGCCGCGCTCGACCAGCTGCCGCCGCGCTGGCGGGACGACCCCGAGGAGCTGCCCGGGCTGGGCAACGACGCCGGCCTGTATCTGGGCACGGTGCTCGTACGGACGGTCGAGGGCGCCTCCTGGCAGGTGTGGCCGGGCGGGCAGCCGGTGGTGCGGCTCGCCTCGGGGCGCGAGATCGACGTGGTGGGCGCCGGAGGGGAGTGGGCGGCGAGCGGCACGCCCGAGCTCTCGCAGATCTACGCGGAGGCCTCCGAGGTCTGACCGTCGCGCCCCGGTCCCTCCCGTACCGGGGACCCAACTCATCAGTAACCCAAAATACGGTTTATGTCCTGTTCGTGCGTGTCGAGATGAAGTCCCTTTCCGGGCTGGATAGTTTGCGCTGACCTCGACACAGCGATGAGTGGGCAGGACAGTGTATGGCCGTCGATCCGTTGATCGAGCTGCGTGACGTCAACAAGTACTACGGGAAGTTGCACGTCCTGACGGACATCAACCTCACCGTCGGACGCGGGGAGGTGGTGGTCGTCATCGGCCCGTCCGGCTCGGGCAAGTCGACGCTCTGCCGGACGGTGAACCGCCTGGAGACGATCGAGTCGGGGTCGATCACCATCGACGGCCGTCCGCTGCCGGAGGAGGGCAAGGGGCTCGCGGCGCTCCGCGCCGAAGTGGGCATGGTCTTCCAGTCCTTCAACCTCTTCGCCCACCGGACCGTCCTCTCCAACGTCTCCCTCGCCCAGATCAAGGTCCGCGGCCGCAAGAAGGACGAGGCCGACCAGCGCTCGCGCGAACTCCTCGACCGGGTCGGCCTCGCCTCCCAGGCCGACAAGTACCCGGCGCAGCTCTCCGGCGGTCAGCAGCAGCGCGTCGCCATCGCGCGCGCCCTCGCCATGGACCCCAAGGTCATGCTCTTCGACGAGCCCACCTCCGCACTCGACCCGGAGATGATCAACGAGGTCCTGGAGGTCATGCAGTCGCTGGCGCGCGAGGGCATGACCATGGTCGTCGTCACCCACGAGATGGGCTTCGCCCGCTCCGCCGCCAACCGCGTCGTCTTCATGGCCGACGGCAGGATCGTCGAGGACCGCACCCCCGAGGACTTCTTCACCAACCCGCACAGCGACCGGGCCAAGGACTTCCTCTCCAAGATCCTCAAGCACTGAACGGGGAGTGGACGCAACCATGACGCGTACGCGACGCGCGCTGGCCGCGCTGGCGCTGGTCCTGGCCGCCGGCGGCTGCGGCAAGTCGGGCAGCCCGCCGGTCAAGGGCCCGCAGCCCGACCAACTGCCCCGCTACCAGGTCATGACCGGCTTCTCGCTGCCCGCCTCGACGGTGTGGCGGCGGGCGAAGAACCGCGGCCACCTGGTCGTCGGCGCCAAGGAGGACCAGCCCTACATGGGCGAGAAGGACCCGGCCACCGGCGTCTACTCGGGCTTCGACATCGAGATCGCCAAGATGATGTCCGCCTCCCTCGGCTTCGACCCCAGGTCCATCGAGTTCAAGACGATCGCCTCCGCCAACCGCGAGACCGCCCTCCAGAACGGCCAGGTCGACTACTACGTCGGCACCTACACCATCAACGACAACCGCAAGAAGCTGGTCGGCTTCGCCGGGCCCTACTACATGGCCGGCCAGGGCCTGCTGGTGCGCACCGACGAGGACGGCATCGACGGCCCGCGGGACCTGAACGGCAAGCGCGTCTGCTCGGCCGCGGGATCCACCCCGTACCAGCGCATCCAGAAGGACTACCCGAAGGCCGATCTCGTCGCGTACGACACGTACTCCGTCTGTGTGGACAACCTGCTCACCTTCCAGGTCGACGCCGTCACCACCGACGACACCATCCTCAGCGGCTACGCGGCCAAGGTGCCCGACGAGCTCAAGGTCGTCGGCAAGCCGTTCTCCAAGGAGCCCTACGGCATCGGGGTGCCCCGCGGCGACAACTCCCTGCGCTTCGCCCTCGACGACGCCCTCGCGACCCACGAGAAGAACGGCGACTGGCAGAAGGCGTACGACGCCACGCTCGGCCTGTCGGGACGCAAGGCCGCGCCCGCCCCGCCCATCGACCGCTACCCGGCGAGCTGAGGCCCCGCATGGACGTCCTGACCAAGAACTTCTCGCTGTACGGCAAGGGTCTCCTCGGCACCGTCGAGCTCACCGTCTACGCCTCCGCCCTGGCGCTGGTCCTCGGCTTCCTGATGGCCTCCTTCCGGGTCTCGCCGGTCGGCTCGTTCCGGGCGCTGGGCACCGTGTGGGTGAACGTGCTGCGCAACACCCCGCTCACGCTGCTCTTCTTCGCCGTGCTGCTCGGGCTGCCGCGCTTCGGCCTGGTGCTGCCCTTCAAGGTGTTCGCGGTGATCGCGCTCGGCTGCTACACCTCCGCATTCATCTGCGAGGCACTGCGCTCGGGCATCAACACCGTCCCCACCGGCCAGGGCGAGGCGGCCCGGAGCCTGGGGATGACGTTCGGCCAGACGCTGTCCGCGGTGGTGCTGCCGCAGGCGTTCCGCTCGGTCATCCCGCCGGTCGGCTCCACCCTCATCGCGCTGGCCAAGAACTCCGCCATCGCGGGCGCGTTCAGCGTCACCGAGCTGCTCGGCACGTACAAGACGCTCAGCGAGCTGGGCTACGACATCGTCTGGACCTTCATCTGGATCGCCGTCGGCTATCTGATCGTCACGCTCACCATCAGCGCCGTCTTCAACCTGATGGAGAAGTACTGGGGAGTCGCCCGATGACCGCTCAGCCGTCCGGACAAGCCACCGCCCTCTACGACATCCCCGGCCCGAACACCCGGCAGCGGCACCTGCTCTACGGGATCGCCTCCACCGTCCTGATCCTCGCCCTGCTCGGCTGGATCGTCTACCTGCTGTTCGACACCGACCAGTTCACCTCCACCAAGTGGTCGCCCTTCGCCTACGAGGGGATCCAGCGGCTGCTGCTGCGCGGGCTCGGCAACACGCTCAAGGCGTTCGGGTTCGCGGCACTGTTCTCGCTGCTCCTCGGCGCTGTCCTGGCCACCGGGCGGCTCTCCGACCACCGGGTGCTGCGCTGGCTGGCCACGCTGCTGGTGGAGTTCTTCCGCGCCATGCCCGTCCTCGTCATGATCTTCTTCATCTTCGTGGCGCTGAAGGTGCAGCCGTTGCCGGCGCTGGTGGCCGGACTGACGCTCTACAACGGCTCGGTGCTCGCCGAGGTGTTCCGTTCCGGCGTCAACTCCGTGGAACGCGGTCAGAAGGAGGCGGCATTCTCGCTCGGGATGCGCAAGACGCAGGTCATGACGTACGTGCTGGTCCCCCAGGGCGTCCGCGCGATGCTGCCGACCATCATCAGCCAGCTGGTGGTAGCCCTGAAGGACACCTCGCTCGGTTTTCTGATCACCTATGAGGAGTTCCTGCACGCGGGGAAGCTCATCGCCTCGAATCTCGACTACGATTTGCCGTTCATCCCCGTGGTGATGGTGATCTCACCGATCTACATCGGGATGTGCATGCTGCTCTCCTGGTTCGCCACCTGGATGGCCAGGAGACAGAAGCGCGATCCCAAGACGGAGGCCGTGGATGTCGCCCCGGCCGAACCAGGGACGCTGCTGCCAGGTGCGCAGTAGCTAGGGGGCAAGGCCCACCCGGCAGCAGCCGGTGATCACTCCTCGCGGAGAGGGACCGTCAGATACGACGGGTCTGACGCGGGCGGGGAGAAGGTCAGCTGCGCGCCGGTCGGGTTGTGCTCGTTGTAGAGCGGGTCGACGGTGTCCATCACCTGTGCCGGGCGTCTTGCCGTGCGAGGTGCGGGGCGTCGCCGACCGGCTTGCCGAGGCCGAGCGGGCCCACGTCGTACAGACGCGACGGGGGTGCCGCTCTCCTTGGTGGGGGTGCGGGGTGTGCGGCGCGGCCGTGCCCCGGACCCGGCGCGGCTCTAGCCGGCCGTGGTGGAGGCGCCGTTCAGAGCGCTCTTGGCCTGCCACTGCTCCCAGCCGAGGTTCCACTCGCCGTAGCCGTTGTTGACCGCCTGGGTGCCCTTGGCGTCGTCGCCGACGATCTCGAACGGGTCGCCGGGCTGCACCATGCCGTACAGCTCCTTGGCGTGGGCGTCGCTCATGCCGATGCAGCCGGAGCTGTGGTTGGTGTTGCCGAAGTACGGGCTGTTCCAGGGGGCGGCGTGGGCGTACATCCCGGACCAGGTCAGACGCATCGAGTAGTCGACCATCTTGTCGTAGGCCTTGCCGAGCCCGACCGTCTCGGAGTTCATGTTGATCGTGCCCTCCTTCGCCATCAGGACGGCCTTCCCGCGCCAGGACGCCTTGTCGCCGCCGGGCGTACCACCCGATATCGGGATGTCCTTCACCACGGCGCCGTCGCGGTACAGCTTCAGGTGGTGGTTGTCGAGGCTGACCTTGACGACCTGGTTCCTGCCGACCGTGAAGCCTGTTCTGTAGTCCTTGACGAACCAGCCGCTGCCCGAGTCGACGCCGTTGAGGTCCGCCTGGAGCGTGACCTTCGTCCCCGCCTTCCAGTACTCCTTGGGCCGCCAGTCCACCCGCGACTTGCCCGAGTAGTCCTCCATCCAGCCCCAGGAGCCCACGGTGTTGTCCGAGGTGGTCACCTTGAGCTGCTTCTCCACCGCCGCCTTGTTCTTCACGGGGTGGTCGAAGACGATCGACAGCGGCTGGGCGACCCCGACCGTGGTGTCCTTGCCGGGCGCCAGCGACAGCTTGTTCACCTTGTCCGCGGCGGCGGTCGCGAAACCGGCCTTGGCGGACGAGCCCTTGTCGTCCTTCGCCTCGACCGCGTACGTGGTGCCGGGCGCCGCGTTGCGGTCCGACGTCCAGGTCCTGCCGTCGGCGGCTATCTTCCCCGCCAGCGTCCCGCCCTTGCCGTCGGTGACCGCGACCTGCTGGAGTCTGCCCTGGGCCAGGGTGACCTTCACCGGAGCGCCCGCCTTCGCCTGCTGCCCCGTCAGGTTGACCGAGATCTCCGCCTTCTTGGCGCCCGAGATGTCGGCGCCGCCCTTGGCGTCGCCCGATCCGCCCGAGCCGCCGGAACAGGCGGTCAGGGCGGCGGCGAGGACCGCGGTTCCGGTGATGACGGCGTTACGGACGCGACGGCGGCCGAGCGGGGTGTGGCGGCGTATGCGGCTCAACTGGAAAACCTCCGTAGCAATGCTTCTCCGTAGGAGAGAGTCGGTCACCCGACTCTAGGTTGCGCAAAGGGCCGGAAATCCACGGAATTCCTTTGTGACAAGGACCGCAGAGGAACGGTCACCGTCCGGTCACATGCGCCGCGCGGACCGGTCATGGACCGCTGTGAGCATCCTGTGCATCCCCGTGGAACCGATGGCGGGGCGTACTTGGGAGGTCACTCACGTGTCCGCACTGCTCGTGACCGGCGACCGTGACCAGGACCTGCGGGTGCGCGGTCTCTCCGTCGCCGAGTACCGGTCCTTTCTGGCGGCCCGCTCCGGCGTGAGCTTTCTCCAGCACCCCTCCTGGGCCGAGGTGAAGGACCAGTGGTCCGCGGAGAGGGTCGGCTGGCACTCCGACAGCGGTGAGCTGAAGGGCGCGGCCCTCGTGCTCTACCGGCAGTTCCCGGGCACCCGGAAACACTTCGCCTACCTCCCCGAGGGGCCGGTCGCGGACTGGGCCGACCCCGAGATCGACCGCTGGCTCCAGCCGTTGCTGCGCCATCTGCGCCGGGCGGGCGCCTTCGCCGTCCGTATCGGGCCCTCGCCCGCGTACCGGCGCTGGGACGCCGCCCTGCTGAAGTCCGCGACCGGCACCGGCCGCCGGGTCGGCGACGTGCTCGCCACCGAGGTCGACTCCCTGGGCAGCGCCGTCGCCGAACGGTTGCGGGCGCGGGGCTGGCGGCGGTGCGGGGACGGCGGAGGCGACGGGGACGCGGACGCCCAGCCCCGCTACGTCTTCCAGGTGCCGCTGGCCGGGCGCACCCCGGAGCAGCTGTGGTCCGGGCTCAACCAGGAGTGGCGGCGCAACGTGCGCACGGCCAAGAAGGCGGGCGTCCAGGTCGTCACCGGAAGCGCGGCCGACCTGCCCGAGTTCTACCGGCTGCTGCGCGTCACCGAGGAGCGCGACGGCTTCCGGCTCGGCCGCTCCCTGGCGTACTACGAGCGCCAGTACGCGGCGCTCAACGCCGAACACCCCGGCCGGATGCGCCTCTACCTCGCCGTGCACGGGGGCGAGGTGCTGGCCGCGCACACCATGATCTCCGCCGGCGGGCGGGTCTGGTACCAGACCGGTGCCTCCGCCGACCACCGCCGCGAGGTCCGGCCCAGCAACGCCCTCCAGTGGCAGATGATGCTCGACGCCCACGCGCTGGGCGCCGAGGTGTACGACATGCGCGGGGTACCCTCCACTCTCGACCCACAGGACCGCCCGTTCGGTCTGCTGCGCTGGAAACTGGGCACCGGCGGGCAGGTGGTCGAGACACTGGGGGAGTGGGAGACACCGATGAGCGGCACCGCCAACCACGCGCTGTACCGCGCGTTCCAGGCCTATCTGGCCCGCCGATGACGGCCCCCGTCAGAACGGCGCCGCGGCACGCCGCCAAGCCGTCCCTGGCCCGCAGCGGCGCGGTGATGGCCGCGGGTTCCGTCGTCTCGCGCGCCACCGGTTTCGCCCGCTCGGCGGTGGTGTCCGCGGCGCTCGGCGTCCAGCTCGTCGGCGACGGCTTCACGGTCGCCAACAACATCCCCACCATCCTCTACACCCTGCTCATCGGCGGCACGCTCAACGCGGTCTTCGTGCCCGAGCTGGTCCGCGCCGCCAAGGAGCACGACGACGGCGGCGCCGCCTACACCGACCGGCTGCTCACCGCGTGCACCGCCGCCCTGCTCGCCCTCACCGCCGTCGCGGTGCTCGCCGCACCCCGCATCGTCGACGTCTACACCGACTACACCGGAGCCCAGCGCGACCTCACCATCGCCTTCGCCCGCTACTGCCTGCCGCAGATCCTCTTCTACGGCCTGTTCACGCTCTTCGGGCAGGTCCTCAACGCGCGCGGCCGGTTCGGCGCGATGATGTGGACGCCCGTCCTCAACAACCTCGTCGTGATCGCGGTGTTCGGCCTGTACCTGGCGACCGCCGGCACCTCCGGCGACACCCTGAGCGCCACCGACACCCGGATCCTGGGCTGGGGCACCACCGCCGGGATAGCCGTCCAGGCGCTCGCGCTGGTCCCGGCGCTGAGCGCGGCCCGGTTCCGCTGGCGGCCGCGGTTCGACTGGCGCGGCAGCGGCATCACCCGCCCGCTGCGCTCGGCGGGCTGGCTGGTGCTCCTGGTCCTGACCAACCAGCTGGCGTACTGGGTGGTGACCCGGCTCTCCACCACCGCCGCCCAGCACGCCAAGGGCGCGGGCTACACCGCGTACACCAACGCGTACATGCTCTGGGTGGTGCCGCACGGCATCGTCACCGTCTCGCTGCTCACCGCGCTGATGCCCCGGATGAGCCGCGCGGCGGCCGACGGGGACCCGGCGGAGGTGCGGCGCGACCTCTCCTACGGGCTGTGCACCAGCGCCGCGCTGATCGTCCCGGCCGCCTGTGCCCTGTTCGCGCTGGCGCCCTGGCTGATGGGCGTGGTCTTCGGGCACGGCAGGACCAGCCCCGCCGAGGTCGACATCATGGCGGGGATGCTGATGGCGTTCGCGCCCGGGCTCATCGCCTTCTCCGGGCAGTACGTGCTCTCGCGCGGCTTCTACGCCCTCGGCGACACCCGCACCCCGTTCCTGCTCAACCTGGTGATCGCCGGGTGCAACGCCGGCCTGTCCGTGCTCGCCTTTGTGCTGCTGCCCGCGCGCTGGGCGGTCACCGGGATGGCCGGGGCGTACTCGCTGGCGCTCTTCGCCGGCTGGGCCCTCACCGCGTACACCCTGCGCCGCAGGCTCGGCGGCGGCGCCGGAGCACTGCGCTCGCCCTCGCTCGCCACCCACGCCCGGCTGCTCCTGGGCTGCGCCCCGGCGGCGCTGCTCGGCTGGGCGGCCGCCCGCGCCGTCGACGGCCTCGGCTACTTCGCCGGAGCCGGGGCCGGAGCCGCCGTGCTGCTCGTGACCGTCGCCCTGCTCGCCCGGCCGCTGCGGCTCGACGGCATCAACGACGTGCTCGGCAGGCTCCGCGGCGGCCGCAAGCGCTGAAAGACCTCATCCGCCCGGGACACACGAGACTGCTGGGATACTGACGCTCATGCCACGCGTGCTGCTCATCGAGGACGACCCCTCCGTACGGGAAGGGGTCGAGCTCGGGCTGCGCAGGCGCGGCCACGAGGTGCGCGCGGCCGAGACCGGGGAGGCGGGCCTCGCGGCGCTCAGCGCCTTCCAGCCCGAGCTGGTCCTGCTGGACCTGATGCTGCCCGGCATCAACGGCGTCCAGGTCTGCCGCCGCATCCGCGAGACCAGCCAGCTGCCGATCATCATGCTCACCGCGCGCGGCGACGACTTCGACGTGGTGGTGGGCCTGGAGGCGGGCGCCGACGACTACATCGTCAAACCCGCCCGTACCGAGGTCATCGAGGCCCGCATCCGGGCCGTGCTGCGCCGCCTCACCGAACCGGGGCGCCCGGGGCTCGAGTTCCACGGCGACCTCACCCTCGACCGGGCCGGACTCACCGCCGCCAAGGCGGGCGAGCGCCTGGCCCTGGCCCCCTCCGAGCTGAAGCTGCTGCTGCACCTGTCGGCCCACCCCGAGCAGGTCTTCAGCCGCCAGCAGCTCCTGGAGTCGGTGTGGGAGCACAGCTACCACGGCGACGCCCGGCTGGTCGACGCCTGCGTCCGGCGGCTGCGGCACAAGATCGAGGACACCGCCGGCAGCCCCCGCTACATCCAGACCGTCCGCGGTTTCGGCTACCGCTTCGGCCCGCTGCGGTGATACGCGCGCGTCTGCGGGCCGGGCGCCTCGGGCTGCGCGCCCGGCTGATCGCCGCCTTCCTCCTGGTCGCCGCCATCGCCGCCGGCACCACCGCCACCCTGATCTACCAGGAGGCGCGCTCGGTCATCCTCCAGCAGGCCCAGGACACCGCCGTCGCCCAGCTCCGCGACCAGATCGGCGCCCAGCCGGTCAAGCTGCCGATGACCCGCGCCTCGCTGCGCGAACTCAGCCTCGCCGTGGGCCGCCAGGGCAAGCCGCACCCCTGGTACGTCTTCGCCGAGTACGGCACGCTGCGCGCCTCCAACGTCAGCCAGACCACCTCCGGCGTCCTCACCGAGGACCTGCGGCGCCGGACCCGCGCCAACCCCCACGGCACCTTCCAGCGGGTGGTGAAGGACGGCCGGCCGTGGCTGACCGTCGGCATGCCCGTGGTGCTCGGCGAGGAAGGGGTGCACCCGGGGCAGCCCTCCGGGCTCACGGTGTTCGCGGTGATGCCGCTGTCCGCCGAGGAGGACAACGTCCAGGCGATGGTCACCGCCGCACGGGACGGCGCGCTGCCCGCGCTCGCCGTCGCCCTGGTGCCCGCGCTGCTCGCCGCCCGCAGCGTGCTGCGCCCCGTCCGCGATCTGCGGCGGGCCGCCAGCAGCATGGGCAAGGGGCGCCTCGACACCCGTATCGAGGTCAAGGGCTCGGACGAACTCGCCGATCTGGCCTGGACGTTCAACGAGTCGGCCGAGGCGCTGGAGCGGTCCGTGGAGGAGCTTCAGAAGGCCGAGGCCCGGGCCCGCAGGTTCGCCTCCGACGTCTCGCACGAGCTGCGCACCCCGCTCGCCGGGATGCTCGCCGTCACCGAGGTCCTCGACGAGGACGCCGGCCGGCTCGACCCCGACACGGCGGCCGCGGTCCGGCTGATCTCCACCGAGACCGACAAGCTCGCCACCCTCGTGGACGACCTGATGGAGATCTCCCGCTTCGACGCCAAAGCCGCCGAGCTCCACCTCGACGAGGTCGACGTGGCCGAGACCATCGCCAAGACCCTCCAGCGCAGGCGCTGGGAGGAGGAGGTGGCCGTCGAGCTGCCCGGGGGGATCCGGGCGATGCTGGACCCCCGGCGCTTCGACGTCGTCGTCGCCAACCTCGTCGGCAACGCGCTGCGCCACGGCACCGCCCCGGTCCGGGTGGTGCTGCGCGCCGACGGCGACCGGCTGATGACCGAGGTGAGCGACGGCGGCCCCGGCATCGACCCGGCCGTCCTGCCGCACATCTTCGACCGGTTCTACAAGGCCGACGCCGCCCGTACCCGCTCGGCGGGCAGCGGTCTCGGGCTCGCCATCACCCTGGAGAACGTCCGGCTGCACGGCGGCACCGTCCGGGCCGCCAACGCGCCCTCGGGCGGCGCGGTGTTCACCGTCGAGCTCCCGCTGCGCCCGCCGGGCGAGGGGAGTCCCTCGTGAAGGCGGTCCGGCTCGCCGCCCTGGGCGCCGTCCTGCTCCTCGCGACCGGCTGCGGCGTCCGCTCCACCGACGTCGTCGAGGTCGGCGACCCGGCGTACGTGCGGCCGACACCCACCGGCCCGGGCAGCGTCACCCTGTACTTCACGGGCCCGGGCGGGCTGCTGCCGGTGGTCCGGTCCGGCGGGCAGGAGGAGCAGTCACCGGGCGGCGCCGTCCTGCTGCTCCTGAGCGGCCCCACCGACGCCGAGAAGGAAGCCGGGCTCAGCAGTGAACTGCCCAACTACTACGGGGTGATCGCCGTGGGCAGGGAGGGCCGGAGCGTGAACATCCGGCTGGAGCGCGCCGTGCGCGACTTCCCGGCGCTCGCCCGGCAGCAGCTGGTGTGCACGGCGGCGCACGCGGTGAGCGGGGAAGTGAGCACCACCCTGACGGTGCGGGTGACCGGGAGCGACGGGGCGCTGGCCCCCGCGTCCTGCCCGTTCTGACGCCCGGAGCCGCCCGCGCCGGGCGCCCTTGCCCACGGCGCCATGCGGCGCCACCGTGGTGCGATGAGTGATCTGCCGGACGTCTTCGACCCGCGCCGGTACGCCGCCGGGCCACCCCACGACGACTACCGGGAGCTGCGCGAGAGGCACCCGGTGGCCTGGCAGGAGGAGTACGAGGTCCTCGGCTGGCCCGCCGGCCCCGGCTTCTGGGCGGTCACCCGCCACGCCGACGTGGTGCGCGTCCTGAAGGACCCGGCCGGCTACTCCTCCGCGCTCGGCGCCACCCAGATCCGCGACCCCGACCCCGAGGACCTGCCGTTCATCCGGCGCATGATGCTCAACCAGGACCCCGCGCCCGGCTCCCCACCGGCGCCCGGCCGCGGCGACCACCACGACCACGGCAGGCTGCGCCGCCTGGTGAGCCGCGCCTTCACCCCGGGCCGCGTCGACCGGTTCGCGGCGGTGGTACGGGACCGGGCGCGCACCCTGCTCGGCGCGGCCCGCGACGGCGCCGAGGGCGGCGTGGTCGACCTGGTCACCGAGGTCACCGACGACTACGCGCTGCTCAACCTCGCGGACCTGCTCGGGGTGCCCGGAAGCGACCGCGGGCTGCTGCTGGAATGGACCGAGCGCGTCATCGGCTACCAGGACCCCGACGAACCCCCGGTGCCCGGCCCCGACGGACGGCCGGTCAATCCCCGCTCGCCCGCGATGCTGCGCGAGATGTTCGCTTACGCCCAGGAGCTCGCCGCGTACAAGCGGCGCGTGCCGGCCGACGACGTGATGACCGCGCTCGCCCACGGCGAACTGACCGACGCCGAACTGGAGATGTTCTTCTTCCTGCTGACGGTCGCGGGCAACGACACCGTACGGGCGGCAGCCCCCGGCGGCTTCCTGGCGCTGGCCGAGCACCCGGCGGCCCAACGCGCCCTGCGCACGGGCGCTGCGGCCGTGGACGAAGCCGTCGAGGAGCTGCTGCGGTGGCATCCGCCGGTGCTCACCTTCCGCCGTACCGCTGTACGGGACACGGTGCTGGCGGGGCAGCGGGTGCGGGCTGGCGAGAAGGTGGTGGTCTTCCACGCCTCGGCCAACCACGACGAGCGCGTCTTCGCCGACCCCCACCGCCTGGACCTCACCCGCGCCCCCAACCCGCACGTCTCCTTCGGTGACGGCCCGCACGTCTGCCTCGGCGCGCACTTCGCCCGCCTCCAGCTGCGGGTGCTGCACGAGGAGGTGCTGCGGCTGCTGCCCGTCCACACGCTCGCCGGGCCGCCGCGCAGGCTGGTGTCGAACTTCGTCAACGGGATCAAGTCGCTGCCGCTGGAGCTGTCGGGGCCGTGAGGGCGGCGCGCGTGACGTCCGCGACGACCTCCACCACGTCCGGGCCGTAGGCGAGGGAGTTGACGACCTTCAGGAGCAGGCAGAACGTGCCGGTGCCGTGCTTGCGGGCCAGTTTCTCGTGGTTGCGGGCGAGATAGCGGGTGGCCGCCTGGTTGGTGATGGCGCGCTGCCCGCAGAAGAGGAAGACGGGCCGCTGCCCCTGGCCGGCGGTGACCCGCGCGAGTATGACGTACTCGGTCACCCCGCCCTCCACCCGGTACTGCTCGCCGCCGATGGTGAACGCGCCCCGCTCCGGGACGGGTTCGCTGTCCACGTTCATCGTGACGCCCGGCAGCAGAGCGGACAGGTGCGCGGCCATCCGGCGGTTGGAGTAGGGGCCGCCCACGCAGAACTCGGTGCGTACGCCGAAGCCCTGCTGGGTCGCGTCGTGCTGGACGATCCGGGCGTGCGCTCCGCAGTCCTTGATGAGCGAGGCGAGTTCGAGGAGCGCGAACACGTCGAACCGGTGCACCGCACCCTCCGCGCCCGCGTCCCGGTTGACGACGAGCAGGCACTCGGAGTGCGTCGGCAGCCCGAAGAAGTCCTGCTGGCGACGGAGCCGCCGCTTCCAGAGATAGGTCCGGGTGAGCCAGCCCAGGGCGGCGCTGATGCCCGCGGCCACCACACCCAGCACGATGTTGCGTACGTCGTCGTTCATGGGCGCGCATGCTAGCGGCCACGCGGCGCGGTGTTCGAGAGGGTCCTGACGCGACGGCGGGAGCGGCGTTACGCTGCGCGGACATTCGCACCCAGGAGGTACGCATGCGTCGCTCCGCCGTCCGCAGTCTCTCGTTACTGGCCGTCGCCGCGGCCGTGGCGACCTCGGTCGCGGCCGCCCCACCGGCAACCGCCCACCCGCCCGTCAAGACACCCGAGGCGGTGGGGTACGGCGGCGCCGTCGCCAGCGTCGACGTGGACGCCTCCGCCGCCGGCATCGACGTGCTCAGACACGGCGGGAACGCGGTGGACGCCGCCGTCGCCACGGCCGCCGCCCTCGGCGTCACCGAGCCGTACTCCTCGGGCATCGGCGGCGGCGGGTACTTCGTCTACTACGACGCCCGGTCCCGCACCGTGCACACCATCGACGGCCGCGAGACCGCGCCCCGCTCGGCCACCCCGTCCCTGTTCCTGGAGAACGGCAAACCCCTGCCGTTCCCGGACGCGGTGACCAGCGGGCTCAGCGTCGGCACCCCCGGCACCCCGGCCACCTGGGACGCGGCCCTGGACGCCTGGGGCTCCAAGCCGCTGAGCAAGCTCCTGCGGCCCGCCGAGCGGCTCGCCCGCGAGGGCTTCACCGTCGACGAGACCTTCCGCCAGCAGACCGCCGACAACCAGGCGCGGTTCGCCGACTTCCCCGACACCGCGAAGCTGTTCCTGCCCGGCGGCCGGCTCCCGGTGGTCGGCTCGACGCTGAAGAACCCCGACCTCGCCCGCACCTACGAGGAGCTGGGGCGCGCGGGCGCGGACGCCGTCTACCGCGGCGACCTGGGCCGCGACATCGTCCGGACGGTCCGCAAGCCCCCCGTGGCGCCCGGCTCCGGCCGCAACGCGCGCCCCGGCGACCTCACCGCGAAGGACCTGCGGTCGTACGCCGTCAAGCACCAGGCCCCGACGAAGGTGGGCTACCGGGGCCTGGACGTCTACGGCATGGCGCCCTCGTCCTCGGGCGGCACCACGGTCGGGGAGGCGCTCAACATCCTGGAGCGCACCGACCTGTCGAAGGCGTCCGAGGCGCAGTATCTGCACCGCTACATCGAGGCGAGCCGGGTGGCGTTCGCGGACCGGGGCCGCTGGGTGGGCGACCCGGCCTTCGAGGACGTCCCCACCAAGGGGCTGCTCTCGCAGCGGTTCGCGGATGCGCGGGCCTGTCTGATCAGTGACACCAAGGCGCTGACCAGCCCGCTCGCGCCCGGCGACCCGCGCCACCCGGCGCCGTGCGCCACCTCCGGCCAGGCCTCGCCCACCACGTACGAGGGGGAGAACACCACGCATCTGACGGTGGCCGACAAGTGGGGCAACATCGTCTCGTACACGCTCACCATCGAGCAGACCGGCGGCAGCGGCATCACGGTGCCGGGCCGGGGCTTCCTGCTCAACAACGAGCTGACGGACTTCTCGTTCGCCCCGGCGAGCCCGGCCGTCCACGACCCGAACCTGCCGGGACCCGGCAAGCGGCCGCGCTCCTCGATGTCCCCGACGATCGTGCTCGACGGGCACGGCCGCCCGGTGATGGCGCTCGGCTCGCCGGGCGGCGCGACCATCATCACCACGGTGCTCCAGTCGCTCGTCGGACACCTGGACCGGGGTCTGCCGCTGGTCGACGCCATCGCCGCACCGCGCGCCAGCCAGCGCAACGCGGCGAAGACGGAGCTGGAGCCCGAGCTCTACAACAGCCCGCTGCGGGCCCGGCTGGAGGCGCTGGGGCAGGCGTTCTCGCTCAACCCGATGATCGGCGCGGCCACCGGTGTGGAACGGCTCGACGACGGCCGCTGGGTGGCGGCGGCCGAGAAGGTCCGGCGCGGCGGCGGCTCCGCGATGGTGGTGCGCCCGGCCGGGTGACACCGCGTCAGAACCCGTCCGCCGGGCGGGTGAAGCGGGCGCGGCCCTCGTCCTCCACGGGACGGGGGCCGCGTTTCATTTTATGTGACCGGCGTTGACGCGCCCATGTAAACGGCTCGCTGTGTTCGCGTCAGGCAAGGAAGCTCTCCTACAGAAGGGTCCCCACGTGCGTACGCGAACGCTCGCCCTCGCCGCCGCCTCCGGCGCGGCCCTGCTCGCCACCGCGGCCCTGCCCGCCACCGCCTCGACCGCGACCCGCCCGGCCGGCGCGCCCACCCGTACCGACGAGGACCCGGTGAGCGCGGCCGACCTGCTCGCCAAGGTGACGTCCTGCTCGCAGATCTCCCGCGGCAAGTACCGGACCGACCGCGAGACCTCCGCGACGGTCCCGGTCTGCGGCAAGAACGGCGCGGTCTTCTGGAAGGCCGATCTCGACATCGACTGCGACGGCCAGACCACCGCCGCCTGCAACCCCGGCACCGACCCCTGGTTCCGGGGCGAGACCGCCTACCGCCAGTCCGACGGCAGACCGCTGAACGCGGAGAAACTGCCGTACGTCGTCGTGCCGGCCTCCAGCTCGATCTGGAACCACGCCTCCGCGGGGACGGGGGGCGGGGGTCTGGCCGCCGTCATCTACCGCGACAGGGTCGAGTACGCGGTGGTCGGCGACACCGGCCCCTCCAGGATCATCGGCGAGGCGTCCTACGCCACCGCCAAGGCGCTCGGGATGAACCCCGACCCCGTCTCCGGGGGCGCCGAGTCCGGCGTGACGTACATCCTCTTCAGGAACTCGCGGGTCGAGCCGATCGAGAGCCACAGTGCGGCGGTCTCGCTCGGCGACGAGCTGGCCCGGCGGTTCATCGCAGCCAACTGACGCGGTGGGCCGTCCGCCCCGCGGCGGGCGGCCCCGTGCGTACCGCTTCGCCGGGCGCTACTTCGGCGGGCACACCTTCCACGAGAAGTGGTAGGTGGTCGTGATGCTCGCGTCGGTGGAGTCCATCGTGATGAAGCTGGTGGTGTTGACCGTGTCGGAGGTGCCGGCCCCGGCCCGCAGCTCGGTGTTGATGTTCAGATAGCGCTCCTCCCCGCAGGGCTTGTAGACGAGGGCGGCGACGTCGGTGGTGTCGTTGGTCTGCCAGTCGTCGGCGAACGGCCCCTTGAACGGGTGCGTGATATAGGCCGTCTGCGACATGCCCTGGAAGTAGTAGTTGGCCCGCTCCTGCGCGGTGGCGCCCTTCTCCAGGTGGGCGAAGCCCCGGTAGTCGGCCGAGGCGACCGCGTAGGTGAAGCCCTGCGGGACGTGGACGTTCAGCGCGAGCTGGCAGTTCTTTCTGAGGTCGGTCGGCTGGGCACCCTTGCCGACCTGGGCCAGGTAGGCGCTGTACGTGACGGTGAACGCGGTGTTGTCGGGGGAGACCGCGACGGCCGCGGTGCCCGCGGGGCAGCCCGAACCGTTGACGGTCACCAGGTCGATCACGATCTTGTCGGGCGGCGGGGTGCCCCAGCCGGGGGTGTGGCCGGAGGTGCTGAGCGGGGCGGCCAGCAGGACGGCCGATGCGCCGCCGATGGCCAGTGCGTTGAACATGACGCTCCCTTCGGTCATGTCGCCAGCCCGGACTCCTGTGGGGGGGTTGGCGGGTCCATGACAGCAGAACGTGACGTTCCGGGACAGGTACGGACCAGCCACGGTGCGCCGTGGGCGGGGCGGATTCCGTGGCCTGTTCCGGGCGTCCGCTTCCGGCCGCCGACGGGCGGGGCGGGGGTGACCCGTGGTCCGCTCCGTGGTCCGCTCAGAGGCGCGTGAGGACGCGGGGGCCCTTCTCCGTCACCGCCACCGTGTGCTCCGCGTGGGCCGCCCGGGTGCCGGTCACCGTCCGCAGGGTCCAGCCGTCGGGCGCCGGAAAATAGTCGTCCGTGCCGTCCGCGATCAGCATCGGCTCGATCGCGAGCACCATGCCGTGCCGCAGGGTCATGCCCCGGCCCGGGCGCCCCTCGTTGGGCACGCCCGGGTCCTCGTGCATGTGGCGGCCGATGCCGTGGCCGCCGAAGCCGTCCGGGATGCCGTAGCCGGCGCTCCGGCACACCGTGCCGATCGCGTGCGCGATGTCCCCGATGCGGTTGCCGACGACCGCCGCGGCGATCCCCGCCTCCAGTGCCTCGTACGCCGTGGAGATCAGCCGGACGTCCTCGGTCCGCGACCGGCCGACCGTGAAGCTGATCGCCGAGTCCCCGGCCCAGCCGTCCAGGACCGCCCCGAAGTCGACGCTGACCAGGTCGCCGTCGCGCAGCCGGTAGCCGTCCGGGATGCCGTGCACGATCGCGTCGTTGACGGACACGCAGGCGACCGCGGGGAACGGGACCGGCGCGAACTCGGGGTGGTAGCCGAGGAAGGGCGAGGAGGCGCCCTCCGCCCGCAGTACCTCGTGGGCCGCCGTGTCGAGGTCCCGCAGGCTGACGCCCACCTCCGCCGCGTCCCGGGCGGCGGCGAGCGCCCGGGCCACCACCCGCCCGGCCTCGCGCATCGCGTCCATCTGTGCGTCCGTCTTGATCGTCACCATTCCAATTACTATACCGGTCGGGGGGAGCGCGTCACCGGTCCCTCCGCACGCTCGGCGGGGGCTGGGTCGGCGTCAGAGCGCTTCCAGGACCGTGGCGTTGGCGAGTCCTCCCGCCTCGCACATGGTCTGGAGGGCGTAGCGCGCTCCGCGCCGGCGCATCGCGTGCACCAGCGTCGTCATCAGCCGGGTGCCGCTGGCGCCCAGCGGGTGGCCGAGCGCGATCGCGCCGCCGTGCACGTTGACCTTCGCGAGATCGGCGCCGGTCTCCTGCTGCCAGGCGAGCACCACGCTGGCGAAGGCCTCGTTGACCTCGAAGAGGTCGATGTCGGCGAGGCCGAGGCCCGCCCTGCGCAGCACCTTCTCGGTGGCCGGGATGACACCCGTGAGCATCAGCACGGGGTCCGAGCCGGTCACCGCGAAGCTGTGCAGCCGGGCGAGCGGGCGCAGCCCGAGCCGCGCGGCGGTCTCGCTGGAGGTGATCAGTACGGCCGAGGCGCCGTCGTTGGTGGGGCTGCTGTTGCCCGCCGTCACCGACCAGTCGATCTGCGGGAAGCGCTCGGCGAAGTGCGGGTCCGCGAACGACGGCTTCAGCCCGGCCAGGATCTCCGGGGTCGTCGCGGGGCGCACCGACTCGTCCCGGGTCAGCCCGGCGATCGGCGCGGTCTCGGCGTCGAACAGCCCGGCGTCCCAGGCCGCGGCCGCCTTCCGGTGCGAGGCGGTGGCGAACTCGTCCATCGCCTGCCGCCCGATCGACCACTTCGCGGCGATCAGCTCGGCGCTGATGCCCTGCGGGACGAGGCCCTCGGGGAAGCGGGCGGCGACCCCGGGTCCGAACGGGTCCGCGCCCGCGGGCACGTTGGACCACATCGGCACCCGGCTCATCGATTCCACCCCGCACGCCACGACCAGGTCGTACGCCCCCGACAGCACCCCCTGGGCGGCGAAGTGGACCGCCTGCTGCGAGGAGCCGCACTGACGGTCCACGGTGGTGGCGGGGACGCTGTCCGGGAACCCGGCGGAGAGCCAGGCGTACCGGGTGGTGTTCATGACCTGCTCGCCGACCTGGTCGACGGTGCCGCCGATCACATCGTCGACCAGCGCCGGGTCGACTCCGCTGCGCTCGACGAGGGCGCGCAGGGTGTGGGCGAGCAGTTCGACGGGGTGCGTCTGCGAGAGCGCCCCGCCCGGCTTCCCCTTTCCTATCGGGGTACGGACAGCTTCCACGATCACGGCGTCACGCATCGCGTGCTCCTCGGTGTGTTCGGTGTGTTCGGTGTGCTCGGTTTGCTGGTTTGCTCGGGTGCTGCTCGGGTGCTGCTCGGGCCACTCGCTACCCACGAGTAGGTTGGAAAACTGGATTCACTGTAGCTCTGTGGGTTGGAAAATCCAATGCACTGCTGTTCCTGGCTTACCGTGGAGCCATGACGACATCGCAGAAGAACTCCCGGCCCTGCTCGATCGCCGACGCGCTCGGGGTCGTGGGGGAGAAGTACGCGCTGCTCGTCCTGCGCGAGGTCTTCTTCGGCGTGCACCGCTTCGACGCGATCGCCCGCAACGTGGGTGCCCCGCGCGACATCCTCACCGCCCGGCTGCGCAGGCTCGTGGACGCGGGGGTCCTGGAGAAGGTGCTCTACAACGAGCGGCCCGCGCGGTACGAGTACCGGGCCACCGAGGCCGGGCAGGAGCTGCGGCCGGTGCTGCTGACGCTGATGCGGTGGGGCGACCGGCACCTCGCGGACGTACCGCCCACGGTGTGGCAGCACACCTGCGGGGCCGACCTGGACCCGATGATCGCGTGCCGGTCCTGCGGCGAGGAGGTCCGTCGGCGCGATGTGACGCCGCGGTTCCAGGTGGAGGGGTGGGGGGCGGAGGGGGTTGTGGGGGGTTGAGTCCGGGGTGGCCGGTCGGGGCCGGTGGTTCCGGGGTGCCCGTGCCTGGTCCGTCCCCGGTCCGTGCCCGGCCCGTCCCGCGTCCGCTCCCGGTCCGTCCCCGGTCTGTTTCGGTCGGTGTCGGACTAGACTCGGGCCCATGGTTCGCACCCCTCTCACCCCCGAAGAGCGCGAGCGCGGCGAACGGCTGGGCAAGTTGCTGCGGGCCGCGCGGGGCGGGCGCAGCATGAGCGAGGTCGCCGCGGCGGCCGGGCTCTCCGCGGAGACCCTCCGGAAGATCGAGACCGGCCGGGCGCCGACGCCGGCGTTCTTCACCGTGGCCGCGCTGGCGGGCGTGCTGGGGCTTTCGCTCGACGAGGTCGCGGGGAGTTGCAGTCTGCTGCCTGCGTGAGGGCTGTGCGGGGCGTGGTGGGCCGCGCGGGGCGGCCTTGTTTTCGGGTGCGGGTCGGTGGGTGGTTGCTCGCGCAGTTCCCCGCGCCCCTGGTGGGGCCGGCCTTGTTGTTTGACCGCGGGTGGTCTTGGGTTGCTCGCGCAGTTCCCCGCGCCCCTGGTGGGGCTGGGCTGGTGGTGTGAGTGCGGGTGGTCTTTGGGCTGCTCGCGTAGTTCCTCGCGCCCCTGGGGTCCGCGTCCGGCCGGGGCGGCTGACCTGGTCGTCGCCCGGGGGAGCGGGGCTTGCGGGGGCGCGCTGTGGGGGCGTGCGTCTTTTGGGATCACCTCGCTGTTCGGCGCGCGGCCATACCCCGGTAGCGCGGCGAAGACCTCCGCGTAACACCGGCGCAATACGGCGGGTATCGAATGCCCGAGGGCCGTGGGGGTTCAGTCGGCGGTTGGGGGGCGGCGCGATGACGGGCAATCAACTCCCTGTTGATGTAGGGGCGTTCGTACGGTACATGGGTCGGGTGGCGGCCCTTCTCGACCGGTCCGGGGGCTGGTACGCCGTCTTCCGGCAGCGCGACCCCGACTCGCTGGCAGCCTGCTTCGACGGCAGCGCGATCCCGCCGTGGGACGTGGTCGCCTCGCTGCTCCAGGACCTCGTGCCGACCCACGGCCCGGAAGCGGTGGCTCGCGAGACGGTACGGGCACGGGCCCTGCACACCGCGGCCGCGACGGCGTACGACACCCGCCCGGGCGGGCGCGAGGCCCTGCGCGAACAGCTGGCCGTGGTGCTGCGCGCCCAGGCGCACGCGGCGGAGCGCCTGCCGGGCGCCGCCCGGGACGAGTCGGCCTGGATCCAGGACGACCTGGCCCGGGCCACTGCCCGCTGTGCCGAACTGCGGGCCCGTATCGCCGCGTTGGGGCCGGAGGTGCCGAGGGGTTGGTTCGGCGAGCGGGCGGTGGCCCGGCCCAGGGGCGGGGCGTCCCCGGCGGCCGCCGACGCGCCCCACACCCCGCTGGCGCCAGCGGCCCCGGTGACCGCCCGCGCGCCTCAAGCCCCGGTAGCCCCCCGGGCCGCGGCGGTCCCGAGCGTTCCCGACCCGGACGTTCACGCGCCCCCGCCCCGGCCCGTCGCTCGGCGCGTCTCGCGCGGGGCCCGGTTCGCCGGGCTGGAGACCGGTGAGGCGGAGGCCGAGGGCGGTGGGCCGTTACTGCCGTCCGTCGCCGCCGCGCCCACCGGCGCCCGGTTCGGCGGCGGTCGGCAGCCCCGCAGACAGCCCGAGCACGCGCGCGGCCAGGACGAGCCGCGGCAGGAGCGGGCGGACGAGCGCGACCGGCGGCGCACGGTCCGCGAGGCCGTCGTCAAGCTCGTACGGCTGCGGGCCCGGGGCCGTACCGGCGAGGCGCACGCCGTGCTGTGCGACGCGGCGTCCGGCGCTGCCGACCTGCTGCCGCTGTTCGCGGGCGAGCTCCACCGCGCGGGCCTCGGCGCCGACTGGGCCACCCTGCTCTGGGAGGCGGCCTCGCTGCCGCCCGACCGGCTCGCCGCCGCGGCCGCCGCCCTCGCCGCGGCCGGGCAGGACGAGGACTGCCACCGGCTGCTGCGCCAGGGCGTGAGCCGGCCCGCCGAGCAGCTCGCGCACGCGGTGCTCGCGCTGGACGACGCCGGGCGCGAGCGCGAGGCGGACGCGCTGCTGGACGCCTTCGTCCGGGTCCGTACGCCTCAGGACGCGGCGCACTTGGCCGCGCACGCCCCGGCGCGCCTCGGCCCCCGGCTGCTGGCCGCCGCCCGCGCGGTCTCCGAGGGCCGCAGACGGGACCTCGTGCACGCGTTCCGCGTGGCCAAAATGGCAACAGAACGTTGAAATCCATGGATTGGGAGCAGGGTGCGGGTGGGCAGGTTCCCGGGCAATGGACAACGACGCCCAGGTATCCCCGTTCCGCTCCCGCGCGCCCCGGCCGCACGACCGGCGCGCCGCCGCGTTCTTCGACGTCGAGGGCACGCTCCTGGCCCTGCCCGAGCTGCCCCCGGGCGGCCCCGGACCGCCGCTCGGCCGCCTCTGGCACGCGCCGGTCCTCGCCGCCCTGCACGACCACACCGCCCGGGGCCACCTGGTGGTCCTGGTGACGCCGTCGCCCGCCGGGGCCGTCGCGCCCGTCGCCCGCGAACTGGGCGCGGACGCGGTGCTCTGCGCCCGGCCGCACGCCCCGATGTCCGGCCAGGGCAAGGGGTACGCGGCCCGCGCCCTGCTGCGCGCACGCGCCCTGCTCGCCGCCGACTGCTACGCCTACGCCGACGAGGCGGCCGATCTGCCGCTGCTCGCCGAGGTGGGCCACCCGGTGGTCGTCGGGGACGACCCGGTGCTGCTGAGGCACGCCCGGCGGGGCGGCTGGGGGCGGCTGCCCGGCCCCGTACCGAGGGAAATGTGATCGACTTCGTGGCGTGACGGCGATGGTCTTGCCACGGTGCGTGACGGGCTTTACGGTCTCTCCACACGCAATCTACGCGTGTCGACGCCTGGCTGACGGCTCGTCTAAGGAGCAGCTCATGGCCACTGTTGTCCGCGCCGCCCTGGTCCAGGCCAGTTGGACCGGCGATACCGAATCCATGATCGCCAAACACGAGGAACACGCCCGCGAGGCCGCCCGGCGGGGCGCGAAGATCATCGGATTCCAGGAGGTCTTCAACGCCCCGTACTTCTGCCAGGTGCAGGAACCCGAGCACTACCAGTGGGCCGAGCCGGTGCCCGACGGGCCGACCGTCCAGCGGATGCGCGAGCTCGCCCGGGAGACCGGGATGGTGATCGTCGTCCCGGTCTTCGAGATCGAGGACTCGGGCTTCTACTACAACACCGCGGCCGTGATCGACGCCGACGGCAGCTACCTCGGCAAGTACCGCAAGCACCACATCCCCCAGGTGAAGGGGTTCTGGGAGAAGTACTACTTCAAACCGGGCAACCTGGGATGGCCGGTCTTCGACACCGCCGTGGGCAAGGTCGGCGTCTACATCTGCTACGACCGCCACTTCCCCGAGGGCTGGCGCCAGTTGGGCCTCAACGGCGCCCAGCTCGTCTACAACCCCTCCGCCACCTCGCGCGGACTCTCGGCCCATCTCTGGCAGCTGGAACAGCCCGCGTCGGCGGTCGCCAACGAGTACTTCGTCGCCGCGATCAACCGCGTCGGCCGCGAGGAGTACGGCGACAACGACTTCTACGGCACCAGCTACTTCGTGGACCCGCGCGGCCAGTTCGTCGGGGAGACCGCGAGCGACAAGGAGGAGGAACTCCTCGTCAGGGACCTCGACTTCGGCCTCATCGACGAGGTGCGCCGGCAGTGGGCGTTCTACCGCGACCGGCGGCCCGACGCCTACGACGGGCTGGTGAAGCCGTGACCTCGCTCTTCGACCGCCACCGCGCGGTGCTGCCCGAATGGCTCGCCCTCTACTACCGGCACCCGATCGAGCTCACCCACGGCGAGGGCCGGTACGTCTGGGACTCCGCGGGCAACCGCTACCTCGACTTCTTCGGCGGCATCCTCACCACGATGACCGCGCACGCCCTGCCCGAGGTCACCAAGGCCGTCTCCGAGCAGGCCGGCCGGATCATCCACTCCTCGACGCTCTACCTCAACCGCCCGATGGTCGAGCTCGCCGAGCGGATCGCCCAGCTCTCCGGTATCCCGGACGCCCGGGTCTTCTTCACCACCTCCGGCACCGAGGCCAACGACACCGCGCTGCTGCTCGCCACCGCCCACCGCGGCTCCAACCAGATCCTGGCGATGCGCAACAGCTACCACGGCCGCTCCTTCAGCGCGGTCGGCATCACCGGCAACCACTCCTGGTCACCGACGAGCCTGTCCCCCCTGCAGACGCTGTACGTCCACGGCGGAGTGCGCACCCGCGGCCCCTACGCGGAGTTGAGCGACCGCCAGTTCATCAACGCCTGTGTGGCCGACCTCGAAGACCTCCTCGGCCACACGCGCGAGGTCGCCGCGCTCATCGCCGAGCCGATCCAGGGCGTCGGCGGCTTCACCTCGCCCCCCGACGGGCTGTACGCCGCCTTCCGGGAGGTCCTCGACCGGCACGGCATCCTGTGGATCAGCGACGAGGTGCAGACCGGCTGGGGCCGGACCGGTGAGCACTTCTGGGGCTGGCAGGCGCACGCCCAGAACGGCCCGCCCGACATCCTCACCTTCGCCAAGGGCATCGGCAACGGCATGTCGATCGGCGGGGTGGTCGCGAGCGCCCGGATCATGAACTGCCTGGACGCCAACTCCATCTCGACCTTCGGCGGCTCCCCGGTCACCATGGCGGCCGGCCTCGCCAACCTGTCGTACCTGCTCGAACACGATCTCCAGGGCAACGCCCGCCGCGTCGGCGGACTGCTCATCGAGCGGCTGCGGGCCGTCGCCGCCCAGCTCCCCCTCGTACGCGAGGTGCGCGGCCGGGGTCTGATGGCGGGCATCGAGCTGGTGAAGCCGGGCACCGACGAGGCCCACCCGGAGGCCGCGGCGGCGGTCCTGGAGGCGGCCCGCGAGGGCGGTCTGCTCATCGGCAAGGGCGGCGGCCACAACACGAGCGTGCTGCGGGTCGCCCCGCCGCTGTCCCTGACGGTCGCGGAGGCGGAGGAGGGCGCGGCGATCCTGGAACAGGCGCTGCGCGGCGTGTAGCCGCCGCGCCCCACCGGGGGCACGCGGCCGTGACATCAGCGGCTCCGCCGCGCGCGACCGGCCACGGACGCCCCACGGCCGAGCAACCGCGCCCCGCGAGCGGAGCGCGTCGTACGTGTACGAAAGGGAGCACCACCCATGAGTACCCGCACACTCATCCGCGGCGGCCTGGTGATCACCGCCGCCGACGAGATCCACGCCGACGTCCTCATCGAGGACGGCCGCATCGCCGCCCTGGCCGCCCACGGGTCCAGCGCGGCACAGAGCTGGAGCGCCGAGCGGACGATCGACGCGACGGACAGGTACGTCATCCCGGGCGGCGTCGACGCCCACACCCACATGGAGCTCCCCTTCGGCGGGACCTTCGCCTCCGACACCTTCGAGACCGGGACCCGGGCCGCCGCCTGGGGCGGCACCACCACCATCGTGGACTTCGCCGTGCAGTCGCCGGGCCACGCCCTGCGCGAGGGCCTGGACGCCTGGTACGCCAAGGCCGACGGGCAGTGCGCCATCGACTACGCCTTCCACATGATCCTCTCCGATGTGAACGAGCACTCGCTCAAGGAGATGGACCTCCTGGTGGAGGAGGGCATCACCTCCTTCAAGCTGTTCATGGCCTACCCGGGCGTCTTCTACAGCGACGACGGCCAGATCCTGCGCGCGATGCAGCGCTCCGCCTCCAACGGCGGGCTGATCATGATGCACGCCGAGAACGGCATCGCCATCGACGTCCTCGTCGAGCAGGCGCTCGCCGCAGGCCGCACCGACCCGCGCTACCACGGCGAGGTGCGCCGCGCCCTGCTCGAAGCCGAGGCCACGCACCGCGCCATCCAGCTGGCCCGGGTCGCGGGGGCGCCGCTGTACGTGGTGCACGTGTCGGCCGAGGAGGCGGTGGCGGAGCTGGCCGCCGCCCGGGACAAGGGGCTGCCGGTCTTCGGCGAGACCTGTCCGCAGTACCTGTTCCTGTCCACCGACAACCTGGCCGAGCCCGGCTTCGAGGGCGCCAAGTACGTCTGCTCGACGCCGCTGCGGCCCAGGGAGCACCAGGCCGCGCTCTGGCGGGGGCTGCGCACCAACGACCTCCAGGTGGTCTCCACCGACCACTGCCCGTTCTGCTTCGTGGGGCAGAAGGAGCTCGGCCGGGGCGACTTCTCCAAGATCCCCAACGGGCTGCCGGGCGTGGAGAACCGGATGGACCTGCTCCACCAGGCCGTACTCGACGGCAACCTCTCCCGGCGGCGCTGGATCGAGATCGCCTGCGCCAGTCCCGCGCGGATGTTCGGGCTCTACCCGAAGAAGGGCACCATCGCGCCGGGCGCCGACGCCGACGTCGTCATCTACGACCCGCACGCCGAGCAGACCCTCTCCGCCGAGACCCACCACATGAACGTGGACTACTCGGCGTACGAGGGCCGGCGGATCACCGGCCGCGTCGAGACGGTCCTCTCGCGCGGCGAACTCGTCCTGCACGAACGCCGGTTCACCGGACGGGCCGGACACGGCGTCTACACCCCGCGGGCCACCACCCAGTACCTCGGCTAGCCACCTGGAGCAGCACCCCATGGACTTCGGACTCGTCCTGCAGACCGACCCGCCCGCCTCGACCGTCGTCGGCCTGATGCGCCGCGCCGAACGCAACGGCTTCCGCTACGGCTGGACCTTCGACTCGGCGGTGCTCTGGCAGGAGCCGTTCGTCATCTACAGCCGCATCCTGGAGCACACACGGCAGCTGCGCGTCGGCCCGATGGTGACCAACCCCGGCACCAGGACCTGGGAGGTCACCGCCTCCACCTTCGCCACCCTCAACGAGATGTACGGAAACCGCACCGTCTGCGGCATCGGCCGCGGCGACTCCGCGATGCGCGTCGCCGGCCGCAAGCCCAACACCCTGGCGCGCCTGGGCGAGGCCATCGACGTCATCCGCGACCTCGCCGAGGGCCGGGAGGCCGAGGTCGACGGCCAGTCGCTGAAGCTGCCCTGGGTGAGGGACGGCCGGCTGCCCGTCTGGATGGCGGCGTACGGTCCGAAGGCGCTGGCGCTGGCCGGACAGAAGGCCGACGGCTTCATCCTCCAGCTCGCGGACCCGTTCCTGACGGAGTGGATGGTCAAGGCGGTCCGCACGGCCGCCGTGGAGGCCGGACGCGACCCCGCCGCCGTGACCATCTGCGTGGCCGCCCCCGCGTACGTCGGCGACGACCTCGCCCACGCCCGCGAGCAGTGCCGCTGGTTCGGCGGCATGGTCGGCAACCACGTGGCGGACCTGGTGTCGCGCTACGGCGAACACTCCGGCCTGGTGCCGGACGCGCTCACCGACTACATCAAGGCCCGTCAGGGCTACGATTACAGCCACCACGGCCGCACCGACAACCCGGACACGGCGTTCGTCCCCGACGAGATCGTCGACCGCTTCTGCCTGCTGGGCCCCGTGGAGGCCCACATCGAGAAACTGAAGGCGCTACGGGCCCTGGGCGTCGACCAGTTCGCGGTGTACGCGATGCACGACGCGCGGGAGGCGGTCATCGACGCGTATGGGGAGCGGGTGATTCCGGCGCTGAGCTGAGGGGCCCGGGCCCCCGTCCGTCGCGGGGGCCGGGACGCCACCGGCCCGTGCGGGGCCGGGACAGCTGACCGGGGTTGACGCGGGGAGCCTAGGGCACCCGTGTCGTCCACTCCTCGCTGGAGAACTTCGTCCGCGCCAGCTCGTGGGCGCGGGACAGCTCCTCGTCCGTCACCCGGCCCTCGGCCAGGCCGTACCGCCCCCGGAACGAGGCGATCATCCGCTCGATGACCGCCTCGCGGGGCAGGCCCGTCTGGCGGCGCAGCGGGTCGACGCGCTTCTTCGCGCTCTTGGTGCCCTTGTCCGAGAGCTTCTCGCGGCCGATGCGCAGCACGTCGAGCATCTTGTCGGCGTCGATGTCGTACGCCATCGTCACGTGGTGCAGCACCGCGCCGCCGTCCGCGACCACCCGCTTCTGCGCGGCGCCCGCGATCTTTCCGGCGTCCGTGGCGATGTCGTTCAGGGGCTGGTACCAGGCCTTCACCCCCAGGTCGCCGAGCGCCTCCAGGACCCAGTCGTCCAGGTAGGCGTACGAGTCCGCGAAGGAGAGCCCGGAGACCAGGGCGTCGGGGACCGAGAGCGAGTACGTGATCGTGTTGCCCGGTTCGATGAACATCGCGCCCCCGCCCGAGACCCGGCGCACCACCGTGATGCCGTGCCGCTCGGCCCCTTCGGGGTCGACCTCGTTGCGCAGGGACTGGAAGCTGCCGATGACGACCGCCGGAGCGCCCCACTCCCACACCCGCAGCGTCGGCGGGCGGCGGCCGGCCGCGACCTCGGCGGTGATCACCTCGTCGAGCGCCATGTGCAGGGCGGGGGACTGCGGGCCGTCGTGGATCAGCTGCCAGTCGTAGTCCGTCCAGTCCGTCGCGTGCGCCAGCGCCCGGCGGACCGCGACCCCGACGCCCTCCGACGTCAGGCCGTACATCGTCGTGTCCGGGGGCAGCGCCGCGTCGATCCGGGTCGCGAGGCCCGCCGCGTCCGTGTCCGCCGGGGCGCCCTCCAGCGCGCCGTTGATCGCCTCGATCGCCTCGTCGGGCTCCAGGAAGAAGTCGCCCGCGACCCGCACGCCGCGCAGGACCCCGTCCTCCACGTCCAGGTCCACCACCACGAGCTTGCCGCCGGGGACCTTGTACTCACCGTGCACCGCTGCTCCTCCATCCGTTCCGAGCCAGATCAACGTTACGGGCGGCCTCTGACATTCCGGCACGGGCCCGTCTAGCCTGCGAGGGTGTTCACCACCCGGCCCACCCTCCAGGGCACCTTCGGCATGGTGTCCTCCACCCACTGGCTCGCCTCGCAGAGCGCCATGGCCGTCCTGGAGGACGGCGGGAACGCCTTCGACGCCGCCGTCGCCGCGGGCTTCGTCCTCCAGGTCGTCGAGCCGCACCTCAACGGCCCGGCGGGCGAGGTGCCGATCCTGCTCGCTCCCGCCGGCAGCCCGGTACGCGTGCTCTGCGGCCAGGGCACCGCGCCCGCCGGGGCCACCGCCGCGCACTACCGCGCGCTCGGCCTGGACCTGGTGCCCGGCACCGGACCGCTGGCCGCCGCCGTCCCCGGGGCCTTCGACGCCTGGATGCTCCTGCTGCGCGACCACGGCACCAAGCCGCTCGCCGACGTACTGAAGTACGCCATCGAATACGCGGAGCACGGCCATCCGCCCGTGGAGCGGATTGGGCAGAGCGTGGAGAGCGTGCGCGCGCTCTTCGAGAACGAGTGGCCGTCCTCGGCCGAGGTGTATCTGCCGGGCGGCCGTTCCCCGCGCCCCGGAAGGCTGCTGCGCAACCCGGCCCTCGCGCGCACCTGGCGCCGTCTCCTGGCGGAGTCGGCCCCCACGCGCGCGTCCGCGACCGGGGACGCGCGCGTGCGCCGGATAGAGGCGGCCCGGCGGATCTGGCGCGAGGGGTTCGTCGCCCGGGCACTCGTCGCCCAGGCCCGCCGCCCCACCCTGGACACCAGCGGCGAACGCCACACCGCCACGCTGACGGAGGCCGACCTCGCCGGATGGTCCGCGACGTACGAGGACCCGGTGACGTACGACTGGAACGGCTGGACCCTCTGCAAGCCCGGCGCCTGGAGCCAGGGCCCGGCCCTCCTCCAGCAACTGGCGCTGCTGCCCGGGGAATTGCCGCCGTACGGCACCGCCGAGTACGTCCACCTGCTCGTCGAGGGGTGCAAGCTCGCCATGGCCGACCGGGAGGCCTGGTACGGGGACGCGCGCCGGGTGCCCACGGACGAGCTGCTCTCGGACGGCTACAACGCGGCCCGCCGCGCGCTCGTCGGCGAGACCGCCTCGTACGAGCTGCGGCCCGGCAGCCCCGGCGGACGCCCGCCCCGGATCGCCCGCGACGCCCTGCGCGCGCGGGAGCCCGCGCCCCGCGCGGCGGGCTCGGGCGAGCCCACCGTGGGCCCGGACGGCGCCACCCGGGGCGACACCTGCCACCTGGACGTGGTCGACCGCTGGGGGAACATGGTCGCCGCGACCCCCAGCGGCGGCTGGCTCCAGTCCAACCCGGTCGTCCCCGAACTCGGCTTCCCGCTCGGCACCCGGTTGCAGATGGCCTGGCTGGAGGAGGGGCTGCCGAACACCCTGACACCGGGCCGCCGCCCCCGTACGACGCTGTCACCCACCCTGGCGCTGCGCGACGGCGTACCCGTGCTGGCGTTCGGCACCCCCGGCGGGGACCAGCAGGACCAGTGGCAGCTCCACTTCTTCCTCGCCCTCGCCCTCGGCGCCGGCGAGCGCGGCGGCCCCGGCCTCCAGGGCGCGATCGACGCGCCGAACTGGCACAACGACTCCTTTCCGAGCTCCTTCCACCCCCGGGACACCCGGCACGGCAGCGTCACCGTCGAGGCGCGCTTCCCCGAGGACGTGGTGGCGGGGCTGCGGCGGCGCGGGCACCGGGTCACGGTCGGCGGCGCCTGGTCCGAGGGGCGGCTGTGCGCGGTCGCCCGCGACCCGGAGAGCACGGTCCTGTCCGCCGCCGCGAACCCGCGCGGGATGCAGGGGTACGCGGTCGGACGGTGACCCGGCGGTGATCCGGCGCGGGGGCGGCCGGGACCCCCGCGGCGCCCGGCGACGTCACCTCGATGACGCCCGGGGGCGGGGCCGTGTTCGCCGGTTGTCAGTGGGGCGTGTTTTGCTGGACGCATGATCGAAGGGTTGCTCGCAGAGTTTCTGGAAGACCGGTCGTCCGACGTCGAAGAGGCGGTCCGCAAGGCGGCGGCCGTCGAGATCATGCCGCGCTTCCGCCAGCTCGCCGCGCACGAGGTGCTGGAGAAGAGCGGTCCGCACGACCTGGTGACGGTCGCCGACCGGCGCGCCGAGGAGTTCCTCACCGAGGCCCTGCCCGCACTGCTGCCCGGATCGGTCGTCGTCGGCGAGGAGGCCGTCGCGGCCGACCCGTCGTCGTACGACGCGCTGGGCGGTGACGCACCGGTGTGGATCGTCGACCCCGTCGACGGGACCCGGCAGTTCGTGCGCGGCGAGGAGGGTTTCTGCACCCTGGTGGCGCTCGCGCACCGGGGCGAGGTGCTGGCCTCGTGGACGTACGGGGCGGCGCTCGACCTCATGGCGGTCGCGGTCCGCGGCCGGGGCGCCACCGTCAACGGCGAGGCGATACGGTCCGGGGCGCCCGCGCCCGGCGCGGTGATCGACATCGCCACCTCCCACCCCGACTACACGACAAAGGACCAGAAGCGCGCGCTGCTCGGCCTGCGCACCGAAGGCGTCCGCCCGCGCCCCTGCGGCTCGGCCGGGCTCGAATACCTGGCGGTCGCGCGCGGCGAGCTGGACGCGGTCGCGTTCTCCTGGGAGCTCGCCTGGGACCACGCGGCGGGCCTGCTCCTGGTGGCCGAGGCCGGCGGCGCGCACACCACGCTGACGGGACAGCCGTACCGGATAACCGGGGGCAACGCGCTGCCGTTCACGGCCGCCCGGGACGCGGCGACGGCCGAGCGGGTGCGGAGACTGCTGGCGGGGGAGTGAGCGGGCGCCGGGTCCTCCCGGACACCGCCGTCGCCCGGCCCGCGTCCCGGCCGGGACCGCACCCACCCCGGACCGGGGCGCCGCCGGACCGGAATATGCTGGGTGCCTTGGCCACAAGGGCGTGAGGAGTCCAAGGTGCCGTCGATGCTCGATGCCGTCGTCGTGGGGGCGGGGCCCAATGGACTGACCGCCGCGGTCGAACTGGCCAGGCGCGGCCTGTCCGTCGAGGTCTTCGAGGCCAAGGACACCATCGGGGGCGGTGCCAGGACCGAGGAGCTCACCCTTCCCGGCTTCCGCCACGACCCGTGCTCCGCCGTGCACCCGCTGGGCATCGGCTCCCCGGCCTTCCGCGGGATGCCGCTCGACCGGTACGGGCTGGAGTGGCTGCACCCTGAACTGCCCATGGCGCACCCGTTCGACGACGGCACCGCGGCTGTGCTCGCCCGCTCGGTCTCCGAGACCGCCGCGTCGTTCGGACCGCGCGACGCGGGCACGTACCGCCGCCTCGTCGCGCCCTATCTCGGGAAATGGGACGTCCTGGTCCGCGACTTCATGTCGCTGCCGCTGACCGCGCTGCCCCGCGATCCGGTCGGCCTCGCCCGCTTCGGCCTCGACGGACTCCCGCCCTACTCCTGGACGATGCGCCGCTTCCGGGACGACCGGGCGCGCGCGCTGCTGGCCGGGCTCGTCGGCCATGTCATCGCCCCGCTGAACGGGCTGGCGACCTCGGCGGTCGGCCTGGTCTTCGCGCTCGCCGCGCACGAGAACGGCTGGCCGCTGCCGCGCGGCGGCTCGCAGTCGATCGCGGACGCGCTCGCGGCGTACCTGCGCGACCTCGGCGGCTCGGTCCACACCGGCTTCGAGGTCAAGCGCCTCGACGACCTGCCGCCCGCGCGCGCGTACGTCTTCGACACCTCGCCCACCGCGCTCGCCCGGATCGCGGGGCTGGGACGGGCGTACGAGGGATACCGGTACGGCGCCGGGGTCTTCAAGATCGATTACGCGCTGGACGGACCCGTGCCGTGGACCGCGGCGGAGCCGCGCCGGGCCGGGACCGTGCAGATCGGACCGTCCAGCCGGGAGATCGGCGCCGCGCTGAGCGAGGCGTCCGGGGGCACCGCGCCCCGGACGCCGTTCCTCATCACCGCCCAGCCCAGCCTCGTCGACCCCTCGCGGGCGCCCGAGGGCAAGCACGTGTTCTGGGCGTACGGACATGTGCCGAACGGGTGGGACGGCGACCTCACGGACGCCGTCGAGCGGCAGATCGAGCGGTTCGCGCCGGGCTTCCGCGACCGCGTGCTCGCCCGGGCCACGGCGGGGCCGCCGCAGCTCGCCGCGCACAACGCGAACTACGTGGGCGGGGACATCGCGTGCGGGGCCGCGCGGGGGCTGCAACTGCTGCTGCGGCCCACGCTGTCGCTGTTCCCGTACGCGACGCGGCACCCGTCGGTGTTCCTGTGCTCCTCCGCCACGCCGCCCGGGCCGGGAGTCCACGGCATGTCCGGGCACAACGCGGCGAAGGCCGTGTGGCGGTCGCTGCGGAAGGCGGACAGGAAGTGACGGGCCCGGGCGCGGTGTCCCTCGTGCTGGTCCGGGGGGACATCACCGCACAGAGCGTCGACGCGATCGTGAACGCGGCGAACTCGTCGTTGCTGGGCGGGGGAGGGGTGGACGGGGCCATCCACCGGCGGGGCGGCCCCGAGATCCTCGCCGACTGCCGGCGGCTGCGGGCCTCCCACTACGGCAAGGGCCTCCCGACCGGCCGGGCCGTGGCCACGACGGCGGGGCGGCTGGACGCGCGGTGGGTGATCCACACGGTGGGGCCGGTGTGGCAGCGGGACGAGGACCGGTCCGAGCTGCTCGCCTCCTGCTACCGGGAATCGCTGAGGCTGGCCGGGGAGTTGGGAGCCAGGACCGTGGCGTTCCCGGCGATCTCCACGGGGGTGTACGGGTGGCCGCTGGAGGACGGGGCACGGGTGGCGGTGCGGGCCGTTCGGGAGGCGGTGGGGGCTGGCGGGGCCGGGGGTGTGGAGGAGGTGCGGTTCGTGCTGTTCGACGACGAGGCGTACCGGGTGTTCGAGGGGGCGCTGGGGTAGCGGTCCGGGGGCGGTCGCTCGTCTGCGACCCGGTGGTGGCGGTTCTGCCCGGGGTTCGTCTGCGGGCCGGTGGTGGGCCGGTCGCGCAGTTCCCCGCGCCCCTTTTTCGGCCGGGGTTCGTCTGCGGGTTGGGGTGGGTTGCTCGCGCAGTTCCCCGCGCCCCTGGGGGGTGGGGCGGGGTTGCGTTGGGGTTCGTCTGCGGGTCGGTGGGGGCTGGTCGCGCAGTTCCCCGCGCCCCTCAAGGCCCGGGCACCGGTCCCGGTTGCCCCCGGCCACACCGCCCAGGGGTGCGAAGACGACGACCCCGGCACCGGCCTCGGCTGCCCCCGCCCCCACCCCCCAGGGGCGCGGGGAACTGCGCGCTCAGCCCACCACTCACCCGCACATGAGCAACGAGGCTCACCCCCCACCCCCTAGGGGCGCGGGGAACTGCGCGCTCAGCCCACCACCCACCCGCACACGAGCAACCAGGCTCATCCCCACCCCCTAGGGGCGCGGGGAACTGCGCGAGCAACCCACCACCCACCCGCACACGAACAACCACCCCACCCCACCGCCCCCCCAACCTCCATGTCGGATTCCTGCCAGCAGCACCCCCACCCCGTAACCGATGCTGGACCCATGAATCCCGCTTCCGCCGCCGCCCAGGCGGCCCCGGCGGCCCCGGCGGCCCCCGCGGCCATGTACACCGATGCCGAGCGCTGCGTGCGGGCCGTCCAGTCCAAGGACGCCCGTTTCGACGGCTGGTTCTTCACCGCCGTTCTCACCACCCGTATCTACTGCCGCCCCAGCTGCCCCGTCGTGCCGCCGAAGGTCGAGAACATGACCTTCTATCCGAGCGCCGCCGCCTGCCAGCAGGCCGGGTTCCGGGCCTGCAAGCGATGCCGGCCGGACACCACGCCCGGCTCCCCGGAGTGGAACGCCCGGGCCGACTCCGTCGCCCGTGCCATGCGGCTGATCCGGGACGGCGTCGTCGACCGGGAGGGCGTGTCGGGGCTCGCCGCGCGGCTCGGGTACAGCGCCCGCCAGATCGAGCGCCAGCTGCGCGCCGAGCTCGGCGCCGGGCCGCTCGCCCTGGCCCGCGCCCAGCGCGCCCCAACCGCCCGGATCCTCATCGAGACGACCGCGCTCCCGATGGCCGACGTCGCCTTCGCGGCGGGCTTCGCCTCGGTGCGCACCTTCAACGACACCGTCCGCGAGGTCTTCGCGCTCGCCCCCACCGAGCTGCGCGCCCGCGCCGCGCGCGGCATCGCCAGCCGGGCGCCGGGCTCGATCGCGCTGCGGCTTCCGTACCGCGCCCCGCTCAACCCGGACAACCTCTTCGGCCACCTGGCGGCGACGGCGGTGCCCGGGGTGGAGGAGTGGCGGGGCGGCGCGTACCGCCGCACGCTGTCCCTCCCGTACGGGCACGGCATCGTCGAGCTCACCCCCGGCCCCGACCACATCGGCTGTCTGCTCTCGCTCACCGATCTGCGCGACCTCACCATCGCCATCAGCCGCTGCCGCTGGATGCTGGACCTCGACGCCGACCCGGTCGCCGTCGACGACCGGCTGCGCGCCGACCCGCTGCTCGCCCCGCTGGTCGACAAGGCCCCCGGACGCCGGGTGCCGCGTACGGTCGACGTGGCGGAGTTCGCCGTACGGGCGGTGCTCGGCCAGCAGGTCTCCACCGCCGCCGCCCGCACCCACGCGGCCCGGCTGGTGGCCGCGCACGGCGAGCCGGTCGAGGACCCGGGCGGCGGGCTGACCCATCTGTTCCCCACTCCGCGGGCGCTGGCCGGTCTCGACCCGGAGTCCCTCGCCCTGCCGCGCAGCCGCCGTACCACCCTGACCACGCTGGTGGCGGGCCTGGCCGACGGCAGCCTCGCGCTGGGCGTCGACACCGACTGGGACCGGGCCCGGGCCCAGCTCCTGGAGCTGCCGGGATTCGGCCCCTGGACCGTCGAGGTGATCGCGATGCGGGCGCTCGGCGACCCGGACGCCTTCCTCCCGTCCGACCTCGGGGTGCGCCGCGCGGCCCGCTCGCTCGGCCTGCCGTCCTCGCCCGCCGCGCTCACCGCGAGCGCCGCGGCCTGGCGCCCCTGGCGGGCCTACGCCGTCCAGTACCTCTGGGCGACCGACGACCACCCCATCAACCACCTCCCCGTATATGGACGTTCACGATGACCACCACCCACACCGTCACCGACAGCCCGTACGGGCCGCTCACCCTCGTCGCCGAGGACGGCGTCCTCAGCCGCCTGTACATGGAGAACCAGCGCCACCGCCCGCCCCAGGAGACCTTCGGCGAGCCCGACGGCGGCGGGCCGTTCCCCGAGGTGATCCGCCAGCTCGACGCGTACTTCGCGGGCGAGCTCACCGCCTTCGACCTGGAACTCGATCTGCGCGGCACCGACTTCCAGCGCGCGGTGTGGGACCAGCTGCGCCGCATCCCGTACGGCGAGACGCGCAGTTACGGCCAACTCGCCCTGGCGCTCGGCAAACCCGGCGCCTGTCGCGCCGTGGGCCTGGCCAACGGCAAGAACCCGGTGGGCATCATCGTCCCCTGCCACCGCGTGATCGGCTCCGGCGGCGGTCTGACGGGGTACGGCGGCGGCCTCGACCGCAAGCAGCGGCTGCTCGCCTTCGAGAAGGGGGCGCCGGAGGACGCCCTCTTCTGAGGGCTCGTCCTGGCTCGCTCAGTCGCTCAGTCGGCCACCAGCAGGGCCCCCAGGCGCAGGAACGCCTTGTACGTCTCCGGCGCCAGCCAGGACAGCTCCACCGTGCTGCCCGTCGTCAGATGGCCGTCCCGGGGCACCATGACCACGCCCCGGCAGCGCGAGCCGAGTCCCCGCAGGGTGGCCGCGTCCAGGGCCCAGCCCGCCGCCGGACGGCTGTGGTTGAGGACGAGGACCGACTCCGACACCAGGTCGGGGCGGCCCATCGCCACCAGCCGGTCCACGGCCCGCTGGGCCTGGGTCACCCCGGCCGGGTCGGCGCGGGAGACGATCACCACCCGGTTGGCGAGCTCCAGTACGCCCTGCGGGAACTTGTCGGTGTCGGCGAGCGTCACCTGGAAGTACGGCCCGGTCACCTCCGTCACCTCGCGGTACTGGGAGTCGGAGAACTGGTCGGCGGTCGGCGGATGCGTCACCGAGTCGTTGGCCAGCACCATCAGACCCGACCGGTGCTGCGAGAGGAACACCCGCAGATCGTCGAAGTGCCGCACCTCCGCCCCCGACCCGGCGAGTTCGGTCAGCCGGGCCTCCGTGGAGCGGTACACCCGCCGGGCGATGTGGATGTGGGTGCCCGCGTGCCGGTCGGTGTCGACGGCCAGCACCGGCTCCTGGCGCTGCTCGGCCAGCACCGCGCCCAGCACCGTGGCGGTCGTCGTGCACCCGGCCCGGTCCTTCACCCCGACCACGGCGATCCGCAGGGGGTGCCGCAGCGGCGCCCGGATCGTACGGATCCACTCCTCGTGGTCGTCCGACTCCTGCTCCCCCGGCTCGTCCGCGAACTCCTCCTCGCTCTCGTCCTCCCACTCCACCGGCACCGGCAGCAGCGCGCCGAACGCCTCCGCCAGCTCGCGCGCGGTGGGCCGGGCCTCCGGCTCCTCGGCCACCGCGCGCATCAGCAGCTCGCGCAGACCGTCGTCGAGCCGGCGGAACTCGGGATCGTGCCGCAGCAGGTCGAACTGGTACCGCCGCCACTGCCTCCCGGTCACCGCGTGCAGCAGGATGGCCCCCACGGAGTACACGTCACCGGCCGCGATCCGCGACTCGCCCCACGAGGTGACCTCCGGGGCGCGGTAGGGCGAGCTGGGGGGCACGGTCAGCAGGGACGCGCTGGAGGCGCCGTCGATGCGCACCGAGGTCCAGCTGATGATGTGCAGCGTCCGCTCGGTGACGAGGACGGTGCCGGGCGTCAGGGCGCCGTGCACCAGCCCCTTGGCGTGGCAGCGGGCCACCGCGCGGGCCAGGCTCCAGCCCAGCCACGCCAGCAGCGGCGAGTCGTGCAGGGGACCGGCCGCGTGCATCACCGCGCTCAGGGTGGGGGCGGGCAGACCGGTGCTGAGGGGCGTGAACCGCAGCGCGATCCAGGGCGTCGCGGTCATCTCGTCCAGGTCGGAGGAGATCACGGCCGGCGCGTACACCCCGTCCATCCGGCGCAGCGCCCGCCGCTCGGTGGCCAGGCTCTCGCGCGCGGTGGGCGAGTCGGGGGAGCGGGCGACCCGCAGCAGCACCTGCTCGCCGTCGATGTCCTCGCCGATGTAGGCGACCGCCTTGCCGCCGGACTCGTCGCGCATCCGCAGGGTGTACGGACCGAGGGTGCGCAGGTCCAGCATCTGGAGCGGCTGCCAGGAGGGGGCCGCCTCCAGCACGGAGGGCAGCCGCGCGTCCTCGTACGGCGACGCGTCCGGCGGCGCCGCCCGCACCGGCGTCATCGGCCGGGCCCCCAGATGGGTCAGCAGCCGGTCCTCCAGCCAGGCGAACGGCCGTGTCCCCGGCAGGAGTTCACCCGTCCCCGACGGGTGGGCGAGCCAGGCGGGGAAGTCGGGGGAGCGGCCCACCAGCGTGGCGAGGCGGTCGGTGACCGCCCGGGTGGTGCGCAGCAGGTCGATGGGGGACGCGGTGTCGAGGAGGATGTCCTGGACACCGTCGAGGAAGCCGAACCGGCGGTGCTGGGCGGGCAGGGCGGCCCCCGGCGGGTCGGCCCGGCGCATCAGCCCGCCCAGGAACACCTCGGCCAGGTGCGCGGTGTCGGAGCGCCACGGCACGGCCGCCTGGACGAGGCGCATCACCGGCACCGTCAGCGGCGAGATCGCGGCGAGGTGGGCGGCGAGCCGGTAGGCCTGCGGGGACGCCGCGTCCCGGAACCGCAGCACCGCGTCGGCCGGGTCCGCGCCCCGGGTCGCCGCCTCGCCCCGCAGACCGCGCGCGCCGGGCGGCGCCAGCAGCGGCAGCTCCGCACCGGCCCCCGGCGAGGCCACCAGCCGCGCCCAGGCGGCGACGGCCGGGGGAGAGGGCTCCAGTACGGGGACCGGCACTCCGGGGAAGCGGTCGCCGAGGCCCGGCGGCAGCAGCGGGTCGGTCACCTCCCAGGTGTGGTTGGCCGCGCCGCGCCGCCGCGTGGTCACCGACCACTGCTCCGAGCGGATGCCCGAGGCGTCCCACATGTGGGACGGCAGCGCGTGCACCACGGCCGTCGGCCCCTGGCGGGCCCAGCGCTCCAGCGCGCCGTGCATCCGCCCGTCCCGCCAGCAGGCCCCCACCCCGTCGCTGATCACCAGGACCAGGGTCCGGCCCGAGGGGTCGGCGGCGGAGGCCGGGGAGAGCAGCGGGCCGCCGGGGTCGAAGGGGCGCACCCGCAGGCCCGGCGCGTCGGGCGAGCGCGCGTCCAGGCCGTGCACCCGGATGTCCCGGAAGGCGCCCAGCCGCTCGAAGACGGACCGCAGTTCGGTGGCGAGCCGGCGCCACAGGAGCATCGACAGGCCGTCGTCGATGAGGAGGGTGAGGTCCAGCCAGCGCCTTCGCGCGGGCCGCAGCACCACGTCGGGCAGGCCGCTCTCGGCCATCGCGGTGGCCGTCGCCTCCTCGTCGAACTCCCAGAAGTGCGAGCCCGGACGGGGCTGTTTCAGCAGCCGCAGGGACCGGCTCAGCCGCAGTTCGCCGTCGCCGAGCGCCTTCTCCTCGGGCACCCGCACCGGCAGCGCCCCGGTGCCGCGGGCCGGCGGCGGGGCGGCGGCTGCCTCGGTGAACTCGGGGGCGCTGCGGGAGGCGGCCGCCGCGTGCAGGGCGCCCAGCAGCTGGGTGGGGAGCGGCGGCTGGGAGCCCTCGCCCTCGCCGGCCCCTGTTCCTTCGTCGGACCGCCCGTCCGGCGGCACCACCGTGCCCTCGGGCGGTGTCCGCGTCTCCTCCCACGACGCCGGCCCGGGCACGCGCGCCGGGTCCGGGGCCAGGGCGCTCGCCAGCGGGGCGGCGGAGCCGCGCGGCAGCCGGGCGGCCAGCCACAGGGTGTCCAGGAGCTCGTGCGTGGACAGCTCGTGGCCCACCAGGGCGGCGAGCCGGGCCAGGGCGTCCGAGGGCTCCGCGCGCGGCACGGCTAGACCGATCCGCCCAGCCGGTGGAGCACGGCGTCCAGCAGGCCCTCGGCGTTCAGGTTCACCCCGCCCTTGCGCAGGAACACCGCGTTGAGCAGCTGGTCGGTGGCGAGCTCGCCCGGCGCCCGGCGGTTCAGGAAGGCGTGCAGCAGGTCGTCCACGCCGTCGAGCGCCCCGTCGCCCAGGTGCGCGGCCACGATGTCCCGCAGCCGCTCCTCGTCCGGGTCCGGCAGGTCCAGGCGGACGCAGCGCCGCAGGAACGCGGGCGGGAAGTCCCGTTCGCCGTTGCTGGTGATCACCACCACCGGGAACTCGCGGCAGCGCACCACCCCCCGGCGGACCGTCACCCGGCCGCCGTCGGGGTCATGGGTGAGCACCGGCACCTCCGACTGCGCCTCCGGCAGCCGGGACAGCTCGGGGATCTCGAACTCGCCCTCCTCGAACACCGTCAGCAGGTCATTGGGAAGATCCACGTCCCCCTTGTCGAGCTCGTCCACCAGCAGGACCCGGGGCCGTTCGCGCGGCACGAGCGCGGTGCCCAGCGGGCCCAGCCGGACGAAGGTGCCGATGTCGGGCTCCGGGGAGCCGTGCTCCTGGCGCAGATGCGTCTCGCGCAGCCGCCCGATGGCGTCGTAGCCGTACAGCGCGTCCTTGAGCACCGACCGGCTGTTGACCGGCCACTGGAGCACCGGCCCCAGCGACAGTTCGTGCGCGACGGCGTGCGCCAGGGAGGACTTGCCGGTGCCGGGGTGACCGGTGACCAGGAGCGGGCGGCGCAGATGCAGCGCGGCGCTCACCACGTCGGCCTCGGTGCGGCCGATCAGATACGGGCGGTGGCGCACCCGGGTGCCGGGCGCGCCGCCCGCGAACTGGCGCCACGGCGGCGCCTCGGGGAAGTCCACCTCCCGGGGGGTGCGGTCGCCGCGGAAGAGCCGCCACCCGTCGTTCTCCGTCATGTCGCCTGATCCGTTCCGTCCGAGGGGCGGGCGTTTGCTTCCGGCGCGTCCGGCCCCTGTGAGGGGTCGGCGAGCTGCAGCTCGTCGGGGAGCGGCAGCTCGGCGTCCTCCCACACCAGCGCCGGCCGTGCGGGCACCTCGGGGTCCGTGTAGGCGCGGACCCGGAAGTGCCGGACCCTTTCGGGGAGTCCGTCGACGGGACCGTACGGCGTGGCCCCGTCGAGGCGGGACGTGTCGGCCGGCTCCACGGCCGCCCGGTCCCACAGGACGATCGGGACCCCCATGGCCAGACAGAAGTGCAGCAGCCGCGTCCGGCCGGCGGGAGGCCCGTGCACTATGACGCGCGCGGCGTCGTAGTGGGTTGTCTTGAGCAGCCGGATCAGCTCCATCTCGTCGGAGATCCGGTGGTCCGCCACGAGCGGCTCGCTCTGGTGGCGGGCGCCCCAGCGGCGCTTCAGGTCGCCCGCGCCGGTGCGCGAACGGCGCCGGATCTGCGGGCAGCGCAGCACCAGGTGGAAGTCCTCGCCCAGCCGCGCCGGGAAGAACTCGTCGGCGCCGGCCCCGTCCCACTCGTCCACCGGCAGGTGCAGCGCGTCCGGGGCGACGGACACCGCGACCAGCGCCACGTTCTGCCCGGCGCCCTCCGCGCCCCCGGCCACCTCGCGCACCAGCCGGGCGATCTCCCGCCCGGTGCGCGGGCGTTCGGTGCCGGTGGCGGTACGGGCGGCCGTGCCGTCCGCGCGCATCCGCCACACCGCGCACCGGTAGTGGCCGTCCGGGTCCTGGGGGTGGCGGCCCAGCTCCACCAGGACGCGCACCCCGGTGCCGGCCGAGCGGTCCGACCAGCGCGCCGCGTCCGCCCGGCGCTCGCCCAGGGCCGAGGGGTGGATGCCGAGCCGGGCCGCGACCCGCCCGCTCCACTCCTGGAGCGCCTGGCAGGCCATGCCGCCGGTCTCCGCGGCCGCGTACTCCACCACCCGCAGCAGGGCGGGCAGCCGGGGTGTCTCGTGCGGCACCGGCGAGCCGTCGCCCGGCCACTCCTCCAGCTCGCGGACCGCGCCGGGCACGTCCTCGGGGGCGAGCCGCGCGGCCGTCAGCGAACGGGGCAGCTCCACATAGGGCAGCGCGGCCGTCGCCGCCCGGGGCAGCAGCCCCGGATCCCGGCGGGTGAGGTGGTCCCACTTCACCAGCAGCGCCCGGTGTTCGGCGACGGAGAGCAGCCCGGCCGCGTCGGTGAGCCGGCCGAGCGCCAGCAGCCGGTCGAGACCCGCGCGGTCCCGCACCCCCTCCAGGGAGGGCGCGAGCGACTCGGCGAGCGTGGGCAGCGCGCGCTCGACCGTGCACAGCACCACCGCCAGCTCCTCCACCGACGGCGCCGTCCCGTCCGTGCGGGTGCGCAGCCCGAGGGCCGCGCCGAGCGCGGTGGAGTGCGCCGCCCGTACGGCCGGATCGCCCAGCAGGGCGTGCAGCGGGCCGACCATCATGTCCCGCACCGCGTCGTCGCCGGCCGCCCCCGCGCCCTCGCGCGCCCCGAGCACCGGGTCCGGCGCCGCGCCCACCCGCGCCAGCTCCTGCCGGACCGACTGCCAGGTCAGGCCCCAGCTGCGGCGCACGGTGTGCTGGGTGTCGAACGTGCCCTCCGGCGGGGTGATCCTGCCCATCACCAGGCCCACGGCCGCGCCGTCGGCGGGCGACCACAGGGGCCCGCCGCTGTACCCGTCGTCGACGGCCGCGCCGGAGAGCCGCCCGTCGAGATAGCCGATCCGCCCGTCGCACGAGCCGACCTGGACGTCCGCGTACGAGAACGGCTGGCCGCCGCCGTACCAGGCCCGCACCTGCTGTCCGGCCCGCATGTCCTGCCAGCGCACCGGGCCCACCGGGGGCGGCGGCTCCTCGTCCAGTTCCAGTACGGCCAGGTCGCCGCCCCACTCCAGGGAGCCGTCGGCCACCGGGCCCTGGTGGTGCGCGGCACGCGGCGGCACCCAGGCCACCAGCCGGGCCTGCCGGTCGCCCGCGGCGCCCGCGGCCACCGCGGGGAAGGAGACGTCGAGGGTGACGGAGCCCGGGTCGCGCGGGCTCAGCATCCGTACGCCGAGCGCCGCGTTGACGACGTGCGCGCAGGTCAGCAGTCTGCGGCCGGCGAGGTAGACGCCCGCGCCCGCGGTGCGTCCTCGGTCGGCCGAGAGCACCCGCACCAGCGCGCCGCGCGCGTCGGCCGACGGGTCCGTGTCCGGCGCCTTGAACCAGCCCACGGCTCAGTTGCCGCCCGGGTCCGTGCCGGTGGCGGAGGTGTCGGGGCGCAGCTGCCAGGTGGCCTGGACGGTCATGCTGGCCTGGCCGTTGGCGCCGACGATGCCGAGCTTGAGGTCGTGGCCGATCTGGAGGCCGAAGGCGACCGCGAGCGAGTCGGGCGGGTCCGCGATGCCCCGTACGGCGTCGTGCACCTGCTGGAGGACGGGCCCCAGGGGTCTCAGCACGGCCGCGAGGGTGTCCGTGGCGAGCGCGGCGACCCGCTCGCCGCGCCCGACGGGCGTCCCCCCGCCGACCCCGCCCGGCAGATCGTCGTCCGGGGCCGTCCGGGGCACGCCCACGGGCGACAGCCCGACTCTGACCCGGGCGCCGTCGTCGAGGATGAGTTCCACGTAGTCGTCATGCGGCACGGGGACATTGTGCGGCCAACGGGCCGCGAGAGCAGCAGAGTTGACGGAACCGGCGGCGGGCGGCCGTCAGCCCACCCGTCGGCCGTTCTCCAGCTCCGCCGTCCCCGTCCCGGCCGCCAGCACGTCGAGCGCGGCGAGCACCCGGTTGCCGAGCCGGTCCAGCAGATGCGCGGTGATCTCCTCGCGCGGCACCAGCCGCCAGGCGAGCAGCTCCTCCTCCTGGAGGCGGACCGCCCGCAACTGCTCCTCGGTGAGGACGCCGCCGTCGTACAGGTACGCGGCGATCGGCGGCCTGTCCGCACCGGGCACCCAGTCGACGGCGAGCAGCTGTCCGGGGCTCACGTCCAGACCGATCTCCTCCAGCGTCTCGCGGCGGGCGGCCTGGCGGGGGGTCTCGCCCCGGTCCGACTCGATCGTGCCGCCGGGCAGCGCCCAGCCGTCCCGGTAGTTCGGCTCGACGAGCAGGACGTGCCCGCGCCCGTCGCGCAGGAGGAGGGCGGCACCGGCGAGGACGCGGGGGAGCCCGGCGATGTACGTGGCGTAGTCAACGGTCGTCACGGGTGCCAGGGTAGGGGCGCCCGGCCGGGCCCTGCCGCGGTATGGAGGTTTTGTCGGGTGACACGCCGTCCCGCCGTGCATGACGCCTATGGGCACGGGTGCGCCCGGCGGATAGGGTCGGCAGCGGCGCGACTGCTTGTTCGACAGCAAGGGATTAGCAAGGTGACGGACGGAGCAGTGTTGGAGACCGCGCGCGTGCTGGTGGCGGCGGACAAGTTCAAGGGCTCGCTCACGGCCGTACAGGTCGCGGAGCGGGTGACGGCCGGGCTGCGGCGGGTCGTCCCCGATCTGGCGGTGGAGACGCTGCCGGTCGCCGACGGCGGCGACGGCACGGTCGCCGCGGCGGTCGCGGCCGGGTTCACCCGCCGCGAGGCCCGGGTCACCGGCCCGCTCGGCACCCCGGTCACCGCGGCCTACGCGGTACGGGACGGGGTGGCCGTGGTGGAGATGGCGGAGGCGTCCGGCCTTCAGCACCTCCCCGAGGGCGTCTTCGCCCCGCTGACCGCCACCACGTACGGCTCGGGCGAGCTGCTGCTGGCCGCGCTCGACGCGGGGGCGCGCACCATCGTCTTCGGGGTGGGAGGCAGCGCCACCACGGACGGCGGGGCCGGCATGCTCGCGGCGCTCGGCGCCCGGTTCCTGGACGCGGCGGGCGAGCCCGTGGCGCCCGGCGGCGGCCCGCTGGCGACGCTGGCCACGGCGGACCTCTCGGGCCTCGACCCCCGTTTCGCCTCGGTCGACCTGGTCCTGGCCAGCGACGTGGACAACCCGCTGACCGGGCCCAAGGGCGCGCCCGCGGTGTACGGCCCGCAGAAGGGCGCCACGCCCGAGGACGTGGCGGCCCTGGACGCGGCGCTCGGCCACTTCGCCGAGGTCCTGGAGGCGTCCCTGGGGGGCCGTGCGGCCGAGGCCGCGCTCGCCCCGGGCGCCGGGGCCGCGGGCGGCATCGGCTACGGCGCGCTCGTGGCCCTCGGGGCGACCTTCCGGCCGGGTATCGAGGTCATGCTCGACGTCCTGGGCTTCGCCCCGGCCCTCGACCGGGCCACGCTGGTGATCACGGGCGAGGGGTCGCTGGACGAGCAGACCCTGCACGGCAAGGCGCCGGCGGGGGTGGCGGCGGCGGCCCGGGCGGCGGGCGTGGAGGTCGTCGCGGTCTGCGGCCGCCTGGCGCTGCCCCCGGAGGCGCTCGGCCGGGCCGGAATCCGCCGCGCGTACGCCCTGACGGACCTGGAGCCGGACCCGGCCCGCTGCATGGCGGAAGCGGGACCGCTGCTTGAGCGCAGCGCGGAGCGACTGGCCAGGGACTTTTTGACCTGACCTGACCTGACCGTCTGCGGGCCGGTGGTCGGTTGCTCGCGCCTTTCCCCGCGCCCCTGACTACCCAGGGGCGCGGGGAACCGCGCGCTCAGCCACAGACGGCCCGCGGACAAGGACCGGGCACGAACAAAGGGCCCCGGACCGAAACGGTCCAGGGCCCCACACCGCGCCGCCGGCCCCTACGGCTGCGCCGCCCGCGCCTCGCGGCGGTTGTCGCGGATCGTGTTCACCCGGCGGGCCGTGGCGAACAGGGGAATCACCGCGCCCAGCACGACCTGCAGCACACAGCCCGTCTGGAGCAGCAGCTGACCGCCCGGCGCGTCGAACGCCCACGCCGCCAGCAGCCCCATCGCCCCCACGATCCAGCTGAGCATGGCCACCGCGAGGATCCCGCGCGGCTTCGGGTACTCCACCCGGCTGACCATCAGCCACGCCACCCCTATGACGGCGAGCAGCGTCGGCACGAACGGCAGCTCCAGCAGCACGATCGAGACGACGGTCAGCGCGCCGAACGGGCTCGGCATGCCCTGGAACATGCCGTCCTTCATCGTCACGCACGAGAAGCGCGCGAGTCTGAGCACCACCGCGAGCAGCACGGTGATCGCCGCCACGGCCGCGACGCGCTGGTGGGCGTCGTCGGCGACCATGCCGTACACCAGGACGAAGTACGCCGGGGCGAGCCCGAAGCTGATGAGGTCCGAGAGGTTGTCCAGCTCGGCGCCCATCGGCGAGCTCCGCAGCTTCCGCGCGACCAGGCCGTCGCAGAGGTCGAAGATCGCCGCGAGCAGCATCAGGATCACGGCGGTCGCGGCGGAGTGCCGCGCCATGCCGGTCTCGGCGCTGCCCGACAGGTGCGGGATGAGGATTCCGGTGGTGGTGAAGTACACCGCCATGAACCCGCAGGTCGCGTTGCCGAGCGTGAGGGTGTCCGCTATCGACAGCCGCAGGGAGAGAGGCATCTCCTCCGCGTCGTCGCCGGCGTCCGTGCCCGGCACCCAGTCGGTCTGGGTGTCAGGATCAATCACGGTCAATTCGAGTCACCCCCGCAGTGGTCTTCTGGCCGACCTCGACCGCGACCTCGACCCCCTCCGGAAGGTAGATGTCGACGCGGGAGCCGAACCGGATGAGACCGATGCGCTCGCCCTGCTCCACCTTGGTGCCCTGGGGGATGTACGGGACGATCCGCCGCGCCACAGCACCCGCGATCTGCACCATCTCGATGTCACCGAGCTCGGTGTCGAAGTGCCAGACAACGCGCTCGTTGTTCTCGCTCTCCTTGTTGAACGCCGGAACGAACCCGCCGGGCACGTGCTCGACGGACGTCACCGTGCCCGTCAGGGGCGCGCGGTTGACGTGGACGTTCAGCGGGCTCATGAAGATCGCGACGCGGGTGCGTCCGTCCTTCCACGGCATGATGCTCTGCACCACACCGTCGGCGGGGGAGATGACCCGCCCGGATGCGATCTCGCGCTCGGGGTCGCGGAAGAACCACAGCATGCCCGCCGCGAGCGCGGTGGCGGGTACGGCCACGGCCTTGGCGGCGCCGGAGCGGCGCGCGCGGGCGAGGCTGAGGGCTGCGGTGGCGACGGTCGGCAGAAGCCACGGCGATGCTCCGCGAGCAAGACGTCCCTGGAGGAAACCGTCGCGAGATGCAGAGGTTTGGCTGTGGGGCATGGATGACCTTCGTAGCGGATGATGCCGCGCTGGCAAGTGGGGGACGGCGGCTGGTTTACCAGCGATGCTATCGGTTGCGAGCCGCAACTGGGAAAGCCAGAAGCCCAGTCGGTCGGCCGGAAGCCCTCGGGCAGCGCCTACAGGGTGTGATCTTCTTCGCGGCCGAACCGACCTAAAAGCGACAATCAACCCTGGAATCGGTACTCTTCGAGAAGCCGACGTCCAATGATCATTTTTTGGATCTCGGCGGTACCTTCACCGATGAGCAGCATCGGCGCCTCGCGGTACAGGCGCTCGATCTCGTACTCCTTCGAGAAGCCGTAGCCACCGTGGATACGGAAGGCGTCCTCCACGACCTCCTTGCAGTATTCGGAGGCGAGGTACTTCGCCATCCCTGCTTCCAGGTCGTTTCGTTCCCCGGAGTCCTTTTTGCGTGCTGCGTTGACCATCATGGCATGAGCGGCCTCCACCTTGGTAGCCATCTCCGCCAGCTTGAACTGAATCGCCTGGTGCTGGGCGATCGCCTTGCCGAAAGTGTGACGTTGCTGGGCATACGAGACACCCAGCTCAAAGGCACGCTGAGCGACACCGCAGCCACGCGCCGCGACGTTCACGCGGCCGACCTCGACGCCGTCCATCATTTGGTAAAACCCTCGGCCGGTGACCCCGCCGAGGACCCGATTGGCCGGAATGCGCAGTCCGTCCATGATGAGTTCGGTCGTGTCGACGCCCTTGTACCCCATCTTGTCGATCTTGCCGGGGATGGTCAGGCCCGGACGGACCTCGCCGAAGCCGGGCTCCTTCTCCACCAGGAAGGTCGTCATCGACTTGTGGGGCGCGGTGCCCTCGGGGTGTCCTTCGTCACTTCGGCACAGAACGGCCACCAGCGACGAGGTTCCGCCGTTCGTGAGCCACATCTTCTGACCGTTCAGGACGTACTCGTCGCCGTCCCTGACGCCCTTGGACGTGATCGCCGACACATCCGAGCCGAGCGCGGGCTCGGACATCGAGAACGCGCCGCGCACCTCGCCGAGCGCCATCCGGGGCAGGAAGGTGTCCTTCTGCTCCTGGGTGCCGTGCTGCTTGAGCATGTACGCCACGATGAAGTGCGTGTTGATGATGCCGGAGACCGACATCCAGCCACGCGCTATCTCCTCGACGCACAGGGCGTACGTCAGGAGCGACTCGCCCAGGCCGCCGTACTCCTCGGGGATCATCAGCCCGAACAGGCCGAGCTCCTTGAGGCCCTCGACGATCTGCGTCGGGTACTCGTCCTTGTGCTCCAGCTGGGTCGCGACCGGAATGATCTCCTTGTCGACGAAGTCCCGGACGGTGGCCAGGATTTCCTGCTGGACGTCGGTCAGACCGGCGGTCTGCGCGAGACGGGCCATGGCTACTTCTCCTGCGACTTGAGCTGGGGGCGGCCGGGCTGCTCGCCGCCGCGCTCCTTGATGTACGTCTCGGTGGGGACCATCACCTTGCGGCGGAAGACGCAGACGAGGGTGCCGTCCTGCTTGTAGCCCTTGGTCTCGACGTAGACGATGCCCCGGTCGTTCTTGGACTTCGAGGGCGTCTTGTCGAGGACCGTCGTCTCGCCGTAGATCGTGTCGCCGTGGAAGGTCGGCGCCACGTGCCGCAGCGACTCGATCTCCAGGTTGGCGATGGCCTTCCCCGACACGTCCGGGACGCTCATGCCGAGCAGCAGCGAGTAGATGTAGTTGCCCACCACCACGTTCCTGCCGAAGTCGGTGGTGTTCTCGGCGTAGTTGGCGTCCATGTGGAGCGGGTGGTGGTTCATGGTGAGCAGACAGAACAGATGGTCGTCGTACTCGGTCACCGTCTTGCCGGGCCAGTGCTTGTACACGTCCCCGACGGTGAACTCTTCGTAGGTGCGGCCGAACTGCATGGTGTTACGCCTCCGGGATCTCGAACTTCGACGTGCGCTGCATACCGGCCGCCCGGCCCTTGCCCGAGATGACCAGCGCCATCTTGCGGCTGGCCTCGTCGATCATCTCGTCGCCGAGCATCGCCGAGCCCTTCTTGCCGCCGGCCTCGGAGGTGAAGTACTCGTACGCGTCGAGGATGAGCTCGGCGTGGTCGTAGTCCTCCTGGGAGGGCGAGAAGACCTCGTTGGCCGCCTCGACCTGGCCGGGGTGCAGCACCCACTTGCCGTCGAAGCCGAGGGCGGCGGCGCGCTGGGCGACCGCCTTGTAGCCGTCGATGTTCTTGATCTGGAGGTAGGGGCCGTCGATCGCCTGGAGGTTGTTGGCCCGCGCCGCCATCAGGATCTTCATCAGGATGAAGTGGTACGCGTCCGCCGGGTACCCGGGCGGCTGCTCGCCCACGACCAGCGACTTCATGTTGATGGACGCCATGAAGTCGGCCGGCCCGAAGATGATCGTCTCGACCCGCTGGGACGCCTGCGCGATGGCGTTCACGTTGTTGAGGCCCTGGGCGTTCTCGATCTGCGCCTCGATGCCGATCTTGCCGACCTCGAAGCCCATGGTCTTCTCGATCTGCGTGAGCAGCAGGTCGAGCGCCACGATCTGCTGGGCGTCCTGGACCTTCGGCAGCATGATGCAGTCGAGGTTGTGCCCCGCGCCCTCGACGACGGTGACGACGTCGCGGTACGTCCACTCGGTCGTCCAGTCGTTGACCCGGACCACCCGGGTCTTGCCGGTCCAGTCGCCCTCGTTCAGGAACTTCACGATGGTGTGCCGGGCCTCCGGCTTGGCGAGCGGCGCGCAGGCGTCCTCCAGGTCCAGGAAGACCTGGTCGGCGGGGAGGCCCTGCGCCTTCTCCAGGAAGCGCGGATTCGAGCCCGGGACGGCCAGGCACGAACGGCGCGGCCGGAGACGGTTGACAGAGCTGGTCATGCGGGGACCTCCAGAGGGTCGAGCTTGTTCGCTTTACGGATCTCGTCGACGATACGGCCGATGATCTCCGTGATGCCGAAGTCCTTCGGGGTGAACACGGCGGCGACACCCGCCGAGCACAGCTCCTCGGCGTCCGCCGGCGGGATGATCCCACCGACGATCACCGGGATGTCGGGCGCGCCGGCCTCGCGCAGCCGGGTCAGCACGTCCGGGACCAGCTCGGAGTGCGAGCCGGAGAGGATCGACAGGCCCACGCAGTGCACATCCTCCGCCAGCGCGGCGTCGACGATCTGCTCGGGGGTGAGCCGGATCCCCTGGTAGACCACCTCGAAGCCGGCGTCACGCGCGCGTACGGCGATCTGCTCGGCGCCGTTGGAGTGACCGTCCAGGCCCGGCTTGCCCACCAGCAGGCGCAGCCGGCCCGAGCCGAGCTCATCGGCCGTACGGGTCACCTTCTCGCGCACCAGCGCCAGCGGCGTGCCCGCCTCGGCGGTGACGGCGACGGGCGCCGAGGAGACGCCGGTCGGCGCGCGGAACTCGCCGAAGACGTCCCGCAGCGCCCAGGACCACTCGCCCGTGGTGACGCCCGCGCGGACGCACTCCAGGGTCGCGGTCATCAGGTTCTCCGACCCGGCGGCGGCCTTCTTCAGGGCCGCCAGCGCCTCCGAGGCCCGCGCCTCGTCCCGGTTGTCGCGCCACTCGTGGAGCCCCGCGACCACCCGGGCCTCGTTCGCCGGGTCCACCGTCATGATCGCGGTGTCCAGGTCGGAGGTGAGCGGGCTGGGCTCGGTGGACTCGTAGCAGTTGACGCCGATGATCTTCTCGTCGCCGCTCTCGATCCGGGCCCGGCGCTCGGCGTGCGAGGAGACGAGCTGCGACTTGAGGTAGCCGGACTCGACGGCCGCCATCGCGCCACCCATCCGCTGGATGCGCTCGATCTCCGCCAGGCACTCCTCGACGAGCGAGCCGACCTTGGCCTCGATGACGTGCGACCCGGCGAAGATGTCCTCGTACTCCAGCAGGTCGCTCTCGTGGGCGAGGACCTGCTGGATGCGCAGGGACCACTGCTGGTCCCAGGGGCGCGGCAGACCGAGCGCCTCGTTCCAGGCAGGGAGCTGGACGGCCCGCGCGCGGGCGTCCTTCGACAGCGTCACGGCCAGCATCTCCAGGACGATGCGCTGGACGTTGTTCTCCGGCTGCGCCTCGGTCAGCCCGAGGGAGTTGACCTGGACGCCGTAGCGGAAGCGGCGCTGCTTGGCGTCCTCGATGCCGTACCGCTCCCGCGTGACCTTGTCCCAGATGCGGCCGAACGCCCGCATCTTGCACATCTCCTCGACGAACCGGACGCCCGCGTTCACGAAGAACGAGATCCGGGCCACCACATCGCCCTTGCGGTCCTCGGGCACCTGGCCGGACGCGAACACCGCGTCGAGCACGGCGATCGCGGTCGACATCGCGTAGCTGATCTCCTGGACCGGGGTGGCCCCTGCCTCCTGGAGGTGGTAGCTGCAGATGTTGATCGGGTTCCACTTGGGGATGTGGTTGACCGTGTAGGTGATCATGTCGGTGGTCAGCCGCAGCGACGGACCGGGCGGGAAGACGTGCGTCCCGCGCGACAGGTACTCCTTCACGATGTCGTTCTGCGTCGTGCCCTGGAGCCGGGTGACATCGGCGCCCTGCTCCTCGGCGACCACCTGGTACATGGCCAGCAGCCACATCGCCGTGGCGTTGATGGTCATCGAGGTGTTCATCTGCTCCAGGGGGATGTCCTGGAACAGCCGCCGCATGTCACCCAGATGGGACACCGGGACCCCGACCCGGCCCACCTCGCCGCGGGCGAGGATGTGGTCCGGGTCGTAGCCGGTCTGCGTCGGCAGGTCGAAGGCGACCGACAGACCGGTCTGACCCTTGGCGAGGTTGCGCCGGTAGAGCTCGTTGGACGCCTCGGCGGTCGAGTGACCGGCGTACGTCCGCATGAGCCAGGGCCGGTCCTTGTGACGCTCAGTCATGTGTCGCTCCGGGCTCAGATGTTGCGGAAGCGGTTGATGGCGTCGAGGTGCTTGGCGCGGAGTTCGTGGTCGCGGACCCCCAGGCCCTCACGCGGGGCGAGGGCGAGGACGCCGACCTTGCCCTGGTGGAGGTTGCGGTGCACGTCGTAGGCGGCCTGACCGGTCTCCTCCAGGCTGTAGACCTTGGAGAGGGTGGGGTGGATCTTGCCCTTGGCGATGAGGCGGTTGGCCTCCCACGCTTCGCGGTAGTTGGCGAAGTGCGAGCCGATGATGCGCTTCAGCGACATCCACAGGTAGCGGTTGTCGTACTCGTGCATGTAGCCCGAGGTCGAGGCGCAGGTGGTGATCGTGCCGCCCTTGCGGGTGACGTAGACGCTCGCGCCGAAGGTCTCGCGGCCGGGGTGCTCGAAGACGATGTCGATGTCCTCGCCGCCGGTGAACTCGCGGATGCGCTTGCCGAAGCGCTTCCACTCCTTGGGGTCCTGGGTGCGCTCGTCCTTCCAGAACTTGTACCCCTCGGCGTTGCGGTCGATGACCGCCTCGGCGCCCATGGACCGGCAGATCTCCGCCTTCTCCGGGCTGGAGACGACACAGATGGGGTTGGCGCCGCCCGCGAGGGCGAACTGCGTGGCGTAGGAGCCGAGGCCGCCGCTGGCGCCCCAGATCAGGACGTTGTCGCCCTGCTTCATGCCGGCGCCGTTGCGGGAGACGAGCTGGCGGTAGGCGGTGGAGTTCACCAGGCCCGGCGCCGCGGCCTCCTCCCAGCTCAGGTGGTCCGGCTTGGGCATCAGCTGGTTCGACTTGACCAGGGCGATCTCGGCGAGGCCGCCGAAGTTGGTCTCGAAGCCCCAGATGCGCTGCTCGGGGTCGAGCATCGTGTCGTTGTGGCCGTCGCTGGACTCCAGCTCGACGGAGAGGCAGTGCGCGACGACCTCGTCACCGGGCTGCCAGGCGTTGACGCCGGGGCCGGTGCGCAGGACGACGCCCGCCAGGTCCGAGCCGATGACGTGGTACGGCAGGTCGTGGCGCTTGGTCAGCTCGCTGAGCCTGCCGTAGCGCTCCAGGAAGCTGAACGTCGACACCGGCTCGAAGATCGAGGTCCACACCGAGTTGTAGTTGACCGAGGAGGCCATGACGGCCACCAGGGCCTCGCCGGGGCCCAGTTCGGGGACCGGCACCTCGTCGAGGTGGATCGACTTGCGCGGGTCCTTGTCCCGGGTGGCGAGCCCGGCGAACATCTCCGTCTCGTCCTTGTGCACGGTGATCGCGCGGTACGACTCGGGGATGGGCAGAGCCGCGATGTCTGCGGCGGTGCTTTCCTGCGACTGAATCGCGTCCAGGATTTCCTTCACGGTGTTGCCTCCGGCGAAGCGCGTTGGGAACGCTGAGGGGACTGCTGCTGTGGAGGTGTGCCGTCGGTTCGGCGGTACTACGGGATCGGCTGCGCCTGGTGGGCGCGGAGGGTGCCTGTGACGCAGGCGTCCGGGCGCGCTCGCTGGGGAAGCTTGCGGGGACAGCCGGCGTACGAGAGGTCTCTGCACGCCGGCCGCCCGGACAACATCAACGTATGGCACGCGGTGCCAGTCGGCAAGACACTGCGTGCCAACAATTTCTCTCAATTGCGTAATGACCTGCACCGATGAGCGATGATCGATCGGATAGCCCGCCCGGAAACGCGGAAGGCCCGCCCCCGAACAGGGACGGGCCTTCACTTTCCGGACAGGTCAGCGCTGCCGGAGCGCCTTCTTGATCGAGTGCATGATCTCGTCCAGCGACGCGTCCGTACGCGCCACCGCGACCAGCACCTCGTCGCTGGTGGAGACCGAGGCCGCGGGGGCCTTCGGCCGGGCGGTGCGCCCCGCGCCGATCCCGGAGCCGAAGGTGTCCCGGACGATCGCGAAGGCGTGGTCGAGCTGGGCCTCCACATCGCCCTGGCCACCGGCCCGCAGCCAGCGCCGCAGCACGTGGTTGTGGGCGGTGACGACCGCGGAGGCGGCCACCTCCGCGAGCAGCGGGTCGTCGTTGCCGGGCTGGTGGTCGTGCTCGTCGAAGTGGCCCAGCAGATAGCGCGTGAAGAGCCGCTCGTAGCGGGCCACCGAGGCGATCTCGGCCTCCCGCAGGGTCGGCACCTCGCGGGTCAGCTTGTAGCGGGCCACCGAGACGGAGGGGGAGGAGGCGTACATCTTCATGACCTCCTTGATCCCCCGGCACACCGTGTCCAGCGGATGCTCGTGCGGGGGAGCGGCGTTGAGGACCGCCTCCGCCCGCACCAGCGTGTCGTCGTGGTCGGGGAAGATCGCCTCTTCCTTGGAGCGGAAGTGGCGGAAGAAGGTGCGCCGGGCCACCCCGGCGCGGGCCGCGATCTCGTCGACCGTCGTGGCCTCGTACCCCTTGGCCGAGAAGAGCTCCATCGCCGCCGCCGCCAGCTCACGGCGCATTTTGAGCCGCTGGGCGGCCGCGCGGCTGCCGGCGGCACTTTCCGGGGCGTCGGGCGCGGCGGACGCTCGGGTCGTCCGTTTCGAGGAGGCAGCGGGCTGGGACATGGACCGAACGTACTGCATATGCGCGGGAAGTCGCGCTCGCGGGGGCGGACCGCCCGAGGGATCGAGCAGGCCGCCCCAGCCCTCCCCCGGCGGGTGGCCGGGAGAGCCCCACGGCTCAGCGCCGGGCATACTCGCGGAATCCACGGCCCGTCTTGCGGCCCAGGCAGCCGGCCGCGACCAGGTGCTCCAGGAGCGGGGCGGGAGCGAGGCCCGGGTCGCGGAACTCGGCGTGCAGGACCTTCTCGATGGCCAGGGACACATCGAGGCCGACCACGTCGAGGAGTTCGAACGGGCCCATCGGGTAGCCGCCGCCGAGCCGCATCGCCGCGTCGATGTCGTCCAGCGAGGCGTAGTGCTCCTGGACCATCTTGATCGCATTGTTGAGGTACGGGAAGAGCAGCGCGTTCACGATGAACCCGGCCCGGTCCCCGCAGTCCACCGGGTGCTTGCGGATCTTCGCGGTGACCTCGCGGACCGTGGCGTGCACCTCGTCCGAGGTCAGGACCGTACGCACCACCTCGACCAGCTTCATGGCCGGGGCCGGGTTGAAGAAGTGCATCCCGATGACGTCCTGCGGGCGCGTGGTGGCGCGGGCGCAGGCGACGACCGGCAGCGAGGAGGTGGTGGTGGCGAGCACCGCGCCCGGCTTGCAGATCTTGTCCAGGGACGCGAACAGCTGCTGCTTGACCCCCAGGTCCTCGGCGACCGCCTCCACCGCCAGGTCCACGTCCGCGAACGCCTCCAGGGCGCCGGCCGGGGTGATGCGTGAAAGCGTCTCGTCGCGGGCCTCGGCCGTCATCCGCCCCTTGTCGACAGAGCGCGAAAGCGACTTGGCGATACGGGACTTGGCGGTCTCGGCCTTCTCCAGGCCGCGCGCGGCGAGCACCACGGCGTACCCGGCCTTGGCGAAGACCTCGGCGATGCCGGAGGCCATGGTGCCGGACCCGGCCACGCCCACCGAGCGGATCTCGCGGCCGCCGCCGGTACCCGCCGCGATCGTGGCGGGCGTCTGCGCGTCCGCCACCACCGCGGCGCTGCCGGGGGCCTCGTAGGTGTAGAAGCCGCGGCCCGCCTTGCGGCCCGTCAGACCGGCCTCGGTGAGCTGGCCGAGGATGGGCGCGGGGGCGTGCAGCCGGTCGTGCGAGTCGCTGTACATCGCCTCCAGGACCGTGCGGGCGGTGTCGATACCGATCAGGTCGAGCAGTTCGAGCGGGCCCATCGGCAGTCCGCAGCCCAGCTTCATCGCGGCGTCGATGTCCTCGCGGGAGGCGTACTTCGACTCGTACATCGCGGCGGCCTGGTTGAGGTAGCCGAAGAGCAGCCCGTCGGCGACGAAGCCCGGGCGGTCGCCGACCGCGACCGGCTCCTTGCCGAGGTCGAGCGCGAGCCGGGTGACCGCCTCCACGGCCGGCGGCGCGGTCAGGACCGAGGAGACCACCTCGACCAGCTTCATCGCGGGCGCCGGGTTGAAGAAGTGGAGCCCGAGGACGCGCTCGGGGTGCGCGGACTCGGCGGCGAGCCGGGTCACCGAGAGGGCGTTGGTGCCGGTCGCCAGGATCGCGGTGGGGGCGACGATCGTGTCGAGCGCGGCGAACACCTGCTGCTTGAGCTCGTACGACTCCGGCACGACCTCGATGACCAGCTCGGCGTCGGCCGCCGCCTGGAGGTCGGTGAAGGTGCGGAACCGGGCGAGGACGTCGCGCCGCTCCTCCTCGGTGATGCGCTCGCGGGCGACCGCCCGGGCGGTGGACGCCTCCAGGGAGGCCACGGCCCTGCGGCCGGCCTGCTCGCTGATGTCGATGCCGATGACCTCGCGGCCCGCCCGGGCGAGCACGTCGGCGATGCCGGTGCCCATGGTGCCGAGACCGACCACGGCGACGGTGTTCAGGGGGGTGTCCATCACGGGACTCCAGGGTGAGTGACGACTGAGGAGAGGGCGCACGCGACCGGCGATCCGGCTGTCGCGACGGCGTCCGCGAGGACGCGGGTGCGCGGCATGGGCGCACGGCGTGCGGAGAGGTGTCGTGGTGGTGCTGGGGCCGGCGGACCCGGTCCCGGGGCCACGCCGTGAAACTGCCGAACCGACGAACACTCTCGGTGGCTGCGTCACCAGGCCACCGGAGTCTGCGGGGGGTGCCCGCTCACATGAGGTTAACCGGTGAGTAACGAGCGCGCCATAGGGCGGGGGTGGCGAGTGCGTGTGATCTGGCTCGCCCCGGCGCACACGGCCGGGCGCCCCCGGTGCCCGCCGCCGGACCCCTTCCGGTCGGGCGGGGGCCCACTACGCTTCCCGCATGGACGAGGAGCTGCGGTCGCTGGCGGACCGGCTGCGGGACGAGGCCAGGGCGTCGGAGGCGGTGCCGGCGTACGAGCGGCTGCTCTCGACCCGGGACCGCGACGAGCTCGCGGCCGTCCTCACCGAGCGCGAACGGCCCCTGTGGGCGCGGGAGATCGCGGCCTTCCGGCTCGGCTGCGCGGGCGACCGGCGCGCCTTCGAGTCGCTGGTGCTGCTGCTCAACCACCGCGACCCGGCGCGCTGCGTCTCCGCGGCGCACGCCCTGGCCCGGCTCGGGGACCCGCGCACGGCCCGGGCCGCCGCCGCGCTCGCCACCAACCAGCTGCGCACGGCGTACGCCCTGCACCCCGTGCGCCTGCTCACCGCGCTGCGCGCCCCCGAGGCCGTACCGGCGCTGATCACCACCCTGCGGCCGCTGCTCTCGCCCGACACCCCTTACTGGCGGGTGGCGCTGGCCTGTGTGGAGGGGCTGGGGGAGCTGGGCGACAAGCGGGCGGTGGAGGTCCTGGAGACGGCACTGGCCCGCCCCCGTCTCGCCTCGGCCGCGGCCATAGCGCTCAGGCGCATCGGCTGACGCCCTCCGGGGGCTTCATCGCGCACCGCCTTCCGCGAGCCGCCTGACGTACCGCACCTCCGGTACGGCGATCCCGTCCGCGACGAAGTCCTCCTCGCCACCGTCGGGGGCGAAGCCCGCGCGCTCGTATCCCGCACGCGCGGACCGGCGGTCATCGGTCGGCGATCACCGCGAACGCCTCGATCTCCATCAGCAGTTCGGGACGGAAGAGCGCCACCACCTGGACCGCCGAGGCCGCCGGGAGCCGGCCGCCGTCGAGGTGCTCGTCCCGCGCCTCGCGGACCGCGGGCAGATGCGCGATGTCGGTGACGAAGACCGTCAGCTTCACCACGTCCTCGAAGGTCGCCCCCGCCGCCTGGAGGCAGCGGCGCAGGTTCTCGAAGACCTGCCGCGCCTGGGCGACCGGGTCGCCCTCGCCGACCACGTCCCCCTTCTCGTCGAGGGCGCACTGGCCGGATATCGCGATGAACCGGCCGGTGCCCCACACCACATGGCTGTAGTTGACGCCGGGCGCGAGGCCGTCCGGGGTGGCGATGTGCGTGAGCGAAGTCATGCCTCCATCCTGAACCACACCTCTGACAGCGGGTCAACGGACCCATCGGAATTCGGGCCCAACGGATTCCGGGTCCACCGGATTCCGGTCAGAGGAGCGTGAGCTGCGTCGGGCCGGAGGGGTCCGGCTCCGGCTCCACGCGCCGCGGAATGCGCCGGGCCGCGCCCCGGTGCGCCGGGCCGATGCCGAATTCGTCGGCCAGCTCGTGTACGTGCCGGGTGATCCGGCGCTGGTACCACTTCGGCGCGTACGCCCCCTCCGCGTACAGCCGCTCGTAGCGCCGCACCAGATGGGGGTGGTGCTCGGCGAGCCACGCCATGTACCACTCGCGCGCCCCCGGCCGCAGGTGAAGCACCAGCGGGGTCACCGAGGTGGCGCCCGAGGCGGCGATCGCGCGGACCGTGGCGCGCAGCTGGTCGGGGTGGTCACCGAGGAAGGGGATCACCGGGGCCATCAGGACCCCGCAGCCGATGCCCGCGTCGGTGAGCGTCCGTACGACGTCGAGGCGGCGCTCGGGAGCGGGCGTGCCCGGCTCCACCGTGCGCCACAGGTCGTGGTCGACGAACCCCACGGAGACGGAGATGCCCACCTCGGTCACCTGCGCGGCCTGCTGGAGCAGCTCCAGGTCGCGCAGGATCAGCGTGCCCTTGGTGAGGATGGAGAACGGGTTGGCGTGGTCGCGCAGCGCCTCGATGATCCCCGGCATCAGCCGGTAGCGGCCCTCGGCGCGCTGGTAGCAGTCGACGTTGGTGCCCATGGCGATGTGCGCGCCCTGCCACCGGCCGGAGGAGAGGTGGCGGCGCAGCAGCTCGGGCGCGTTGACCTTGACGACGATCTGCGAGTCGAAGCCGAGGCCGGTGTCGAGGTCCAGATAGCTGTGCGTCTTGCGGGCGAAGCAGTACACGCACGCGTGGGTGCAGCCCCGGTAGGGGTTGACGGTCCACTCGAACGGCATCCGGGACGCCCCGGGCACCCGGTTGACGATCGAACGCGCGCGGACCTCGTGGAAGGTGATCCCGCGGAACTCGGGCGTGTCGAAGGTACGGGTGACCACCGCGTCCGCGTCGAACAGCGCGGCCGCGCGGCCCGTTCCGGGCGGCGCCGGATCGTTCTCGGCCAGATTGTCCCAGCGCATACACGCCTCCTCGGGCCTCGTCCGTAGCACTGACCCCAGAATAGAACATGCGTTCCCATGATCGCAGCAACCCCGATTTTGGGGGCCCGTCCCCGAGGTGATTGGCTTTGCCCACCCCGAATCCGGGCGCACCCCCCGGATGTCACGAGTGCTGGAGGAAGAGCCATGGCGCAGGTCGAGGCCACCACGGAGCGGATCATCGCGGCGAGCCCGGAGACGGTGTTCGACACCGTGGCCGACTACAAGGACGGCCGTCCGAAGCTCCTGTCCGAGCACTTCAGCGAGTACGAGGTGCGCGAGGGCGGCGACGGCGAGGGCACCCTGGTCCACTGGAAGCTCCAGGCGACCAGCAAGCGCGTGCGCGACTGCCTGCTGGAGGTCTCCGAGCCCACCGAGGGACAGCTCGTGGAGAAGGACCGCAACTCCTCCATGGTCACCACCTGGACCGTCACCCCGGCCGGTGAGGGCCGCTCGAAGGTCGTCGTCAGCAGCGTGTGGAACGGCGCGGGCGGCATCGGCGGCTTCTTCGAGAAGACCTTCGCCCCCAAGGGCCTCAACCGCATCCACGACACCGTGCTCGGCAAGCTCGCCGCCGAAGTCGAGAAGTAGGCCCCGGGCCCTCGGGCCGCCGCTGAGCACTCCCGGTCGCGGTCACCGGTTCGAGTGGTTTTCGCGGCGGCCCGGTGGTGCGCCCGCGCGCGCCGGGCCGATTGAAACACGCTGATGGGGCGGTGGACGCGCCCCCTTTCAGGGCCAGTTGTGCGCCCGCGCGCCGCCGCTCTTCCGCTTGCTCCCTATAAGCGCCCGATGCGCAGTATGTACGCCGCGCAGGCGAATCAGGCGCGACGAGGGGAGCAGACGTGGGTGGGATCACTCTGGTGAAGGACCCGGCGCGGGGCGGGCCTTCGGGGGAGCGGCGGCGGGCACGGCGGGCCGTGCGGGAGCCGGTCCCGGAGTTCTCCGACACGGCGGCGGCCGTCCCGGCCGATCCGGCGCCGCCTGCCGGACAGCCTGCCGGACAGCCTGCCGGACGGCCTGCCGGGCCGCCCGCCGGACCGTCCGAGGCCCCCGTGGCGCTCAGCGCGCGCCGGGTGCGGCTGGTCTTCGTCGGGCTGATGCTCACCATGCTGCTCGCGGCCCTCGACCAGATGATCGTGGCGACCGCGCTGCCGAAGATCGTCGGTGATCTCCACGGCCTCGACAAGGTGTCCTGGGCCGTCACCGCCTATCTGCTGGCCTCCACCATCGGGCTGCCCGTCTACGGCAAGCTCGGGGACCTCTTCGGCCGCAAACCCGTCTTCCAGTTCGCCATCGTCGTCTTCGTGATCGGCTCGGCGCTGGCCGGCTGGGCGCGGACCATGGACGAGCTCATCGCCTTCCGCGCCGTCCAGGGCGTCGGCGGCGGCGGGCTCATGATCGGCGTGCAGGCGATCATCGCGGACATCGTGCCGCCCCGCAGGCGCGGCCGCTTCATGGGCCTGATCGGCGCCGTCTACGGTCTGGCCTCCGTGGCCGGGCCCCTGCTCGGCGGGTTCTTCACCGACCACACCTCCTGGCGCTGGTGCTTCTACATCAACGTCCCCTTCGGCCTGGTCACCCTCGCCGTCATCGCCGTCGTCCTCCAGCTGCCCCGCCCCGCCGCCCGCCCGCGCCTGGACGTCCTCGGCTCGCTCCTGCTCATCGCCGCCTCGACCTGTGTGGTGCTGCTGACCAGTTGGGGCGGGACGGAGTACGCGTGGGACTCGCGTGTCATCCTGGGGCTCGCCGCCGGAGCCCTGGGTACGACCCTGCTCTTCGTCGTGGCCGAGCACCACGCGCGCGAACCCGTCATCCCGCTGCGGCTGTTCCGCGACCCGGTCTTCGCCATCTCCGGACTGGTCGGCGCGGTCATCGGCGTCGCGCTCTTCGGCGCGGCCAGCTATCTGCCGACCTTCCTCCAGATGGTCGACGGCGCCAGCGCCACCGAGTCCGGGCTGCTGGTCCTGCCGATGATGGGCGGCATCGTCGCCGCATCGATCATCTCCGGCCAGCTCATCAGCCGCACCGGCCGCTACAAGATCTACCCGGTCCTCGGCAGCGCGGTCGCCGCCGTCGGCATGGGGCTGCTCTCCCGGCTCGAGACGGACACGCCCCGGCTGGACTACAGCGTCTGGATGGCGGTTCTCGGCATCGGTATCGGCCTGGTGATGCCGGTGCTCGTCCTCGCCGTGCAGAACGCCGCCGACCCCGCCGACCTCGGTGCCGCCACCAGCGCCAACAACTACTTCCGCCAGATCGGCGGCAGCGTGGGGGCCGCCGTCTTCGGCACCCTGTTCACCAACCGCCTCGCCCACTCCCTCACCGAGCAGCTCCCCGCGGGCGCCCGCCTTCCCGACCCCGAGTCGATCACCCCGCAGCTGGTGCACACCCTGCCGCCCACCCTGCGCGACGGCTACATCCGCGCCTACGCCGAGGCCATGCCGCGGATCTTCCTCTACCTGGTGCCGGTCCTGGTGCTCGGCCTCCTGCTCGCCTTCTTCCTCAAGGAGAAACCGCTGGTGTCCCAGAACGCCCCCGCCGTCGACGCGACCCCCGTGCCCCAGGCGCGTACGCCCCACGCCCCCGCCCACAGCGGCGTCCCGGTCTGCGGCACGGTGCAGCACAGCGACGGCACCACCGTGCCGCGCGCCGCGCTCACCCTCGTCGACGTGCGCGGACAGCAGGTGGGGCGCGGCGGCAGCGGCGAGGACGGGCGGTACGCGCTGAGCGTTCCGGGGGCCGGCAGCTACGTCCTGATCGCGGCGGCCGGAGGGCACCAGCCGCAGGCCGTCTCGGTGACCGTGGGGGAGCGCCCGGTCGAGCTCGACGTGGTCCTCGGCGGCGCCGGACGGCTGGCCGGGTCGGTGGTCACCGCCGACGGCACTCCGGTACGGGACGCGGCCGTCACCCTCACCGACGTACGGGGCGAGGTCGTCGCCACCACCCGCAGCGGGCGCGAAGGCGCCTACGTGATGAGCGAGTTGGTGGCCGGAGAGTACACCCTGGCCGCCAGCGCTCCCGCCTTCCGGCCGGCGGCCCTCCCCGTCAGCGTCCAGTCCTCGCGCGAGACCCGCCAGGACATCGAGCTCGCGGGCGGCGCCGTGCTGCGCGGCACGGTCAGGGCGAGCGGCGGACGGACGGTCGAGGACGCGCGCGTGACGCTGCTCGACGCGGCCGGGAACGTGGTCGACACCCTCACCACCGGACCCGACGGCACCTTCCGCTTCGTCGACCTCTCCTCCGGCGAGTACACGGTGATCGCGGCCGGCTATCCGCCGGTGGCCACGGTGCTCCGGGTCGCCGGTGGCGGACGCACCGAGCGGGACCTCCAACTGGGCCACGAGGACTGACTATTCTTCAACCACGTGCCCGGTACACGCGGGCGTACGCCGTATTCCGGCGTTGCCCCGCGCGGGGCCTTCGCATGGCCGTACGGTAGGTGGCACAGCCGCAGATCCTTGCGGCGGGGAAGGAGCCTCCACCCATGGACAGTGGCACTCCGCCGACGCTGCCCCGGCAGTCCGCCGTGGCCGGACGGATTCCGCTTGCCGTGATCGTCGTGGACGGCGACGGGCTGGTGTCGCACTGGTCGACCGGTGCGCGCCGGCTGTTCGGGCCCACCCGCGAGGAGGCGGTGGGCCGTCCCGCCCTCGACCTGCTGCCGGTCTCCGGCGCGCTGGACGAGGACCGGTCCGGCGACGCGCTGGGCGACCTGGACGCCTACGACATGTTCGGCCCGGCGCTGGACGCCTCGCTCAACGGCCTGACGTCCTACCCCACGGCCGGGCGCGCCGCCCTCTCGGACCCCGGGCGGCCCCGCGTCGACGTGCTCTGGTGGGCGTATCCGCTGGTCGGGCCCGGCTCCGGGCGGCTTCTGGTGCTGGCGGCGGACGCGGCGCTGCTGCACGCCGGCCACCCGGGGCCCGGCCGGGGCGGTGTGGAGCGGATAGCACCCGGCTTCGCGCTGCACACCGAGTTCCAGGGCGCGGACGAGCTGGCCCGGCGGCTGCCCGAGATCCTGCCCAGCATGAGCGTCGGCGAGAGCTCCCGGATCGTCTCGCAGGTGCTCGAACTGGGCTATCCCGTCCTGGAGTTCAGCCAGCACGACCGGGTGCCCGTGACGCCCGACTGGGGTGTGCCCCGCCGCCCCGGGCGCAGGGCCGTGCGCGGCGCCGAGCAGGACCCGGCCGCCGTCGGGACGGTGCCCGCGCCCGAGCCCGAGTTCGCGCAGGACCTGGAGTACGCCGCCGTGCGCGAGCGGCTGGAGTTCCTCAACGAGGTCAGCGGCCGTATCGGTTCCTCCCTCGATCTGTCCCGCACCATCCAGGAGGTGAGCGCCGCCGTGGTGCCGCGCTTCACCGATGTCGCGGGCACCTATCTGCGCGAACAGGTCATCGCCGGTGAGGGGTTCCCGGATGGGCCGCCGGACGAGACCACCCTGTGGCACCGGGTCGCCCTCGAACACGTCGACGCACCCGGGCGGTGGGACGACGTCGTCCCCGTGGGCGAGTCCATGCCGTTCCCCGCGCACACCCCCTTCTTCCAGTGCATGACGACCGGCGAGCCCGTGCTCGTCCCGCGCATCAGCGAGCAGATGGGCACCGCCATCGCCTCGCAGTTCGAAAAGCGCGACATCCGGCCTCTGATCAACGGCCGGTCGATGCTGGTGGTTCCCCTCAAGGCGCGCAACGTGGTGCTCGGGTTCATGATCCTTCTGCGCCACGCGGAACGGGCCGAGTTCAACGACATGGACCGGGTGACCGGCGCCGAACTCGCCGCCCGCGCCGGGCTTGTCCTCGACAACGCCCGTATGTACACCTACCAGGAGAGCGTCGCCGAGACCCTCCAGGACTCGATGCTGCCGCAGGTCACCCCGCAGATGACCGGCTGCGACACCGCCACGCGCTATCTGCCCGGCACCCTGCTCGGCCGGGTCGGCGGCGACTGGTTCGACTCCATCAAGCTGCCCGGCTCCCGGATCGCCCTGGTGGTCGGCGACGTCATGGGCCACGGACTCAACTCGGCCGCGATGATGGGCCAGTTGCGTACCGCCGTGCAGACCATGGCGGCGCTGGACCTGCCGCCCGCCCAACTGCTGCGCAACCTGGACGACCTCGCGCAGCGGCTCGGCGAGCACTATCTGGCGACCTGCCTCTACGCGGTGTACGACCCCATCGAGGGCGAGCTCCTGCTGGCCAACGCGGGCCATGTGCCGCCGGTCCTGGTCCGCGCCGCCGACGGCCGCAGCGAGCTGCTGGAGCTGCCGACCGGCGCGCCCATCGGCGTCGGCGGGGTGCCCTTCGAGACCGTGCGGTTGCGTGTCGAGCCGGGCGACCGGCTGGTGATGTGCACCGATGGCCTGGTCGAGGTGCGCGGCGAGGACATCGGCGTGGGCCTCGCGACCCTCTGCGAGTCCGCCGCGCACCCGGCGGCCTCCATGGACGACGCCTGCGACACCATCATCCGCGCCCTCAACATCCGGGGCGGCCGCAAGGACGACGTCGCCCTCCTGATGGCCCGGCTCAACGGCATCGCGCGCGAGGACGTGGCCGAGTGGTCGCTCGCCATCGACGCGCGCGAGGTGGCACGGTCCCGGCGCCTGGTCGTCGGCCGGCTGCGCGACTGGGGTCTGGAGGACCTGGTGGAGACCGTGGAGCTGCTGGTCAGCGAGGTCGTCACCAATGCCGTACGGCACGCGCACAGCCACCAGGTACGGCTGCGGATGGTGCGGGCCGAGACGCTGCGCTGCGAGGTCGTCGACGACGACCACACGCTGCCGATGCTGCTGCACGCGGGAGCGCTGGACGAGTCGGGGCGGGGCCTGCGGGTGGTGAGCCGGCTGGCCCGCGAGTGGGGGACGAGCCGTACGGGCGGGGGCAAGACCGTGTGGTTCGAGGTGCCGCTGCCGTCCAGGGGGCGCACGAGGCGCTGAACCGGCTCGAACGGGGCGTGAAGGCTTGCGCCGGGCCCTTGTCGGCGTGCCTCCGGAGCGATAGACCGATCTTGACACTGTGCGTGCCAGCCTGGGGAGTCGGTCATGAGCGTGACGAGTCGGTACAAGGACGCCTGGGAAGGCTTCTGGAACGAGGCGCCCGACGAGACGGGCGCGGTGTTCTGGGACGCCGAGCCGGCTCTCACGGCGGGCCCCCACCTCGCCCTCTTCGAGCCCCATCTCACCGATCTGGCCCTGCCGATGGTCGATCTGGGGTGCGGCAACGGCACCCAGACCCGCTTCCTCGCCGACCGCTACGACCGCGTGGTCGGCGTCGACCTCTCGCCCGCCGCGGTGGAGCGGGCCAGAAGCCAGGACCCGGACGGGCGCGCCCGGTTCGAGCAGTTGGACGCGACCGACGAGAAGGCCGTCCAGGACCTGCACGCGCGCCTGGGCGACGCCAACGTGTATGTGCGCGGGGTGCTGCACCAGTGCGAGCCGGCCGCCCGCGGGCCCCTGGCCGACGCCGTCGCCACGCTGGTCGGGACGCGCGGCCGGGCCCTGCTGGTGGAGCTCGCGGAGGCGGCCAAGCAGGTCCTGGCGGGCCTGACCCAGGACCCGGCGGGGGCGCCGCCGAAGCTGCGCCCGGTCTTCGCCCACGGCCTCACCCCGGGCGAGGTGGCCGACGCGGCCGTGCCCGAGCTGCTGGGCGCGGCCGGGCTGACGGTCCTGGCCCGCGGCGAACTGCCCCTGACCACGACCGAGTACCGCCCGGACGGCACCCGGATCGCGCTGCCCTCCACGTGGTGGGTGGTGGGGCGCGCCGGGTGAGGGCCGGCGCGCCCGTGCCCGCCGCGGGTCAGAATTCCTTGCGCCGGCGCAGCAGCAGGACGCCGCCGGCCAGGACACCCGCCAGGGAGGCGGCCGCGACGGGCTGCGCCGCCGTGCCGGGGGCGAACGAGTCCTTGGGCGCCGCCCCGCCGCCGTGCCCGTGGTGGCTGACGGTGGACTTGGCGGCGCCCGCGTCGATGGTGCGCTGACTGGGCGCGGCCGGCTGGGCGGCGGCCTGCGCGGCCTGGCCGTACACGACGTCGGAGCAGCTGTAGAACGCCTCCGGGCTGTCGCTGCGCTGCCACACCTTGTAGATGACGTGGCGGCCGGTGCGGGCGGGCAGGTTCGCGGTGAAGGTGTACGAGCCGTCGGTGGAGGTCCGGGTCGTGGCGTACGTGGCGACCGGCCGGGAGTCCAGGTCGGACCACTTCAGGGGCTTCGTCGGGTCGAAGCCCTCCTTGGTGATGTAGAGCGTCATGGTCCCGGAGTGCGGGGCCGTCACCCGGAACCTGAACCCGAAGGGGCCCGTCGAGACACCGGTGGCGGGCCAGTCGGTACGGGCCCAGTCCAGCGCGCGGTACTTCTCGCGGTTGGCCGAGCACAACTTGCCGTCCGGGATGAGCTGTTGGTGGTGCCCGTCGGCGTTGGCGATGTTGACCTCGTTCCAGTCGTAGAGCGGCTGGGTGCCGGAGTCGGCGACCAGGTCCTTGCACACCTGCGACTTGGGGGTCTCGGGGCCTTCCGCGTAGCAGGCGGCGACCCGGCTGACCGGGTTGAACACGGCACCGTGCGCGGAGGCGGGCGACCCGGCGACGGAGAGCAGTGACGCGGACGCCACACCGAGAACACCGAGGGCGGCTGCTGTACGTCGTACGGACATGTGGGGGCTCCTTCTCAGCTGGTTCCTCAGCTGGTTCGGACCAGAGGCTGGCATTGGTCTGGACCAACATGCAAGAGGTCTGCACCAATTGGGTGTGGGGAGGGGGGCGGGGTAGTCGCGCGGATCTGTCCAGAGGTGCGCCTCCTGGCTAGTCCGTCGGGCCAGGTAGTTCGACGAGGTCCAGAGCAGGCGCGATCCGACCGTCGCCAGCGGCAAGATTGTCCAAGTCCGGACCGGCACGGAGCCCAAGTGCTGGGCTCGGCAAGTGGACCCAGCCGCCCAGTCATCTCTCCCTGTTAAAGTGCAAGCGAGGGAAACGTTTGATCGGTTGAGCGGTCACGGGGCACGGGGGCGGATACGTGACGACAGATCCAGACCTGAAGGTGAGCAGCGAGAACTTGACCAAGCTCGCTGACGACCTGGATGAAATGCAGCGCTACCTCGACCGGCAGGTCAAGCGGATGGATACGCTCGTAGACGTGATCGAGACTCGCTGGCAAGGGCCTGCTGCTGGGGCCTACCGACGACACCACCGGGACGCAGCCAAGGAAGCGGTCCGTATCCGTGAGCTCATGAAGCTGATCGAAGCAGCTGTGCGTATGAGCCGGGGAGGGTTCACCGAGCAGGAGCTCGAAACGCTCGCGGCGTTCAGGCGCATCCAGATGTCCGTGGATGTGGACAAGGAGGCTGCTGCGCTTTCCACCCCCAGCGTCGGGAGCGATCCGGCCACCCCGCGTACGAGTCGCTTGCAAGATCTGTGAGGGGGAAGGATGCCTCACGATGACGACAACATAGCGGTCGATCTCGCTGCGTTGCAGCTTCTCGCCGGCCAGCTGGAAAAGATCCTCAAAGAGCTGAACGAGAACGTCCATGCCATGCATGATCGAGTGGAGAAGGTCGTCCTTACTTGGCGCGGGGAGGCTCGCGAGGCCCTTCATCGATAAGCTTGACGAGTGGGACCGGTCCGCAAAGGACCTACAGGCGACACAGGCGTGGCTCCACGGCGTCGTCACGACGGGCCAGATTAACTATGCGGCGGCACATGCCGCGGTGTTGCGTGGTTGGGGAGCGGCGTGATGAGCATGCCGCCGCCTCCACCCCCATTGAAGAACGGGGAAATCGACGTCACTCCCGGTGCGTTGCATGCACTTTCGGGTTACGTTGCCCATCTTCAGGACGGACTGCACAAGGGGGCCGTCCAACTTCTGGATGAGCTTGCCCGGTACCCCGACTGCGGGGGTTACGGAACCGCTGCATGGGAGTTCGCTACCGCTTACAAAGAGGTGGGCGATCGTTTCATCGAAGTCTGGGCCAAATCGGTGGCGAGTGTCGGGGGTGCGGCCGTGGGGTTCACCCTGACCGCGAACAACTATGCGACCGCAGACGCGGCCACGGACCCCTCGGGCGCCAAGGCACGAACCCAACCACCGCCGCTTGTCATCGATACGCCTCCGAACTACGGGCTCGTGACAGAACTCAGATGGGCCGACGTAGACCAGAGTCAGGATATCTTCCAGTTGGCACTGGAAGCAGCTGAAGCCGGAGCCTTGGCGATCATCAGGCCACTCTTGGAAGACGTCTACCGTATGGGTAAGGCGGCGGAGATCATGCCGTTGCCCGATTACCTTGGCCTGGACAATATCTCCGTTGCGTGGGCTTACGCGGGCACGGCCGTCACTGCTACGGACGGAAACCTCAGTAGCGCCCTTCACAGCTACACCGATCGGTCCAACGGTGAGTGGACCGTGGCCATGCGGCAATTCTGCAGTGCCGTCTGGGGCACGAGCGCGTGGGGCAAGAGTCGCGAGGGATACGCGTGGAATCATGATTTGGCGCAGCCTGGCCACGCCAGCAGCCACCCGGTCATGGACGTGATGGTCAAGACGTGCGACGTCATGAGTGATGCCTTGCGCGCATGGGCGGTCGCCGCTCAAGACGTGCGGGACGACCTTCGTCGGCTGTACTACGAAGCGGTCATCAAAGCGCTGCCGCACATCGACACGAGTGATGGCCTGGGGTTGAAAGATCTCAAGAGCTTCGGTAAAGGGCTCCTCCATATGGGGAAGGGCTTCGCGAAGGGCTTCGCTCTAGAGGTCGACCAAGAGGCAATGAATTCTGCGGTTGAGGCTTACAACAACCGCGTGCATCGGCAAGTCGCCGAACTCAAAAAATTGCATGGGGCTCTGAATGAGGCGTATGACAGTGCTCCTACGTTCGACGCCGAGTCAGCCCGGGCGGAGTCATTTGGTGCCCGCGCCCTAACTGATTTTAAGAGCGATCCACTCTACACGGTGGCCGGCGATGACGAGAGCAACCACAAATACCCGCTCGACCTGGCGAACCAAGAGGGCTTGCTCGGTTCCCATGTAGTGGACAAGCACGTGGGCAAAACCGATGAGCAGTTGGCACAGAGGCTCAGGGATCAGCAGATTGTCAGACCTTCCGGTATCCGGCCAGAAGCTGTTTCTTCGTTCATCAACCTCGCGGATGCCCAGAAATACACTCAAGCTGCTCTGGACGAACCGTCAAACCAAAGGAAGATCGATAATTGGCTTGCAGGTAACCCCGGCCCTAATTCATCGCGCTCACTTCTGTTGAGGACGAACGGTACTGTAGGTAGATCTTGGGACCGGGGCGACACCGCTGCACGCGACGTGACTAATGTGTGGGTCGTCCTGAGGCCGAACCGGGGAGGTACGCCACCGTTCGTCGTCCTTACTTCCATGCCCACTGACAAGACCCAGCACCCGTAGTGTGCGATTCCGAGAGACTGAGGTACGGCCCGTGATTCAGATTGACCCCGCCTCGTGGAGCCGTTCTTTGCGGGCCATTTTCGGCGAGGGTATGTTCGCGGCCGTAGGTCCGCGGCGGAGTGATGACTGGCGACGCGACGCCCTCGATGTTATGAATCTTCGGACGGAAGATCCGCGCGGCTGGGTGAAGCTTGCAATGGCGCCCGGAGGCGGCGTTTATGGCAAGGGAATGGACAATCCGTTCAGTGCTGTCACGATCGCTGACTTCCAAGCCGCTTTTCCTGTTCCCAGGAAGGGGGCGGAGCAAATCCTGGTCACTCTCCAAGGCGAATGGTTCCAAACGGAAGATATCCCGGGATTCCAGGCGAGGGAGATCGAGTTGACCCTGCACGCTGGATCGATCTTGTCCAGATTCGGGCAAGATGCGCTCTTCTATACGAACGCTGCAGCTGCACAACAGAATCCCCATGGCGATATGCTCCTTCGCGAGGGTGTCTATGAGGGCTTCACCAGTCATGTCATGGATTGTGGTGTAATCGCTGTCTCCGCCACCGAAGTCGGCGTCTTCTGGGGCTTCACGATTGACTGAGGATTTCCTGTGCGTACCCGCTCAGCTACCTACCCCGACCGTGCCACCGCACAGTGGTGTACCCAGCAGGTCGTCACACGCAACGAGCAGGCCGTACATCGCTGGCTCGCTCAGGGCACGCGACCGAGGCTCACTATTGAGGCATCTTGGCCTTCGCGCCGGGAACCGATCGGGCGTGTACTGCTCCAGGCGATGATGCTTGCCGGTCACGAGCCCGTTGACGTACGGGCCGCGCGGGTGACGCTGAGGCGTGAAGTGTCGAGTCCGCATGGTTTCGTCGTGCACGCCACCTACCCGATCTACGTATGAGGGTGCCGCAGTGTCTATGAAGCCGCTCGAGTTCGACCGCCGATATGGTGAACTCGACATCGTCGTCGCGGCCTTTGTGGGACAGGAACCGGAGAGTCCGGAGCCTGACACAGTGCCGTCGGCGCTTGAGGCGTACCTGCGGCACACCTGGCACACCAGGCCTTGGGCGCTCTCTGTCGCAGAACAACAACTCCGGGAGTACGCGCGGAACCCTCCCGGCCGCTTGCGACTGCGCCTGGGTGAGTTCTATTCGGTACCCGACATCGGGTTGCCCGAGTCCCGCACGCAGAGCTGGTTGTCCGAAATGGCCGATCATGTAAAGCGCAGCATCGAATCCGGTCATGTACCACCCCCTACCGCACCCCAGACGCACTGGGAGTGGCACGCCCGCTTCGCGGAATTGGGTCAGTTCCTCGGCGGATGGTTCTCACAGGACATGCCTGATGAATTCGTTGACCACGATACTGCGGTTCGAGACTACAAGGATTCGGTAGATCCCCAGTTGGTTGCCCGACTGGTCGGGGAGATCCATGAATTGCTGGCTCTGAGGCTGGAGGCTCACGACTACGCCATCGCCGTCGGTGAGTTGGGCATGGAGGTCGAGCCGCCGGTGCCCATGACGACCGAGGAGTGGCTCCATGCGGTGGCGGACAGCCTCGCGATGGCCGGGCCCGGACACGGGAAGAATCACGAGTGAGGGCGGAGCATGAGGGGCTGATCCGGTTCGGTACTGCTGCAGGGGCCTCCCGTCGTCGGCGCTGACGCGGTCCTGAGCCGAGTGCCCTGAACCCGAGGCGGGCACGGGCCGGTGCTGTGCGCGATGCCGCCGCCACTGATCCCGGCCCCTGGGCGCCCTACGGCGGTGTGGCCTCTGGCCGACATATTCGGCGGCCGGTAGCGTCGTGCGCATGAAGATCCTCATCAGCGCCGACATGGAGGGCGCCACCGGTGTCACCTGGCCCGGTGACGTGCTGCCGGGTGCTCCGCAGTGGGAGCGGTGTCGTGCCCTGTTCACGTCGGACGTCAACGCCGCGGCGCTGGGTTTCTTCGACGGTGGTGCCGACGAGGTCCTCGTCAACGAGGCGCACTGGTCCATGCGCAATCTGCTGCTGGAGCGGCTGGACGAGCGCGTGCAGATGCTCACCGGGCGCCACAAGTCGCTGTCGATGGTCGAAGGCGTGCAGCACGGCGACGTGGACGGCATCGCCTTCGTCGGGTACCACACGGGAGCGGGCGCCGAAGGCGTCCTGGCCCACACCTATCTCGCCAACTCCCTCACGGGCGTCTGGCTGAACGGGACACGGGCGAGCGAGGGGCTGCTCAACGCCCGGGTGGTCGCGGAGTACGGAGTGCCGGTGGTCCTGGTCACCGGTGACGACCTCACCTGCGCGGACGCCGAAAAGTACGCCCCGGGGGCGCGCAAGGTGGCGGTGAAGGACCACGTCTCGCGGTACGCGGCGGTGTGCCGCACCCCCGCGCGGACCGCCGCCGACATCAGGGCGGCCGCGAAGGAGGCGGCGGCCCTGGCGAGGCGTCATGACCCTGTCCGGGGCGGGCCGTTCACCGTCGAGATCGAGTTCGACGCGGAGCACCTGGCGGGGGCCGCCACGGTGGTCCCGGGCGCGGAGCGCACCGGTGAGCGCCGCGTCGCCTACACCAGCGACACCATGTACGAGGGCATCCGCACCTTCAAGGCGGTCACCACGATCGTCTCGGCCGCGGTGGAGGAGCAGTATGGCTGAGCACATCGACACGGCCGCGCTGGACGAGGTGGTGGCCTTCACCTCCGAGCTCATCCGGATCGACACCACCAACCGCGGGGGCGGCGACTGCCGCGAGCGCCCCGCCGCGGAGTACGTGGCGGAGCGGCTCGCCGCCACCGGCCTGGAGCCCACCCTGCTGGAGCGGACGCCGGGCCGCACCAACGTGGTGGCGCGCATCGAGGGCACCGACCCCTCCGCCGACGCGCTCCTGGTCCACGGCCACCTCGACGTGGTGCCCGCCGAACCGGCCGACTGGAGCGTGCACCCGTTCTCCGGGGAGGTCCGCGACGGCGTGGTGTGGGGGCGGGGCGCCGTCGACATGAAGAACATGGACGCGATGGTCCTCACGGTCGTCCGGGCCTGGGCGCGCGCCGGCGTGCGCCCCCGCCGGGACATCGTCATCGCCTACACCGCGGACGAGGAGGCCAGCGCGGTCGACGGCTCCGGTTTCCTCGCCGACCACCACCCCGGCCTCTTCGAGGGGTGCACCGAGGGCATCAGCGAGTCCGGCGCGTTCACCTTCCACGCCGGCCCCCGCCTCCAGCTGTACCCGATCGCGGCGGGCGAGCGCGGCACCGGCTGGCTGAAGCTCACCGCGCACGGCCGGGCCGGCCACGGCTCCAAGGTGAACGCGGCCAACGCCGTCAGCCGGCTGGCCGCCGCGGTCGCCCGGATCGGGGAGCACCGCTGGCCGGTCCGGCTCACCCCGACCGTCCGGGCGGCCCTGAGCGAGCTCGCCGCGCTGTACGGGATCGACGTCGACCCGGCAGCCCGCGGCTTCGACGTGGACGCGCTCCTCGGCAAGCTCGGCCCGGCCGCCGCCCTGGTGGAGCCGACCGTCCGCAACAGCTCCAACCCGACGATGCTGGAAGCCGGTTACAAGATCAACGTGATCCCGGGGCACGCCACGGCGTATGTGGACGGGCGGTTCCTGCCGGGCACGGAGGACGAGTTCCGCGACACGCTCGACCGGCTCACCGGCCCGGACGTCGACTGGGAGTTCCACCACAAGGAGGTCGCCCTCCAGGCCCCGGTGGACACCCCCACGTACGCCAAACTGCGCGCCGCCGTCGAGGAGTTCGCCCCCGAGGGGCACGTCGTGCCGTACTGCATGTCCGGCGGTACCGACGCCAAGCAGTTCTCCCGGCTCGGCATCACCGGATACGGCTTCTCGCCGCTGAGGCTGCCGCCCGGCTTCGACTACCAGGCGCTGTTCCACGGCGTCGACGAACGGGTCCCGGTGGACGCCCTCCACTTCGGCGTGCGGGTCCTCGACCACTATCTGCGTTCCGCTTAGGGGGAGTTGGAAGACATGGTGCCCATCGGGCCTTACGGAACCTGGCCGTCGCCCATCGACGCCGAGCTGGCCGCCACCCACGACGGCGCGCCCGACTTCGCCGGCATCGTCGGCGAGGAGGTGTGGTGGACCGAGCCGCGCCCCACCGAGGGCGGCCGCCGCGCCCTGGTCCGCCGCCGGGCGGACGGCACCGCCCGGTCGCTGCTGCCCCCTCCGTGGAACGTACGCAGCCGGGTCATCGAGTACGGCGGCGTGCCGTGGGCCGCGGCGGCGCGGGACACCGGGGGGCCGCTCGTGGTCTTCGTCCACTTCGCGGACCAGCGGCTGTACGCGTACGAGCCGGACGGCGCGGGGGAGCCGAGGCCGCTCACCCCGCTGTCGGCGGTGGGGGAGGGGCTGCGCTGGGCCGAACCCGTCCTCATGGCCGGGCGCGGCGAAGTGTGGTGCGTCCTGGAGGAGTTCACCGGCGACGCCCCGACCGACGTGCGCCGGGTGCTGGCGGCCGTACCGCTCGACGGCTCGGCCGCCGAGGACCGCGGCCGGGTGCGCGAGCTCTCCGACGGGCGGCACCGCTTCGTCACCGGCCCCCGGCTCTCCCCGGACGGCTCCCGCGCCGCCTACCTCGCCTGGGACCACCCGAACATGCCGTGGGACGGCACCGAGCTGATCCTCGCGGAGCTGGGGGAGGACGGCGTCCTCACGGGGGCGCACCCCGTCGCGGGCGGCCCCGGCGAGTCCATCGCCCAGGTGGAGTGGGCGCCCGACGGCCGGCTGCTGTTCTCCTCCGACCGCACCGGCTGGTGGAACCTCTACCGGATGGACCCGGCGCCCGCGGACCCGCTCTCCTCCCACCCCGCCGACCGCGCGGGCACGGCCGTGGCGCTCTGTCCCCGCGAGGAGGAGTTCGGCGGTCCGCTCTGGCAGATCGGCCGCCGCTGGTTCCAGCCCCTGGACAGCGGTCTGATCGCTGTCGTCCATGGCCGGGGCGCGACCGCGCTCGGCATACTCGACCCGGAGAGCGGCGAGGTGGTGGACGCGGCCGGCCCCTGGACCGCCTGGCAGGCGACGCTCGCGGCGCACGGCAGCCGGGTCGTCGGCGTCGGCGCCAGCCCGCGCACGGCGGCCGAGGTGGTCGAGCTGGACACCCGCTCGGGCCGCACCCGGGTCGTCGGACGCCCCCACGAGGACGTGGTGGACCCCGCGTACTACCCGGAACCGCAGATCCGCACCTTCACCGGCCCCGGCGGCCGCGACATCCACGCCCTGGTCTACCCGCCACACCACCCCGGCCGGGTGGCGCCCGCCGAGGAGCTGCCGCCGTATGTGATCCGGGTGCACGGCGGCCCGACCGGGCAGGTGCCCCTCGTCCTCGATCTGGAGATCGCCTACTTCACCTCGCGCGGCATCGGCGTGGCCGAGGTCAACTACGGCGGCTCCACGGGGTACGGACGGGAGTACCGCGACCGGCTGCGCGAGCAGTGGGGCGTCGTCGACGTCGAGGACTGCGCGGCGGTGGCCCGCGCGCTCGCCGACGAGGGCACCGCCGACCCCCGGCGCCTGGCCGTCCGGGGCGGCAGCGCGGGCGGCTGGACCGCGGCGCTCTCCCTCGCGACCACCGACGTCTACGCCTGCGGCACCGTCCTCTACCCCGTCCTCGACCTCACCGACTGGTCCTCCCCCGAGGGGACGCACGACTTCGAGTCGCGGTACATGGAATCCCTCATCGGCCCCCGCGCCGAGTTCCCCGGGCGGTACGCGCAACGCTCGCCGATCACCCACGCGGAGCGGATCACCACACCGTTCCTGCTGCTCCAGGGCCTCGACGACCCGATCTGCCGGCCCGCCCAGTGCGAACGGTTCCTGGCCCGGACGGCGGGCCGCGGCGTACCGCACGCCTATCTCGCCTTCGAGGGCGAGGGCCACGGCTTCCGGCGGGCGGACACGCTGATCCGCGCCCTGGAGGCCGAACTCTCCCTGTACGCCCAGACGTTCGGCATCGACCGGCCCGACATCCCCCTCCTGGAGCTGGACAAGTGACGCCCGCGCACCCCGCCCCCACCCGCGCCCCCGTGCCCCTCACCCGGCCCCCGCGACTGCGGCCGGGCGCCCGGGTGGCGGTGGTGGCCCCGAGTGGTCCGGTGGTGGGCGAGCGGCTCGACGCGGGGCTCGACATCCTGCGCGGCTGGGACCTCGACCCGGTCGTGCTGCCCCATGTCCGCGACCGGCACCCGGAGTTCGGCTACCTCGCGGGCGGCGACGACGCCAGGGCGCGCGACCTCCAGCGGGCGTGGTGCGACCCGTCGGTCGACGCGGTGCTCTGCGCGCGCGGCGGGTACGGGGCGCAGCGCATGGTGGACCTGGTCGACTGGAGCGCGATGCGGGCCGCCGGGCCCAAGGTGTTCGTCGGCTACAGCGACGTGACCGCGCTGCACGAGGCGTTCGCCGCGCGTCTCGGGCTCTCCACGCTGTACGGGCCGATGGTGTCGGCCGAGACGTTCCTCAAGGACGACCCGACCCAGCGCTCCCTGCGCACCACCCTCTTCGCCCCCGAGGCGGCCCGCACGCTCCGAGCGGACGGTGCCCGCCCGATGGTGCCGGGCCGGGCCCGGGGGACCACGGTGGGCGGCTGTCTCGCCCTGCTCGCCGCGGGTCTCGGCACCCCGGACGCCCTGGCCTCGGTGCGCGGCGGGCTGCTGCTCCTGGAGGACGTGGGCGAGGAGGACTACCGGATCGACCGCATCCTGACCCAGCTGCTGCGCTCGGGATGGCTGGACGGGGTGGCCGGGGTGGTGCTCGGCTCCTGGGAGGCCTGCGGACCGTACGAGAAGGTGCGGGCCGTGCTGGCCGACCGGCTCGCCCCGCTCGGCGTGCCGGTGGTGGAGCACTTCGGCTTCGGCCACTGCACCCCCTCGCTCACCATGCCGCTGGGGGTCCCCGCGGTCCTCGACGCCGACGCGGGCACGCTCACTCTGGAGGTGCCCGCGCTGGTGCAGGTGCCGTAGGACGGGGGGCGTGCCCGGGGCGAGGCGGCCGTCGCTAGAGGGCGGCGTACCCCGGGCGGACCAGCTCGTCGATGATGCGGCGGCGCTCCGGCAGCGGCAGGAACGCGGCCTCGACGGCGGCGACGGTGAACTGCTCGAACACCTCGGGCCCGTAGCCGAAGGCGTCCGCCATGTGCTGGAACTCCTCGCTCATGGTGGTGCCCGAGACCAGCCGGTTGTCGGTGTTCAGGGTGACCCGGAAGCCGAGGCGGCGCAGCAGGTCGATCGGGTGCGAGGCGTAGTCCTTGGCCGCGCCGGTCTGGAGGTTCGAGGTCGGGCAGACCTCCAGGGCGATGCGGTTGTCGCGCAGGTAGGAGGCGAGGTGGCCGAGGTCGGCCGTGCCGTCCTCGTGGACCGTGATGTCGTCGGTGATCCGCACCCCGTGCCCGACGCGCTCCGCGCCGCAGATCTGCACGGCCTCGTGGATCGACTCGGCGCCGACGGCCTCGCCCGCGTGGATGGTGAAGTGGCAGTTCGCCCGCTTCAGGTGCTGGAAGGCGGGGAGGTGGCGGGCCGGCGGGTTGCCGATCTCGCCGCCCGCGATGTCGAACCCGGCCACCCCGCGGTCGCGGTGCGCCACGGTCAGCTCGGCGATCTCCAGGGAGCGGTCGGTGTGGCGCATCCCGGTGAGCAGGGCGCGCACGGTGATCCGCCCGCCGGTGCGGCGCTCGCCCTCGCGCAGGCCCGCGTTCACCGCGTCGACGACCTCGTCGAGGGTGAGCCCGCGCTCCAGGTGCTGCTCGGGCGCGTACCGCACCTCCGCGTAGACGACCCCGTCCGCCGCCAGGTCCTCGGCGCACTCCGCCGCGATCCGCTCCAGCGCCTCACGGGTCTGCATCACCGCGCAGGTGTGGGCGAAGGTCTCCAGGTAGCGCTCCAGCGAACCGGAGTCCGCCGCGTCCCGGAACCAGACCGCGAGCGCCGCCGGGTCCTCGGTCGGCAGACCCTCGTAGCCGCAGGCGCGGGCCAGCTCGACGATCGTGGCGGGACGCAGACCACCGTCGAGGTGGTCATGGAGGACGGCCTTGGGCGCGCGGCGTATCCAGTCGGCGACGGGCTGGGCGGCGGAGTTGTCAGACAAGTGCATGACCGGGGAGTGTACAGCCTGGGTCGGCCCGGCCTACCCGCCGTGGAGCACCGGCAGGGCCGGGGCGCCGCTCGGGAGCATGTGCTTGGCGGCGAGGACGGGGGTGCCCTCCACCCGGACGACCTGGGTGACCAGGACGGCCGGGGTCTCCGCCGGGCGCTCCAGCTGCTCGCCCCTGCGGCGCCCGAGCAGGGTCGCCGTCACCCCGCTGTGCGCGCTCAGCGGTACGCCCCGGGAGGCGTCCGCGAGCACCGCCAGCATGGAGCGGGCGGGCTCGTCGGCCAGGGCGGCGGCGAAGGCGGGGTGCAGCCGTTCGAGCACGTCCTGGGGCGCGGCCCACTCATGGCACAACGCCACCGCGAGACCCTCGCCGACCAACACGGTCTCCCAGAACCGCAGCTCGGCCCCGGCGCCGGGGAGCAGGTGCTGGGTGGTGAAGTCGGTGGGCTCCTCCACGCTGCGCAGCAGCGCGCGCACCCGTACCGGCCCGCCCGCCCCGAGCAGCTCCTCCAGCGGCTGGAGCTGCTCGAAGCCGCGTCGGGGCGGCCGGTCGTTCACGGTCCGCCCCACGCCCCGGCGCACCGAGAGCAGCCCGTCCTCCTGGAGCAGCAGCAGCGCCTCGCGCAGCGCCGGACGGCTCACCCCCAGCTCGCCCGCGAGCCTCGGCTCCGAGGGCAGGGTGGAACCGGGCGGGTAGGTGCCGTCGTGGATCGCGTCGGCGATCCGCTCGTACAGGGCGACGACCGGCCTGCGCTGCTGTCCGCTGACTGCCATGGCGCAAGCATGACCCGACCCCTACTTGTCTGACAAGGCGGCCGGGCGGCCGGTGCCCCGGCCGGAACCGCCCCTCACCCGTACGGCCCGCTCCGGCGCCCGTGCCGTACGGCATCCGCCCATCCTGTACGGGAGGAGCGGCGCGACCTGTCGGCGCGGCGCGGGAACGGCCGGTCGGGGAGCAACTCCCGGTATATCGTGGCCGGTTGACACGGCAGACGGTACGGACGAGGAGTGCGAGCATGAAGTTCAGGGCCACGGTCATCCCGTCCGGCAACGCGCTGGGCGTCGAGGTGCCGCAGGACGTCATCGACGAGCTCGGGCAGGGCAAGCGGCCCCCGGTGGTGGTCAAGATCAACGGCCACTCCTGGCGTACCAGGGTCGCCGCCATGCGCGGACAGATCCTCATCGGCATCAGCGCGGCCAACCGCGAGGCGAGCGGGGTCGACCTGGGCGAGGAGATCGAGGTGGAGCTGCGCCTCGACGACGAGCCGCGGGTGGTCGAGGCGCCGAACGACCTCGCGGCCGTCCTCGACGCGGACCCCGCGCTGCGCGGGGCGTACGAGCGGATGGCCTTCAGCCTCAAGCGCAAGCAGGTCGGGGAGATCGAGAGCGCCAAGAGCCCCGAGACGCGGCAGCGGCGCATCGACAAACTGGTGGAGTCGCTCCGCGGCAAGTGACCCCGAGGGCCGCCCGCCCCACGAGCCCCGCCCGGCCACCTCACCCCCCCGTTCCCCCCCAGTACCCTGACCCCGTGCTCGACAAGATCGTGTATCTCGCCCGGGGCCCCCGTGTGGGCCTTCGGTCCTTCGCGCTCGGGGACGCGGAGGAGTTCACCGCGCTGGCCCGCGCGAGCCGGTCCCTGCATGCGCCGTGGCTGTTCCCGCCCACCGAACCCGACGCGTATGCCGTCTACGCGGAGCGGCTGCTGGCGGACCCGAACCGGTACGGGTTCCTCGTCTGCACCCCCGAGGACGACCGGATCGCCGGGTTCATCAACATCAACAACGTCGTCCAGGGCGCCTTCCTCAGCGGCGCCCTCGGCTACGGCGCCTTCGCGCACGCCGCCGGGCGCGGGCTGATGAGCGAGGCGCTGGACGTGGTCACCCGGTACGCGTTCGCCACGCTCGGACTGCACCGCCTGGAAGCCAACATCCAGCCGGGCAACCTCGCCTCCATCGCCCTGGTGCGCCGCGCCGGATTCCGCCTGGAGGGCTTCTCGCCCGACTTCCTCTTCATCGACGGCGCCTGGCGCGACCACCAGCGCTGGGCGATCACGGCGGAGATGGTCGAACCCCGCTGAACCCCCGCCCGGACGGCGGCCTTTGCGCAATCCTGACCAGGGGCTCCTCTGGTCAGCGCGGCGCCCGCCGTGTTCCATGGTCACGGGGAGGCCGCGGGGACGGGGCGGCCGACCGCGCGAGGGAATGAGGGTGTCTTGGCCACGACCGTGCGACGTTCCGTACTGACCCTGCCCGCCGCCCCGTTGGGGCAGCCCAACCCGCTGCCCGCGCTGCGGCCGCTCGACGAGGTGCACACCCTCGACGATCCGGCCGGTCGTGTCCGCGAGGACATGCCGCGCGACATGGCCCGGCAGATCGGCCACCAGCCGCTGAGCACGGTCCTGCCGGTACGGATCCTCGACGGCTACGGCCGTGAGCGCACCCCCACCGACCTGGACACCCTCGTCCTGGAGAACTCCCGGCTGCGGGTCACCGTCCTGCCCGGCCTCGGCGGCCGGATCCGCTCCCTCTTCCACAAGCCGACCGGCCGCGAACTCCTCTACGTCAACCCCGTCCTCCAGCCCGCCGGCTTCGCCCTGAACGGCGCCTGGTTCTCCGGCGGGATCGAGTGGAACATCGGTGCCACCGGCCACTCCACCCTCGCCTTCGCCCCGGTGCACGCGGCCGTCGTCCCGGCCCCCGACGGCGGGGAGATGCTGCGGCTGTGGGAGTGGGAGCGGCTGCGCGACCTGCCGTTCCAGGTGGACCTCTGGCTGCCCGAGGACGCCGACTTCCTGTACGTGGGCGTCCGCGTGCGCAACCCGCACGAGCGGGCCGCGCCCGTCTACTGGTGGTCCAACACCGCCGTGGAGGAGGGGACGCGCACCCGCGTCCTCGCCCCCGCCGACAGCGCCTGGCACTTCGGGTACGCGCGCACCCTGCGGCGCGTGCCGGTCCCGGAGGGGGACGGCGCCGACCCTACGTACCCGCTGCGCGGCGAGCACCCCGCCGACTACTTCTACGAGGTGCCCGACGGCGCCCGCCGCTGGATCGCCTCGCTCGACGCGTCCGGGCAGGGCCTGGTGCAGACGTCGACCGACCTGCTGCGGGGACGCAAACTGTTCCTGTGGGGCACGGGCCGGGTCGGGCGGCGCTGGCAGGAGTGGCTCACCGAGCCCGGCACCGCCGGCTACGCCGAGATCCAGGCGGGCCTGGCCCGCACCCAGCTGGAGCACGTACCGCTGGAGGCGGGCGGGGAGTTCGCCTGGCTGGAGGCGTACGGACCGCTCGCCGCCGATCCCGGGCAGGTGCACGGCGACGACTGGCGGGCGGCCCGCGAGGAGGTGGCGCGCCGACTGGAGAGGGCGCTGCCGCGCGCGACCGTCGAGGAGGCGTACGCGGCCTGGCGCCCGTACGCCGACGCCGAGCCCACCACCTCCCTGGCCACCGGGTCCGGCTGGGGGGCGCTCGAAGTGCTGCGGGGGAACCTGAAGCTGCCGGGTACGCCGTTTCCCGAGTCGACGCTCGGCGAGGAGCAGGCGCCCTGGCTCGCGCTGCTGCACGCGGGCGCGCTGCCCGAGCCGCGCCGGGTCGTGCCGCCGGGCCCGACCCTGGTGGCGCCGCACTGGCGCGACATGCTGGAGACGGCACCCGCGTCCCCGCTCACCGAGTACCACCTCGGGGTCGCGCAGTGGCACGCGGGCGACCGGGCGCAGGCGGTGCGCAGTTGGGAGCGCGGGCTGCCGCTCGCGCCCTCGCGCTGGCCGCTGCTGCGCTGCCTCGCGGTCGCGGACCGGCTCGCGGGCAACCCGGACCGGGCCGCCGACCTCTACGCCGAGGCGTTCGACGACCTGTGCGAGGAGCGGCGGGACGGGGAGCACTGGGTGGCGGCGACCGCCGCGCTGGGCCGCGAGGCGATCACGGCCCTGCTCGCGGCGGACCGGCCCGACGCCGCCCGCGCCGTCTGGGACCGGCTGCGGGACCCCGTACGGGCGCGTGGGGCGTTCCGGCTCCTGGAGGCCCGCATCCTGCTGGCCGAGGGGGACCCGGCCGGGGCGCGGGCCGTCTTCGACGCGGGGTTCGAGGTGGCGGACCTGCGCGAGGGCGCGGAGGTGCCGGCCGAGGTGTGGTCGCGGATCACGGACGACCCGCTGCCGGACCGGTACGCGTACGCGTACCGGACGCGGCCACCGTCCTGCTGAGGGGGGCGCTTCGGAGTGCGGGAGCTTGCCGGACCGGCACCGCGCCCCCATGACGGACGCTGTCGCGCCCGCGCGCCACGACCCCGCGCCCCGGTGGGCCGGTTACCCCCGGTGGTCCACGTACTCGAACACCGAACCGTCCGGGTGGACCGCGATCAGGTTGCGGCCCACCGGGGTGGGGACCGGGCCCGCGATGACGCGGGCGCCCACCCCGGTCAGGGCGCGGTAGGCGTCGTCGAGGTCCTTCACGGCGATCGTGGCCGACACCTTGCGCAGGATCTCCAGCTCCGACTCCGGACCGCTCATCAGCAGGAAGCAGCCGACCGCGGCGACCGAGACCCCGCCGCGTTCGAAGCGCAGGGCCTTGCTTCCGACGAGGCCTTCGTAGAAGGCCACCGAGGTCTCCAGATCGTCGACGCAGACGCGCAAAGTGGTTCCGAGGATCTCCATACGAACGAGCCTAGTTGGTGACCGTCAGACGCGGCAGAGGATCTCGCCGTGGGGGACCATGAACCACCCGTCGTCGGCGGCGGCCCACTCCCGCCACCCCTCGGCGATCTCCGCGAGACCGGCATCGGTGGTGTGGCCGCCGTCCACCGCGAGCCGTGCGTACGTGGACGCCACCGTGCGCTCCGCCCACAGCCCGCTCCACCACGCGCGCTCGTCGGACGTGGCGAAACACCAGGCCGAGGCGGTGCAGGTGAGGTCGGTGAACCCGGCCGCGCGCGCCCACGACCGCAGCCGCCGCCCCGCGTCCGGCTCGCCCCCGTTGGCCCGGGCGACGCGGTGGTAGAGCGCCAGCCAGGCGTCCAGGGAGGGGACTTCGGGGAACCAGGTGAAGGAGGCGTAGTCGCTGTCGCGTACCGCGACCAGACCGCCCGGACGGGTGACCCGGCGCATCTCGCGCAGGGCCCGGACGGGGTCTCCCACGTGTTGCAGCACCTGGTGGGCGTGGACGACGTCGAAGGAGGCGTCGGGGTGGTCGAGGGCGTGCACGTCCGCGACCGCGAACGCCATGTTGGACCGCCCGCGCTCCTCGGCGTACGCCCGCGCCCGCTCGACGATGCCGGGCGCCGCGTCGACCGCCGTGACGTGCCCGTCCGGGACCAGCGCGGCCAGGTCGGCGGAGAGGGTGCCGGGCCCGCAGCCGATGTCCAGGATCCGCGCGTCGGGCCGGAGTTCGCCGAGCAGATACGCGGCGGAGTTGGCCGCGGTGCGCCAGGTGTGCGAGCGCAGGACGGACGCGTGGTGGCCGTGCGTGTAGACGGCGGTCTCCTGGGGCATGACCGGCTCCCTCTCTCCCTGTCGGAGCTGTCCGACCTGTGCGGTCGGTACGGCCACCGTACGCCGCCATGTCGCATGGTGAGACCTGTGTTTCACCATATGGACCGCGTGGTCCAGTCCGCCGGGCGCGCTCCGGGGCGGGCGCACTCCACGCGGTCCGTACTACCGCCGGGGTGGAACACCCCGTAGCGTCGGGTGCGTTACCCCTGCCGAGCAAGGAAGATCACTTGGGAGGGCACCATGGGTGAGGTAGCGATCCGGTACGTGGGCGGCCCGACCGCCGTCGTGGAGATCTGCGGTTTCCGGCTGGTCACCGACCCGACCTTCGACGCGCCCGGCGACTATCCGATCGGACCGGGCCGCAAGCTCGTCAAGACGGCGGGACCGGCCGTCGAGGCCGGTGAGATGGGCGCCGTGGACGCGGTGCTGCTCTCGCACGACCAGCACCCCGACAACCTCGACGAGTCCGGCCGCGCCTATCTGGCCGGGGTGCCGCTCGTCCTGTCGACGCCCGCCGCCCACACCAGGCTCGGGAACGCCGTGACCGCGCTGCCCACCTGGCGGACGTACGAACTCGGTGAACGGCTGCGGATCACCGGAGTGCCCGCGCTCCACGGGCCCGACGGCGCCGAGGCGGTGACCGGCGAGGTCACCGGCTTCGTCCTGCACGGCGACGCGGTGCCGACCGTCTACATCAGCGGCGACAACGCCTCGCTGGACCACGTCCGCGCGATCGCCGGGCGCTTCGGGCCGGTCGACGTGGCCGTGCTCTTCGCCGGGGCGGCGCGCACCGCGCTCCTCGACGGCGCCCCACTGACCCTGACCAGCGAGGCCGCCGCCGAGGCCGCCCGGATCCTGGGCGCCCGCCATGTCGTGCCGCTCCACTTCGAGCACTGGGGCCACTTCAGCGAGGGCGCGGACTCCCTGACCGAGGCGTTCGCCGCCGCCGGGCTCGGCCAGCGGCTGCGGCTGCTCCAGCCCGGCGGGACGTTCACCGACTAGACGGCCGCGTCACCGCCCGGCCCGCGCCTCACGCGCGGACCGGCGGCCGGTACACCGTCAGCGCCTCGGGCAGCTTGTCGACCGTCAGCTCACCCTCTATGTGGGCGACCTCCCCGTCGTACGCCACCGGGGTGCGCGGCGCGAGGGCGCCGATGCGCAGTCGGCGCAGCCGCCGGGCCGCGTGGACGGGGGAGCGGCTGAGGGGTCCGGCGAGCGCGGCCGCCAGCAGCCGCAGTCCGGGCAGCCTGCCGCCGTGCACCACCCGCACGTCGAGCAGCCCGTCGGCCAGGTCGTAGCGGTGCGCGGGGGCCGGGCCGAGACGCTGGTAGATGCAGTTGCCCGCGAACAGCAGCCACAGCGCGTGCGGCTTGCCGTGCACCTCGGCCTCCAGCGGCCGCTCGCCGCGCAGCACCTCGAACGCCGCCAGCACCCCGGCCGGCCAGCCGCCGATCCGCGGCGACCAGCGCTCGCGCAGCCGCACCAGCTCCGGGTAGACGCCGAGGCTGAAGGTGTTGACGAAGTACCCGGCGGCCGTGCCGTCCGGGCCCGGCGTGAACCGGCCCAGGTCCACCTTGACCGCGTCGCCCGCCTCCAGCGCGCGTGCGGTGTCCTGGACCTCCTCGATGCCCAGGTCGTACGCGAAGTGGTTGAGGGTGCCGCCGGGGAACACCGCGAGCGGCACACCGTGCCGGGCGGCGGCCACCGCGGCCCGGTTCACCGTGCCGTCGCCGCCGCAGACCCCGAGCGCCCGGCCGCGCCGGGCCGCCTTGTCGAACGTCGCCTCAAGGTCCTCGGGCGCGCACTCGATCACCTCGGCCAGCGGCAGCGCGTCACGTACCGCGGAGGCCTTGGCGGCGGCCGTGCCGGAGCGCTCGTTGACCACCACCACCAGATGCTCGCCGCCGGGCAGCGCGGGCGCCTCCGTGTACGGCCGGCCGGGCGCGGGCAGCTGGCGCCGGGTGGGGACCAGGCCGCGGACGGCGAAGGCCGCGCCGACGCCGAGGGCCGCGCCCACCACGACGTCACCCGGATAGTGCACCCCGGTGTACACGCGGGAGGCGGCCACCGAGAAGGCGACCGGGGCCACCAGCGCGCCCCAGCCCAGCGACTCCAGGGCTACCCCGGTCGCGAAGGCCGCCGCCGAGGCGGAGTGGCCGGACGGGAAGGACGTGGTGATCGGCTGGCGCTTCAACTGCCGCACCAGCGGCACCAGCTCCAGTATCGGCCGGGGCCTCTGCACCGAGCGCTTGGCCACCGTGTTGACGGTCGCCGAGGCGAGCGCGAGCGAGGCCACCCCGCGCAGCGCCGCCCGCCGCGCCCGGGGCGAGCCGGTGGCCGCCATCGCGGCGGCGGCGCCGAACCAGAGCAGCCCGTGGTCGGCGGCCCGGCTCAGCCGCGGCAACACCGCGCGGGCCCCGGGCCAGTTGCGGCCGGCGGCCACCTGGAACAGCTCGCGGTCGCGGTCGCTGAGGCGGCGGGGCAGGCCGCCGGTCCAGAACGAACGCTCGACGGGGGGTGGCACGGACGGCTGGGACGGAAAAGACATGGACCATGGGTACCCGCCCGCGGACAGCGCAATCCGTGCTTGAGCCGTCGGCTCCCGTCGGACACAGTGGCCTCATGGATTCCCCAGCGTCCGCGGACCGCACCCGGCTCCTCGGCCTCCACCGCGAGGCCCTCGCCCTCTTCGGCTCCCACGTCCACGCCGTCCGGCCCGGGCAGTGGGACCTGCCCACGCCGTGCGCCGAGTGGACCGTGCGGGACCTCGTCAACCATCTGGCCGTCGAGCAGCTGTGGGTGCCGCCGCTGGTCGAACAGGGCCGCACCATCGCCGAGGTCGGGGACGCCTTCGACGGCGACGTCCTCGGCGAGGACCCGGCGGACGTCTGGGAGACCGTACGGGCCGCCGCGGAGGCCGCCTTCGCCGCGCCGGGCGCGCTGGAGGGCACGGTCGACCTCTCGTACGGCAGGACGCCCGCCGCCGCGTACTGCTCGCAGCTGACGGCGGACGCCGTGGTGCACTCCTGGGACCTGGCCCGGGCCATCGGCGCCGACGAGCGGCTGCCGGACGCGCTGGTGGACGCGGCGGGCCGGGAGTTCGGCGGCTACGCCGACCAGCTGCCGCCGAGCCTGTTCGCCGCGCCCGTGGCGGTGCCCGAGGGGGCCGACGCCCAGACGCGGCTGCTCGCGATGCTGGGCCGTACCGCCTGACGGCGGATCAGGGAAGGTGAGGGGGCCTCGGCCGGTCGTCCCAGCGGCCCTGGCGGGGCACCCGGGCGGGACGGGGCGCCGCCGCCGGGCCGCTCCGCGGCGGCGCCGGGCGGCAGTCCTGGTGCGCGGTGACGTCCCGCAGGCTCACCAGCCCCAGCGGCCGGCCGCCCTCCACCACCGGCAGCCGCCGCACGGCGTGCCGCCGCATCAGCCGCAGCGCCGTCGCCACCTCGTCGTCGGGGCGCACGCTCACCGAGGACCGGGTGCACACCGACTGGGCGCTGACCGCCAGCGGATCGACGCCCTCGGCCACCGCGCGCACCGCGATGTCCCGGTCGGTGAGCACCCCGATCAGCCGGTCGCCCCGGGCCACCAGCACGTCCCCGACGTCCTGGGCGCGCATCAGCCGGGCCGCCTCGACCAGTGAGGCGTCGGGCCGTACGGCCGCGACACCCGCCGTCATCACCTCACGGACGTACCGTGCCATCGCTGTCCGCCCTTCCTCCGTGCCGGATCGGTCCTGGCGCAGTACCCCCGCCCACGACGGCCATGCCCGAAATCCGGGGGGTTTGGAGTGCGAGACCCCGGGCAGGCGCACGTCGTGCTTCGGACCGGAGGCACGTCCGTGGGAGCGGCTGTCCGCTCCGGGCGTGCCCGTGCTCCGGCCGCGGCCCCCGGCACAGCCCCCTCCCAGCGGTGACCACCATCCGATTACACCGTCCCCAGGGAGCTGTCCGCATGCGTACGTACGCACCTGCCACAGCCAAGCACTCGCACGACGACGCGCCCGACACCGCCGACGCGTTCCTCCGTCTCGCCGCCCTGCCCCCCGGGCCCGAGCGGCACGCGCTGCGCCAGGAGCTCGTCCGTGCCTGGCTGCCGATGGCCGAGCGGCTGGCCGGCCGGTTCCGCAACCGCGGCGAGGCCCTCGACGACCTGCGCCAGGTCGCCGCCCTCGGTCTGGTCAAGGCCGTCGACCGCTACGACCCGGAGCGCGGCGCCGCGTTCGAGAGCTTCGCGGTGCCGACCATCACCGGCGAGCTCAAGCGCCACTTCCGCGACCACATGTGGACCCTGCACGTGCCGCGCCGGGTCCAGGACCTGCGCGGCCGGGTCCGCGCCGCCCGCCAGGAACTCATGCAGAGCGGGGGCTCGCCCAATCCCTCGGTGGCGGACATCGCCGCGCACACCGGGATGACCGAGGACGAGGTCAAGGCCGGTCTCGAAGCGCTGGACAGCTTCTCCGCGCTCTCCCTCGACGCCGAACTGCCGGGCACCGAGGACGGGTACAGCCTCAGCGACTCCCTGGGCGCGCCCGACCCGGCGCTCGACGTCGTCGTCGACCGCGAGTCGGTCAAGCCCGGGCTGCGCCGGCTGCCGCCGCGCGAGCGCCAGATCCTCTACATGCGCTTCTTCCGGGACATGACGCAGAGCAGCATCGCCGAGGACCTGGGCATCTCCCAGATGCACGTCTCCCGGCTGATCACCCGCTGCTGCACTCGGCTGCGGGATCAGGCCCTGCGGGAGCAGACTCCGGCCGCTCACCGCCCGGCGGAGCGGGACGCCGCATAGCCAGCGCCACATGGCGGGACATCACGTCCACCGCCTGCGCCTCCGCCATCGAGAACGGGCGGGCCGCACCCGTACGGAAGAGGGTGAGCACCCCCTGTACGGGGCCGGGCGCGCCGAGCGGTACGCACAGCAGCGACGTCACGTCCGCGCGGGCGAGGACCGCCGTGCCCGCCGCGTCGTGGCCGAACCCGTCGGTGTCCTCGGGCTGGAGCTGGAGCGCGGTCACCCCCGCCCGGGCGGCCTCGGCCACCAGCGGGGCGCGGGACGGGTCCTGCCCCGCGAGTGCCCGGCGCAGTCCGGCGTCCTCCTCGGCGGCCGGACCCAGCACGGCGACACGCCGCAGCCCGTCCTCCACCACATCGGCGATCACCCACTGGGCGAAGCGCCCGCAGAGCACCCGGGCAGCGGTCTCCAGCACCTCGGCGCCGTTCCCCGGCGGCAGCCGCAGCAGCGCCCCGGCCATCGTGTCCACCAGGTCCATCAGCCGGGCGTGCCGCGTCGACTCGGTGAGGTCGGGCACCTCGGGCACCGGGACGGTGGCAGGGGCGGGCGGTGACATCCCCGGCTGGAAGACGACCAGGACGGCCGGCTGCGGCTCGTCCGGCGGACGCAGCGCGGACAGCGTGACGAACAGCGGCTCCCCGGGCCGCTGCTGGAGGCGGACGGTCAGCCCCCGGTCGCCCTCGCCGCGGGCCACGGCCGCCGCCTGGGAGCGGAAGGCGGCGCGGTCGCCCGGCATCAGCAGGGCGGCCAGCGGCCGACCGGTCGCGTAACCGGCGCGGGCCCCGGTCAGACCGGTGGCCGCGAAGTTCAGCCTGCGCACCACCGTCTCGCGGTCGACGAGCGCCACCGGCAGCGGCAGCCGCTGGAACAGCGCCTTCAGCAGCAGCCGCTCCTGCCGGTCGGCCGGGGACCCGGCCGCACCCGCGGCGTCGGCGACGCACCGCTCGTAGCGGGGCCACAACTGGTCGGCCACATGCTGGAGTTCGAAGAGCGCGGCGTCGAGGAGGGTGAGCTGCTCCCCGGCGTCCTGGGAGCGCGCGGTGCGCAGCTCGCCCACCCGTCTGACGAAGTCCGCCAGTTCCTCGCCGAACTCGTCCACCGTCTGCGTCATAGCAGCAAGTTAGCCGCTGGCGCCGTTTCCTGGTCCCGGCGCGGGGAATGCGCGGTTCAGGAGGTTTTCCCATGTTCTCCGAGCCGGAACACCAACGACCGCACCCCGTCTCGCCCGTGGGCCGGCTCTCCCGGCTCGCCGAGCAGTCGGTGCGCTGCGCGCCCGCCTCCTGCGGCGCCGTCGCGACCCTCGCCGACAGCGGTCCCGAGCGCCGTGTCACCGCCACGCACCCCGACCTCGAACCGCTGGTGAGCGTCCAGTTGGAGTGCGGCGAGGGGCCCATCCCGACCGCGCTGGACGTCGGCGCCCCGGTGGACACCGGAGACCTGCTGACGGAGGAGCGCTGGCCGGGCTACCGCGCGGTCGCCCTGGAGTCGGGCGTACGGTCCTGTGTGACCCTTCCGTTCCGCCGCGGCGGCGTCGAGGTCACCCTCAGCCTTTACAGCTTCCGTCCTGGCGCGCTCGACGACGCCGTGAGCGGCCCGGTGAGCATCCTCGGCGAGGAGGCGACGGCCGGGATCGCGCGCGACCGCCGCTACCGCGCGGCGCTGGCCGAGGTGGAGCAGCTGGAGGCCGCGCTGCGCACCCGTCCGGTGATCGACCAGGCGAGCGGCATCGTGATGCACGTCCTGGGCTGCGACGCGCAGAAGGCCTTCGCGCTGCTGCGCACCCTCTCGCAGCACGCCAACCGCAAGCTGTCCGACGTCGCCGAGGGCGTGGTGCGGACCAAGGGCCGGGGTCTGGAGGACGAGCTCTCCGCCCTCACCCGCCTCTCCTGAACGGGCGCCGCCACCGGATCGGGAACGGCCGGGCGGGCATGAGGAGCGGCGCTGCGGAGCAAACCTCCGTATAAAGGGCTCAAGGGCCGAAACGGCGGACCGCACGGCGTGAAGGAGGCGGCGCATGCACGGGACGGTGGCGGAAGGCCGGGGACCCGTCCGGTACGGACCGCCCGCCCCCGGCACCGGGCTGCCCGTCCTGCCCCGGCTCGCCGAGGTGCTCGCGGAGGCCGCCGGGCGCACCCGGCCCGAGCCCCCGGGCGGCGGACCCGAACTGCGCGGCGCCGCCTGCGGCTACTGGCACCGGCGCGGACTGCGCTGCGACCCGGACCTGGTGGCCGCCGCGCCCGGCGCCCAGCCGCTCCTGTTCGCCCTGCTCGCCTCGTTCGGCGGCGACGTCCTGCTGCCCCGCCCCTGCCCGGCCTGGTGGACCCCGCAGGCCCGGCTGCTCGGGCGGCCCGCCTTCCACGTGCCGACCCCGGCGGAGTGCGGTGGCGTGCCCGATCCGTACGCCCTGCTGGAGACCGTGCGCCGGGTGCGCACCGAGGGCGGGCTGCCCCGGGTCCTGGTGCTCTCCGTCGCCGACGACCCGGCCGCGACGGTCGCGCCGCCCGAGACCGTACGGGAGGCGTGCGAGGCGGCCGTGGGGGAGGGGCTGCACATCATCAGCGACGAGACCTGGCGCGACACCCTGCACCGGCCGCACGAGACGGTCCTGTTCAGCCCCGCCGAGATGTGCCCCGACGACGTCACCGTCCTGTCGGACCTGTCCGGCGCGCTCACCCCCGCCGGGTGGCCCGCCGCCGTGGCCCGCTTCCCCGGCACCGAGCACGGCGCCCAGCGCCGGGCCCGCACCCTTGACGTCCTCACCGCGCTCGGCTCGGTGGTGGCGGGCCCGGTCGCGGAGGCCGCGGCGTACGCCCTGGGCGAGCCCGACCCGGTGGCGGTACGGATGCGCCGGGCCGCGGTCCTGCACGGCACCCTCGCCGCCGAGGCCCACCGCGCGGTCCTCGCCGCCGGGGCCTTCGCCCGGCCCCCGCAGGCGGGCCGCCACCTCTACGCCGACTTCGGCGGGCTGCGGAGCCGGCTGGCCGCGCGCGGGGTCACCGACTCGATGGAGCTGGAGGAGTACCTGACCGCCCGGCTCGGCGCCCCCGCCCCCGGCGGCCACCGCTTCGGCGACGAACTGGGCGCGCTGCGCGCCCGGCTCGCCACGGGACCGCTCCTCGGGGCGACCGAGGAGGAGGCCGCGCGAACCCTTGAGGCACCGGACCCGCTACGACTGCCGCACGTACGCCAGGCCCTGACCACGTTCGCGGAGGCCCTCGCCGGGCTGTGAGTACCCGGCTGCCCCGGGCGAGCGGCAGGTGCCGGTCAGGGGGCCCGGACCGGTGGTGGGCGGGCGGGACGCCGAACCGCATGGTTCCACGGCGCCCCTCCCGCCACCCGCCCGCTACTCGGGGTGCGGCGCCTCGGCCGGATCGGCGGGCGTGCCGTGCCTCGCCCTGCGCCACACCGCCGGGGCCGCGCCGATCAGTACCGTCAGCGCCACCGCCGCCACCACGCCCTGCCACGGCTCCGGGAAGAGCGAGCCGCCCAGGATGCCGATCAGGCCGTACGCACCGGCCCAGGCCACACACGCGGGAACGTCGCCGCGGATGAAGGTGCGCAGCGGCATCCCGCCCAGCAGGCACGCCAGCATCACCGGGATCCGGCCCGCCGGGACGAGCCGGGACAGGACCAGGACCGCCGCCCCGTGCCGGTTCAGCTTCTCCTCGGCCTGCGCCAGGCGGTCCGGGGCCGCCCGGTCCCGCAGCGCCGCCAGCCACCGCGACCCGCCGCGCGAGCGCACCCCGCGCCGCCCCAGCCAGTACAGGCCGACGTCCCCCAGGAACGCGGCCAGCGCGCCCACCCCGAAGACCAGCAGCAGTGAGAACCACGCCGTCTGGTGGAAGGCGACGACCGCCGCCGTCGACACCAGCGCCCCGGTCGGCACCACCGGCACCAGCGAGCCGAGGACCACCAGGATGAACAGGGACGGATAGCCGAGCGCCTGCTGGGTCGGCTCCGGCGGGACCTGGGCCGCCGCCCGCGCCAGGAACGCGGCGATCACCGGGTGGCCCCGGGCCGTACGCTCTCGCCGTGCGCCGGGCGGTGCACCGTCACCCCGGGCGCCAGCCGGGCCGCGTGGCGGACGAAGTCGTCGCCGGGCGCGTGGAACTCGTGCGGGCGCACCCCGTCGAGCCCGATCGGCCAGTACGTGCCGTAGTGCACCGGGACCGCCGCCCGCGCGTCGAGCCGTGCCAGGGCCTCGGCGGCCCGGCCCGCGTCCAGATGGCCCGGGCCCAGGAACGGACCCCAGCCGCCGACCGGCAGCAGCGCCACGTCCACCGGCCCGACCTCCTCGGCCATCGAGTCGAAGAGCCCGGTGTCCCCGGCGAAGTAGGTGCGGGCCCGGCCCTCGATGACGAAGCCGAGCGCGGGCGCCCGGTGCGGCCCGAACGGCAGCCGGCGCCCGTCGTGCCGTGCGCTCACCGCCCGTATCCGCAGCTCCCCCGCCTCGACGAGGTCTCCGGGCCGCACCTCGGTCAGCGGCAGCCCGAGCCGGCGCAGCCCCGGCACGGCCGCGACCGCGCCGTGCGGCACCACGAGCCGGGTCCCGGGGGCGAGCCGGGCGAGCGAGGGCAGGTGCAGATGGTCGGAGTGCAGATGCGAGACGAGGACGACGTCGGCGACGGCGGCGTCGGGCGGCGGCAGAGCCCCCTGCCGCCTGCGCAAATGGGCCAGCCGCCGGGCGAAGAGCGGGTCGGTGAGCACCCGCACGCCGGAGTCCTCGACCGTGCAGGTGGCATGACCCCACCAGGTGATCTCCACCGGCACCCGAAATCTCCTCCGCTCGAAAACCACCGTGCGCGCTGTTGTGTACGAGCCTATGTGTCGGGGGGCGCACCGGACGGGGCCCGGGGTACTCATAGGTCACGAAGGGAAGGCCCGGCATGATCATGCACTCGGAGCAGTGCCCGCGTTGCGGCGGGATACTCGCGGTCACCCAGGACGGCTGGAAGATCTGCCACTCATGCGGCTACTCCTCGCCGCCGTGAACCAGGAGTAGGGTCGGCACCACGACGAAGGGCATGGGGGTCGGTCATGGGTGACGTGCGAGTGGCGGCGATCGCCAGTCTGACCCCGCTGGAGGAACTCGACCTCGACCCCTTCCTGGTGGACACCCGCAGCCAGCACGACATGTGCGCGCGCTGGGCCGCCGACAAGGGATACGTCGTCACCCGGCAGCTGCTCTTCTACGGGCTGCGCCCCGACCACGAGGGCCTGTGGACGGACGTGGAGGCCGGCCAGGTGGACCTCTTCGTCGCGCCCAACGAGCGCGTCCTGGCGCGCGCGTTGACGTCCGTGCCGGACTTCTCCGCGGAGTGCGAGCGGCGCGGGGTGCGGCTGGAGACGGCCGGGCTCGTCGAACCGGACTACGACGCGGCCAAGAAGGCCCACATCCACCGCAGGCTCTCGATGCCCACCGCCGGCTACGACGGCTGCTGACGCCCACCCCGCCCAGCACGCTCCGCACCGCCGGTCCATCGCGTCGGCCACGACCCGCCCCTGTGACACGCTGGGGGTGAACGGGCCAGGCGGAGAGGCAGTGACGAGCGGCGTGAGTGCGGGGCGATGGCGGACGGCGGGCAGCGCCCTGGTGCGGGTGGTCGTGGTGTGGGCGGTGTCCACCCTCACGATGATGGCGCTCGCGGGGATCCTCCCCGACTTCCGGCTGAAGTCCGCGGGCGGCGACAGCATCACCCGCGTCGCGCTCACCGCGGTCTGGGGCGCGGGGGCGTTCGGTCTGCTCAGCGCCCTGGTGTGGCCGCTGGTGGTGCGGGCCTTCCTGCTGGTCCCGGCCCTGGTCCTGGGCCTGTTGGTGTTCTTCCTCAACGGCTCGCTGCTGCTGATCGCGCTGAGCCTGATCCCCAGCGGGCGCGGCGCGGCCCAGCCGGAGACCGCGGTGGTGGTGGCCGCGGTGATGTCGGCCGTCGCCTCGGCGACCTCCACCGCGCTGGCGGTCCGCGACGACAACGCCTACCGGCGCAGACTCTCGCGCCTGGCCGACCGGCGCCGCCGCAGACGCGGTGACGACCGGCCGGGCGAGGAGACGCCCGGCACGGTCTTCCTCCAGCTCGACGGCGTCGGCCACGACGTCCTGTGCCACGCGGTCGGCGCCGGTCTGATGCCGACGGTGGCCGGCTGGCTGGAGCGCACCCACCGGCTCACCCCGTGGCGCACCGACTGGTCCAGCCAGACCGGCGCCAGCCAGCTCGGCATCCTGCACGGCTCCACCTTCGACGTGCCCGCCTTCCGCTGGTACGAGAAGGAGACCGGCGAGCTGATGGTCTCCAACCGCCCGGCCTGCGCCGTCGAACTCCAGCGCCGCGCGGTGGAGCGCACCGGCGACGCCGGACTGCTCACCGTCGACGGCGCCAGCCGGGGCAACCTCTTCTCCGGCGGCGCCGACCAGCTCGCCCTGGTCCTGTCGATGGCGGCCCGGCGCGGCCCGCGCAACCGCTCCCGGGCGGGCTACTTCGCGTACTTCTCCGACCCGGCCAACGCCGTGCGCACCGCGCTCTCCTTCGTCGCCGAGGTCGGCCGGGAGATCGGCCAGTCCACCCGCGCCCGGCTGCGCGGCGAGACGCCGCGGGTGCGGCGCGGCGGGCTCTATCCGTTCATCCGGGCCTTCGCGACCGTCGTCGAGCGCGATGTGGTGGTCGCCGCGGTGATCGGCGACATGCTCGCCGGGCGCACCGCCGTCTACGCCGACCTGGTGGCGTACGACGAGGTGGCCCACCACTCCGGGCCGCGCGGCCGGGACGCCCGCAAGGTCCTGGAACGGCTCGACCGGTCCATCGCGCTGCTCGCCAAGGTGGCCGAGCACGCCCCGCGCGCGTACCGGATAGTGCTCCTGTCCGACCACGGGCAGAGCCCGGGGGAGACCTTCGCGGGTGCCTACGGACTGACCCTGAAGGACCTGGTCCGGGCCGGATGCGGGCTGCCCGTGCCGCGCGGCGCCGGGCGCACCAGGAGCGGCGCGGAGGCGCGGGACGCGGTGCGGGTCGCGCTGCACCGGCCGGTCGCGGGCAACGGGGAGCCGGGCCCCGCCTCCGACCCGGTCGTGCTCGCCTCCGGCAACCTCGGCCTCGTCTCCTTCCCCGGCACCGCGGGGCGGCTCAGCCGCGAGGAGATCGACCGGCGCCACCCCGCGCTCCTGCGCACCCTCGCCGGCCACCCCGGCATCGGGTTCCTGCTGGTGCGCAGCGAGGAGCACGGCGCCGTGGTCATCGGCGGGGCGGACGCGGACCGCCTCCAGGAGGTGCCGATCGGTGAACTGCGGGACGGCAGCGGCCCGCTGACCGGGTTCGGGCCGGGCGCCGCCGAGGCCGTGCGGCGCACCGACACCTTCCCGCACACCGCCGACATCATGATCAATTCCATGTACGACCCGGTCACCGGCGAGGTGCACGCCTTCGAGGAGCAGATCGGTTCGCACGGCGGGCTCGGCGGCGAGCAGGCGCACGCCTTCCTGCTGTGGCCGCGGGTGCTGTCGGCGCCGGTCGCCGACGGGGACCTGCTGGTGGGCGCCGAGCAGGTGCACCGGGTGCTGCGGCGGTGGCTGCGCGAGTGCATGGGGCCGCAGGTGCCGGTTTCGGCCGGCCCGCAGATTCCGCGGCCCGAGGCAGAAGCGGAAGGACCTTTTCCGGTTGAGGGGGCGGCCGTACGGGACAAATCCGCGTGATTTTGAGCAGGGCCCTCCGTACCCGACCATGAACGGGTTTTGGCACGGAGAGAGGCGCACCACCCCATGACCACGCAGGACACCCAGAGCAGGCATGCCCGGCAGTTCGGATTGCCGGTGGCGACCGCCCTGGTCATGGGCAACATCATCGGCGGCGGCATCTTCCTGCTGCCCGCGTCCGTCGCCCCCTTCGGCACCATCAGCCTGCTCGCCTTCGCGGTCCTGACCGTCGGCGCGATCGCGCTGGCCCTGGTCTTCGGACGCCTGGCCCAGCGGCTGCCGCGGACCGGCGGCCCGTACGTCTACGCGCGCGAGGCGTTCGGCGACTTCGCGGGCTTCCTCGCGGCCTGGTCGTACTGGATCACCACCTGGGTCTCCAACGCGGCGCTCGCCGTGGCGGCCGTCGGCTACCTCGACGTGCTGGTCCCCCTGCACGGCGACAAGGCGGCCACCATCGCGGCGGCCCTGGCCCTCCAGTGGCTCCCCGCGCTCGCCAACCTCGCGGGCACCCGGTACGTGGGCGCGGTCCAACTGGTCTCCACCGTCCTGAAGTTCGCGCCCCTGCTGCTGGTGGCGGTCGGCGGGCTCTTCTTCTTCGACCCGGCCAACCTCGGCCCCCTCCAGGCCGACGACCACAGCGCGATGGGCGCCGTCTCCGCCTCCGCGGCGATCCTGCTCTTCAGCTACCTCGGCGTCGAATCGGCCGCCGTCAGCGCGGGCGAGGTCCGCGACCCGCGCCGCAACGTCGGCCGCGCCACCATCCTCGGCACCCTCGGCGCCGCCCTGATCTACCTCCTGGGCACCCTCGCGGTCTTCGGCACCGTGCCCCACGACCGCCTGGTGACCTCCACCGCCCCCTTCACCGACTCCGTGAACGCCATGTTCGGCGGCGCCTGGGGCGGCACCGCGGTCGCCGTCGCAGCCCTGGTGTCCATGGTCGGCGCCCTCAACGGCTGGACCCTGCTGAGCGCCCAGACCCCGTACGCCGCCGCCCGCGACGGACTGTTCCCGCAGGCCTTCGCGCGAAAGAACCGGGGCGTGCCCACCGTGGGCGTCCTGGTCACGGTCGTCCTCGCCTCGTCGCTGACCGTCTACAACTACACGGCCGGCTCGAAGGGCGTCTTCGAGATGCTGGTCCTGGTCACCACCTTCACGGCGACCGTTCCCTATCTGCTGTCCACGGCCGCCCAGATCTACTTCCTCGCCTCCGGCCGCGCCGACCGCGTCCACCGCGGCCGGCTCGTCCGCGACGGCCTGCTCGCCGCGCTCGCCGCCGCCTTCTCCCTCTGGCTGGTCGCCGGCTCCGGCTACCAGGCGGTCTACCAGGGCGTGCTGTTCCTCTTCGCGGGCGTGCTGGTGTACGCCGTCCTCGCCGCCCGCAAGCAGGCCGCCCGCCAGGACGCGGCGGAGCTGCCCGAGCAGGTGGTACGGGAGGGTGTCCGGGCATGACCGGGAGGCTCGCCCGACTGGCGCGCCGGTCCGACGAGTTCACGGGCTGACGGACATTCACCCGGGAGAGGGGATCTCGCCCGGATCCGAGCAGGTCACGGTCGTTCGCGGGCAGGGTTGTGGCATGCCGCCCGCTCTCCCCGCCACCCTGCGCCGCACCCTCGTGGTGCTGCTCGTGGTGGCCGCGCTGCTCGGGGCGGCGCCGGGGGCGGAGGCGGCGGGGCCGCCCGTGGACCGGGCGGCCTCCTCCTCGATGGTGCCGGGCCCGGTGGGCGAGGAGCAGCCCGACGAGGCCGCTCCCGCGCCCCGGGCGGCGGCCCGCCCGAGCCGCCCGGCGCCGGACACCCGCTCCGCGCCGGCGGCCCCCCGGCCCGCCGGATCCGGGCGGTCCGCGGCGGCCCGGGGCGGTCCCGGCCGGTTTGCCTCCCCCGACGGGGTGCGCTGTGTGGTGCTGCGCTGCTGAGCGTTCCGTGCGGAACGACCCAGCGGTACGTCAACTCACCAGCACAGCGAGGTGGTTCAGCCATGCCCATCGACCCCTTCGCGGCGCTCAACGCGATGCTGCGCGCCGAGGCCGCCCGGATCCGACCGGCCACCGCGACCCCCGAACCCGAGGACCCCGAACCCCGCGAGGAGCCGCGCCGACCTCCGGCCGACCCGCACGGCGAGTAGCCGGGACCCCCACGGCAGGGCGGTGGCCCGTTCCTGGCCACCGCCCTGGTGACCTGCTGTTCTCACGGAGCGTGACGACAGTGGGTGGTTCGTCGTGCGGTACTCCGTTCGGCGGCTTACGTTTGCTCCGGGAACACCCGACCGAGAGGTCTGCCATGCGCGGAGGTACGACAGCGGGCGCGGCCGGTGCGGCGATGGCGCTGCTCGCCCTGGCGGTCCCGGCCGCGGCGGACGGCGCCCAGCCCGATCTGAGCCGCTTCTACTCCCAGCGCCTGGTCTGGGGCGGCTGCACGGTCAAGGACGCCCCCAAGGGCATGGAGTGCGCCGAGCTGACCGTGCCCATCGACTACGCCCGGCCCGAGGACGGCACCATCGCCCTGGCGGTGGCCCGGGTGCGGGCGGCCGAGTCGGGCGAGGGCCCGACCGGCACGGGCACCGGGGCGGCCCCGGCCCGCGCCGGCGCCCCCAAGGGGTCGCTGGTGCTGAACTTCGGCGGCCCGGGGGAGTCCGGCCTCAAGGGGCTCGGCGACTTCATGGCCGACACCGCGCGCCTGGCGCCCGCCTACGACCTGGTGACCTTCGACCCGCGCGGGGTGGGCCGCAGCGCCCCCGTCCGCTGCGGCGCCGAGGCCGAGGAGGTCATCGAGGGCTCCTCCGGCAGCGTTCCGGCCGATGACGCCGAGGGGCGGGCCCAGCTCGTCGAGGAGCTGCGGGCGGTGGCCGAGGGGTGCCGCAGGACCACCGGCAAGCTCCTGCCGTACGTCGGCACCATCAACGCCTCGCGCGACCTGGACGTCCTGCGCCGGGCGCTCGGCGACCGGAAGCTGAACTACTTCGGCATCTCCTACGGCACCCGGCTCGGCGCGGTCTACGCGGCGCAGTTCCCCCGGCGCACCGGCCGGATGGTCCTGGACGCCGTGGACTCGCTGACGGCCGACGCCGCCCGGTCCGCGTTCGCCCAGGCCACGGCCTTCCAGAAGGCTCTGGACACCTTCCTGTCGGACTGCGCCGCCCGGGGCGCCCGCTGCCCGCTCGGGGCGAGCACCGCCCGGGCGGCCGGCACCCTGGACGCGACCGTCGCCCGGCTGGAGCGCGCCGGCGCCAAAACCGCCTCCGGCGCCGACTTCACCTCCGCCGACCTGCGGACCGCCCTCACCGACGCGCTCTACGCCGAGCAGCTGTGGCCGACGCTCGCGCGGGGCATCGCGGCCCTCCACGACAAGGGCGACCCGGCGCTCCTGGAGGAGATCACCCGGCAGTTCGCGGGGAAGGACACCCGGAGCGGCCGCACCGAGGACGACAACAGCCGCGAGGCGCTCCTCGCCGTCAACTGCGCCGACGACCCGGTGCGCGCCAAGGACCCGGCCGCGGAACTCGCCTCACTGGAGGCGAGGTTCGCCAAGGCCAGCCCCATGTTCGGCCCCGAGCAGGCGGGCGCGGCGATCTCCTGCACGGGCTGGCCCGCCGGTACGGACTTCATCCGCTCGATCCACCGCACCGGCGCGCCGCCCGCCCTGCTCATCGGCACCAGGGGCGACCCCGCCACCCCCTACCCGTGGGCGGCGGAGACGGCCCGGCGCCTCGGCAAGGGCGTGGTCCTCACCTACGAGGGCGAGGGGCACGGCGGCTACACCGCCTCGCAGTGCGTCCGGGACGCGGCGGACGCCTTCCTGCTCGACGGCGTCCTGCCCGCCGCGGGGACGTCCTGCGCCCGCGAGACGCCCCCGCAGCGCTGAGGCGGGCTCTGGGCGCGGCGGGTCTCAGGTGCTCATCGCCGCCGCCATCGCCGCCGGGACGGGGGCCGCCGCGACCCAGCGCCCGATCGCCGTCTCGGCCGTGATGCCGGGACCGAAACCCGCGATGAGGCCGCCCGCCCCGTCGGCGGCGCCCCCCTCGTCGAAGAGCCGGGCCAGCGCGTCGAAGACCACGGAGCTGGCGATATTGCCGCGCTCGGTGAGGGTGGCCCGGCTGAAGCGGAACATCTCCGGCGGCAGCTCCAGGAAGTGGCACAGGTCGTCCAGGATGCGCGGGCCGCCCGCGTGCACGATGAAGAAGTCCATGTCCGGGATGGCCCAACTGTGCTGGGCGACCAGCGCCTTGAGCGCGGGAGCGAGCATCTCCATGGTGCCGGGGACGCGCTTGTCGAGCAGGAAGTGGAACCCGGTGTCACGCACCGCGTACGAGATCCAGTCCTCGGTGTTGGGCACCAGGTGCGAGCCGTTGCGTTCGATCCGTACGCCCGTGCCGCCCTCGCCGCGCACCACGGCCGCGGAGATCGCGTCGCCGAACAGACCGTTGGAGAGCAGCGAGCCGACGCCGATGTCGGTCGGCTGGTAGCAGAGCGAGCAGAACTCGCAGGACACGATCAGTACGTTGGCCCGCGGATAGGCGGTGCAGAAGTCGTGCGCGCGGTTGATCGCGGCGCCGCCCGCGGCACAGCCGAGCTGGGCGATCGGCAGCTGCCGGGTCTCGGTCCTGAATCCCATGGTGTTGATCAGCCAGGCGGTCAGCGACGGCATCATGAAGCCGGTGCAGGAGACGTAGACGATCAGGTCGATCTCCTGCGGCTCGACCTCGGCGTTGGCCAGCGCCTGCCGGACGACGCCGGGCACCCGGGCCTTGGCCTCCGACTCGTACAGCAGGTTGCGCTCCTCGAAGCCGGGGTGGCGCAGGGTGTCCTCGATGGGCTGCACGAGGTGGCGGGTGAGGACCCCGGTGTTCTGGATGAGGCGCAGGACGAGGTCCCGCTGAGGGTGGTCGGCGTGGGTCTCACGGGCAAGGGCGAGCGTCTCCTCCTGCGTGATCACATGGTCGGGTACGGCTACTGAGGGGCGGCACAGGGTGGCCATGGAACTTCCTTGTCTCCTGCCGGGCGGACGCCTGCGGTTTCCACGCGGGTGCTCCAGGGGTGTGCGGACGTGTGCCTGTGACGTATCCCCGAGCGTGATCATGGGCATGTCCTCGAAGGGGGCATTTAACCGATTAGAGGGATATTGCGGACCGGGTAGGTCACTCGGGTGACGGGCCCCCGGGACGGGCCCGCGACGACCCGGGGCGGACGGGCTCGGACGCCCCCACCCGGACCGCGTCCGGACCGCATTACCTGGGCGGTAATCGACCCCCGCCACCCCCGCCCGGCAAGGTGGAGCCATCGGGTCCCGGGCGGCGCACTCCGGCCGGGGCCCGGCTTCCACCCCGGTACCTGTCTTCCCGACCCACTTCCACGGAGGCTGATTCCCTTGTCCGAGAACCGCTACGAGACCGCCGTCGCCCGCTACTTCGAGGCGTGGAACGCCACCGGCTCGGCCGAGGAGCTGGCCAAGGCCGTCGAGGCCGCCTGGAGCGAGGGTGGCGGCTACACCGACCCGCTGTCCGACGTCACCGGCCACGAGGCCATAGCGGCGGTCATCGGCGGCACCCACGCCCAGTTCCCCGGTTACGTCTTCCGTCTGGAGGGCACGGTCGACGGGCACCACGACGTGGCCCGGTTCCGCTGGGAGCTGGTGTCGGCCGCGGACGGGTCCGCGCCGGTCGCCGGATCCGATGTGGTCACCCTCGCCGGGGACGGCCGGATCGCCACCGTCGCGGGCTTCCTCGACCGCGTACCGCCTACGGCGTGAGCGACCGGAGGTACGCGAACGTCTCCGGGTCGGCCGGCAGGAACGTCTCGATGGCCAGCTCGGAGACGGTCACGTCCATCGGCGTGTTGAACGTGGCGATCGTCGACAGGAACGACAGGACCGTGCCCCGGTGTTCGATGCGCAGCGGCAGCGCGAAGGGGCAGTCGGCGCGCTCGGAGGTGTCCTCTTCCGCCGCCTCCGGAACCGGGTGCGCCGCGACCTCCTCGTACAGCTCGCGCAGCGCGTCCGAGCGCAGGAGCGCGATCTGACGCTCCATCTGCTCCAGCAGGTGTCCGCGCCACTGGCGGAGGTTGCGGATGCGCGGCGCCAGGCCCTGCGGGTGCAGGGTCAGGCGCATCGCGTTGAGCGGCGGGACGAGCAGCCGCTCCGGCACGCCTTCGAGGAGCATCGCGATGCCCCGGTTCGCCGCCAGGACCGTGTACGTGCCGTCGACTATCAGCGCCGGGAACGGCTCGTACCCCCGCAGCAGGCGCTCCATGCCGTCGCGCAGGGCGCCCATGGAAGGATCCTCCAGGGACGTCTCGGTGAACCGCGGGGCGTAACCCGCCGCCAGGAGCAGGGCGTTGCGCTCGCGGACCGGCACCTCCAGGTGCTCCGCGAGGCGCAGGACCATCTCCTGGCTCGGGCGCGACCTGCCCGTCTCCACGAAGCTGATGTGCCGCGCCGAGGAGTCGGCGCGCAGGGCGAGCTCCAGCTGGCTGATCCTGCGCTGCTCGCGCCAGCCGCGCAGCAGCGGCCCTACTCCCGTGTCGGTCGCGGCAGTTGTCGTCATGGATCAGACACTAACCCGCGCCACTGACAGCGACCGGCGCCGCACCCCCCACCCGGCCAGCGCGACCGCCGCGGCCACCGCGTACGCGCTCGTCCTGACGGTGTCGAAGGAGTCCGGCACGGCCCGCGCGGTCACATAGCAGACGGCTCCCGCCGCGGCGACCACCAGCCACTCCCAGCGGCCGTCCAGGGCCACCAGCGCGACGAGCAGCAGCGCGTACCAGGAGTAGCCCGGGGTCATCAGGCAGAACGCCCAGCCCAGCACCAACAGGGCGCCCGACCAGGGGCGTTCGGGATCGCCCCGGCGCAGTACGTACAGGACGACGAGCGCCATGACGAGGAGCGCCGCGGGCAGCGCCCAGGCGTCCGGGACCACCAGCCGCAGCAGTCCGTACCGGCTGCGGGCGGACGCGTCGTCGTACCCCTCCTCCTTGGCGTACCCGCCCAGATAGCCGAAGACCGAGGCGTCCGAGACCAGGACGTACGGCAGATAGGAGAGCGCCACGCACAGCGCCGCCGGGACGAGCACGGCCGCCGCGCGCCGCCAGTCGGGGCGGCGCCCCTCGAGCACGCCCGCGAGGGCGCCCGGCAGCACCACGGCGGGCAGCATCTTCGCCGCGATCCCGGCGCCGATCAGGACTCCGCCGGCCGCTTGGCGGCGCGCCGCGACCGCGCCGAGCCCCGCCACGGCCAAGAGCACCGCCAGCACGTCCACATGCGCGTTGTTCACCGCCTCGACCGGCACCGCGGGGCACCACGCCCAGTACGCCGCACGCGCCGGGTCGGCGCCGCGCCGCCGCAGGACGAGCAGCAGCACACCCGTGGTGGCCACCGCCAGCACGGCGCCACCCATCTGCAACGGCTTGTGGCGCGCCGCCGAGGGGGACAGGCCGTGGACACCGAGGAAGTACGCCTCCGCCACCGGGGGGTAGATCGTGTGCACCCTGGGGCGGTTGAGGCGGGTGCAGCGGTCCGGCTCGCCGAACCGGGCCCGGTCCGGACCCTCGCACCCGGCGCCCCGGGGGAACAGCCAGTCGTCGCGCAGCGAAGCCAGCTCCGGGTCGGCGGGGGCGTGGTCGTAGGGCGAGATCCCCGCCGCCTGCACCCGGCCGTCCCAGGCATAGCGGAACATGTCCGTGCTGGTGGTCGGCGGCGCCGCCAGACCCGTCGCCGCGACCAGCACCCCGCCCGCCAGGACCAGGCCCGCACGGTGGCGCGCCGGGACCCGCCGCAGCGACCATGCGGCCGCCGCGAACAGCAGCCAGCAGGCCAGATACCACCAGGAGAGCGTACTGGGGCGGACGGGGCGGCCGCCCTCGACGGACGTGCACACGAGCACGGCGGTCAGCGCGGCCAGCAGCACGGCGGCCGGGGCCGAGCGGCGCAGCGCCCCGGGCGCGGCGGGCGGGGCGTACGGGGCGGCGGCGGTTCGCGGAGCGATCACCCGACCACATTCGCAGGCCGACGGGCGCCCGGACGGCCCAACGCACCACGCGTCCGGGAACCGTAAGGTGTCAGGCGCCCTGTTCAGGGCGGTCAGGGGATGTCATGGGGACATGAGGCCACGACTTCCGTTCCCCCCGCCGCCGTCCACGCTGCTGCCGTCGTTCCGGGGCGCGCTGCACGACAGGCGCACCACGACGGCGATCGGCCGGCTGCTCGGCGCGGCCGTGCTCGTCTGCATGGTCACCGGGGTGCTCAGCCACTACCTCCAGCACCCGCCGGGCTGGCTGGCGAACGAGCTGCCCGCCCGCCCCGGCTGGGGCTACCGGCTGACCCAGGGCCTGCACGTGGGGGTGGGCATCGCCGCGATCCCGCTGCTCTTCGGCAAGCTGTGGACCGTCTACCCGAAGCTGTTCGTGTGGCCGGCGTTCACCGGCGTACGGCACGCTCTGGAGCGGCTCTCGGTCGCGGTGCTCGTCGCGGGCGCGATGTTCGAGCTGCTGACCGGGCTGCTCAACACCGTGCAGTGGTACCCCTGGCCGTTCAGCTTCGTCCCCGTGCACTTCGCGGTCGCCTGGCTGCTGACCGGTGCGCTGCTGCTGCACCTGGCCGTCAAGTGGCCGGACATCAGGGCGTACTGGTGGCGGCGCTCGCCCGCCACGCGCGCGCTGCCGGGCGAGCCGGAGAACGCGCTCGACCGGCGCTCGCTCCTCACCGGTCTGGCGGTCGCGGTCGGCGCGGTGACCGTCACCACGGTCGGCCAGTCCGTGACCCCGCTCAAGTCCCTCGACCTCCTGGCACCGCGCCACCCCGACCACGGCCCGCTGGGCCTGCCCGTCAACCGCACGGCGGCGGCGGCCGGGACGACCCGGGTCGACACGGCGGCCTGGCGGCTGACGGTGGCGGGGCCGCGCCCGTACGAGCTGAGCCTCGACGAGCTGGCCGCGCTGCCGCAGTACGAAGTCGAGCTGCCCATCGCCTGCGTGGAGGGGTGGAGCAAGAACGCGCACTGGACCGGCGTACGGATCAGGGACCTGATGGAGCGGGCCGGGGCGCCCGGGGCCGCGCTGCGGGTCGTCTCGCTCGAACGGCACGGCGCCTACCGGGTGATGGACATGGGCCGCACCTACGCGCGCGACCCGCTCACCCTCCTCGCGCTCCGGCTCAACGGACAGGTGCTCACCCCCGACCACGGCTATCCGGCCCGGATCATCGCCCCCAACCGGCCCGGCGTGCTCCAGACCAAGTGGGTCTCGCGACTGGAGGTGCGGTGATGGCGGGGCGGTACGCGGTGGGCGCGCTCGGGCTCGCGCTGATGGGGCTCGGCGTGTCGCTGGTGTGGGCGCAGGGGGCGTGGGACGTGGCGGTGTGGCTGGCCGGGGCGGTCGTGCTGCACGACGGGTTCGTCGCGCCGCTGGTGCTGCTCGTCGGCCTGGGCGTGGTGGCGGCCCGGCCCCGGGTGCGCGGCCCGCTGCGGGCGGCCCTGGTGACCGGCGGCTGCCTCACGGCGATCGCCCTGCCGGACATCCTGCGGCCGGGCCCGGTGAACAACGCGACGGTGCTGCCGCTGGACTACGTCCGCAACTGGCTGGTGCTGCTGGCGGTGGTCGCGGTCGCGGGGGCGCTGGTGGCGGCCGGACAAAGCCTGTGGCGCGGGCGCCGCGCAAAGCCCCCGGCTTCCCCGCCCGGCCCCTGACGGGCGTCGCCGCCCCGCCTCCTGGCTTCCCCGTGCGGGTCCTGCGTGCGCCACCCCCCGCCTCCGGGTTCCCCGTGCCGGCCCTGACGGTCGCCGTCGCCCCGCCTCCTGGCTTCCCCGTGCGGGTCCTACGTGCGCCGCCCCCCGCCTCCGGGTTCCCGGTGCCGGCCCTGACGGACCGTCGCCGCCCCGCCTCCGTACCCTCCCGCGTGGGCCACGGAGGTGAGGGGCCCGGCCCCGCGTTCATAGCCGGCGCAGTACGAGGAACGGGCGTCCGGCCGCCGTCCACCGCTCGGCCGGGTGCCAGCCGGTTCTCTCCGCGTACCGCAGCAGGGCGGCGGTGCCCAGGCGCGACCAGGGGAAGGCCACCCCGAAGGCGCCGCGCCCGTCGGCCACCCGTACCTCGACGTGCTCGTCCACGTCGAGGGGCGCCGCCTCCACGATCAACTGCCCGCCCGTGTCCACCAGCCGGGCCGTGCGCGCGAGCAGCGCCGCCGGGTCGCCGCCGATGCCGATGTTGCCGTCGAGCAGCAGCGCGGTGTGCCAGCGGCCCTCGCCCGGCAGCGGGTCGAAGACCGACCGGCACAGGGCGCTGCCGCCCGAGCGCCGGGTGCGGCGCACCGCCTCGGGGCTGACGTCGACGCCGAGCGCGGCCGTACCGAGCGCGGCCAGCGCCACCACCAGGCGCCCGGGCCCGCACCCGATGTCGAGCACGGCGCCCCGGCACCGCCGCAGCACGGTGAGGTCGGCCGGGTCCGGCGCCGCGCACCACCGTTCCACCTCCAGCGGCAGCAGCCACCCGTCCCTGCGGTGCAGGAACAGCGGCCCGCGCCCGCTGCGCAGGGCGTCGGTGTACGGATCGGCCCGCCAGGCGAGCGCGGCGGGCACGGTCGTCGCGGTCATCGCGCGGGGCCCCGCCGCCCCGCCCCGGCGGCCGTCGCCAGGGCGCCGCCCCGGCACGCGGCCACCGCCCGCCCGAACCGGCCGTCGGGGACGAGCGCCGCCACCTCCGCCGCGTCGGCCGCCGTGTCCACGTCCCGCAGCGGCGCCAGCTCGCGCACGGTGAGTCCCGCGTCGTCCAGCCGCCGCCGCTGGACCGCGCCCGTCTCGGGCACGGACATGGGCACCCCGCGCAGCAGGGACGGATCGGGGGCGGTCAGGCCCAGCGCCCAGAAACCGCCGTCGGCCGCCGGGCCGAACCACGCCTCGCCGGGCGCCCAGCCGGCCAGGGCGGGCGCCAGCAGGGCCGGGCTCAGCTGCGGGGTGTCCATGCCGACGAGCAGGGCCGGGCCGGAGTCGAGCGCGAACGCCGCCGCCAGCCGCTCGTCCAGGCCGCCCGCGCCCTGCGGGACGACCTCGATGCCCGGCGGCAGCCACGGCCCCGGCGCCCCGTCCAGGACCAGGATCCGGCGCCGGGCCGGTGCGGCGAGCACCGCGTCCAGCGTGTCGGCGAGCGCGGCCCCGGCGATGCGGGCGGCCTGCTCGGGCGAGTACGGCGGGGTCAGCCGGGTCTTGACCCGGCCCGGCACCGGCGCCTTGGCGATCACCAGCAGGGCGACCGGCGCGCCCTGCGCCGTCACCGGGTGTCCGCGGTCGTGGCGGGCCGCGGCGGGGCGGGCGGCAGCGCGAGCACCGCGCGCATGTCCCGTACGGCCTGCCAGGTGCCCCGCCAGGTGCCCGTCACCTTCGATCTGCCGGTGCGCGGCAGATACGGCACGTCGTGCTCGCGCACCCGCCACCCGGCGTCCGCCGCGCGCACCACCGTCTCCAGCGGATAGCCGCTGCGCCGGTCCGCGACGCCGAGGGCGAGCAGCGGCACCCGCCGGGCCGCCCGCAGCGGGCCCAGATCGTGCAGCCGCAGCCCGGTGCGGCGGCGCAGCATCCGGGACAGGGCCAGGTTCCCGGCCCGCGCGTGCGGCGGCCACGCCCCGCGCGCGGTGGGCCTGCGGCGCCCGAGGACGAGGTCGGCGTCCCCGGCGGCCACCTCCCGTACGAAGGGCGCCAGCAGCCCGGGGTCGAGCGAGCCGTCGCAGTCGCAGAAGCAGACGTACTCGGCGCGCGCCGCGAGCAGGCCCGCGTGGCAGGCCGCGCCGAAACCGCGCCGGGCCTCGCGCACCACGGTCGCGCCGAGCGCGCGGGCCAGCTCCGCCGAGCCGTCCGTCGAGCCGTTGTCGACGACGACGGCCCGCCACCCCTCGGGAATCCGGGCCAGCACCCAGGGCAGCGCCTCGGCCTCGTCGAGGCAGGGCAGTACGACGTCCACCGTCGTGGGAATCGAGTCGGTCACGCCTCTCACGGTACGAAGCCGCGGCGGACAAATCGGGACTTCGGGTTCTTACGAAACAGGGACATCGCCCCGCGTCCGCCATCCGGGTGGCGACGGCGGCGCCCGCCGGGTGCGACGCTGTGGCCATGCACAGTGACCGGTCCCGCATCCTCGTCGTCGACGACGACCCGACCGTGGCCGAGGTGGTCACCGGATACCTGGAACGCGCCGGGTACGAGGTCGAGCACGTCGGCGACGGCCCCGCCGCCCTGCGCGCGGCCGGTGCGCGCCGGCCCGACCTCGTCGTCCTCGACCTGATGCTGCCGGGCATGGACGGTCTGGAGGTCTGCCGCGTGCTGCGCGGCGCGGGGCCCGTACCGGTCATCATGCTCACCGCGCGCGGCGACGAGGACGACCGCGTGCTGGGCCTGGAGATCGGCGCGGACGACTACGTCACCAAGCCGTTCAGCCCCCGCGAGCTGGTGCTGCGCGTCGACTCGGTGCTGCGCCGCGCCCGCGCCGCCGGCGTCCGGCCGGGGCCGCCGGTGCGGCGGGCGGGCATCGTCCTGGACCCGGCCGCCCGCCGCGCCGTCAAGGGGGAGACCGAACTCGCCCTGACGCTGCGGGAGTTCGACCTCCTGGCCTATCTGATGAGCCACCCCGGTGAGGCCGTCACCCGCGAACGGCTGATGCACGACGTGTGGGGCTGGGAGTTCGGCGACCTGTCCACCGTCACCGTCCATGTGCGGCGGCTGCGCGGCAAGGTCGAGGACGACCCCGCCAAGCCGCGGCTCATCCAGACGGTGTGGGGCGTCGGATACCGCTTCGAGGAACCGGACGACGGCGCCGGGCCGCGCCACGTCCGGCACGCGGGGGAGGAGGTCTGAGATGAAGGACGTCCTGCTCATCGCCGTGTACGCGTTCCTCGGCGCCGCCGCCGCGGGCCTGCTCGGGGCGCTCGCGCTGCGCCTGCTGCGCCACCGCTCGGTGACCGCCTCGCTCGCCGTGGTGGCCGCCGTCGCGGTCAGCGCCATGCTCGCCGGGACCCTCGCGGTGGCCTGGGAGATGTTCCTGTCCTCCCACGACCTGAAGGTCGTCACCCTGGTCATCGCGATGGCCGCGGCCGTCTCGCTCGCCACCGCGCTGGTCCTGGGCCGCCGGGTCGTCACCAGCAGCCACCAACTGGCCCTGGCCACCCGCTCGTTCGGCGAGGGCGGCAGCTTCGCCGCGCCCGAGGGACCGGCCACCGCGGAACTCGCCGCGCTCAGCCGTGAACTGGCCGCCACCAGCGCCCGCCTCTCCGCCTCCCGTGAGCGCGAACGCGCCCTGGAGACCTCCCGCCGCGAACTCGTCGCCTGGATCTCGCACGACCTGCGCACCCCCCTCGCGGGGCTGCGCGCGATGGCCGAGGCGCTGGAGGACGGCATGGCCAAGGACCCCGAGCGCTATTTCCGGCAGATCCGGACCGAGGTCGAGCGCCTCAACGGCATGGTGGGCGACCTCTTCGAGCTGTCCCGCATCCATGCCGGGGCCCTCGCCCTCAACCCGGCCCGGATGTCCGTCCACGACCTGGTGGGGGACGCGCTGGCGGGCGCCGACCCGCTCGCCCGCGAACACGGCGTCCGGCTCGTCGGCGACCGTGTCGAGCCGGTCCCGGTGGAGGTGGACGGCAAGGAGATGACCCGGGTCCTGGCCAACCTGCTGGTCAACGCGATCCGGCACACCCCGGCCGACGGCACGGTCGCGGTCGCCGCCGAGGCACGCGCCGAGTCGGTGGTGCTGTCGGTGACGGACGGCTGCGGCGGCATCCCCGACGACGACCTGACCCGCGTCTTCGACACCGGCTGGCGCGGCACCGAGGCGCGCACCCCGCCGGGCGGCGCGGGCCTGGGCCTCGCCATCGTGCGGGGCATCGTGGAGGCCCACGCGGGCAGCGCCGCCGTCCACAACGTGCACGGCGGCTGCCGCTTCGAGCTGATCCTCCCGGCGGCCCCTTCCTGACGGGCCCCGCGTTCCGGCGGTCCCTTCCTGACGGGCCCCGCGTTCCGGCGGTCCCTTCCTGACGGGCCCCGCGTTCCGGCGGTCCCTTCCTGACGGCCCCCGCGTTCCGGCGGTCCCT
>NZ_JBEXWK010000002.1:376814-529300 GCF_040629815.1 Streptomyces sp. NPDC005878
GTCCCTTCCTGACGGCCCCCGCGTTCCGGCGGTCCCTTCCTGACGGCCCCCGCGTTCCGGCGGTCCCTTCCCGACCGCCCCCGGCCTCCCGACGGCTTCATCCTGACCGGCGTCCCGCCTCCCGGCGGCCCCTCCTGACCGACACCGCCTCTCGGCGGCCCCCGGCCTCCCCACCGCTCCCGCTCGACCGGGGCTCCCCGCCCCCCGGCGGCCCCCTCCCAACCGCCCCCCGGCGCTCAGCCCGCCGCCGGTCGCAGCTCCGCGCGGGCGAACTCCGTCATCCCTTCCGCGAACCCGACCTCCGCCCGCCAGCCCAGCTCCTCGCGCAGCCGCGAGGAGTCGGCGGTGATGTGGCGGACGTCGCCGAGGCGGTACTCGCCCGTCACCACCGGCGCGGGCCCGCCGTACGCCGCCGCCAGCGCCTGCGCCATCTCACCCACCGTGTGCGGCGTCCCGCTGCCGGTGTTGTACGCGGTCAGGGCCCCCGGCGGGCGCTCGCGCAGCGCTTCCAGCACCATCGCGTTCGCCGCCGCCACATCGCGCACGTGCACGAAGTCCCGGCGCTGGCGGCCGTCCTCGAAGACCCGGGGCGCCTCGCCCCGCGCGAGGGCCGAACGGAAGAAGGACGCGACCCCCGCGTACGGGGTGTCGCGCGGCATCCCCGGCCCGTACACGTTGTGGTAGCGCAGCGACACCGCGCGGCCGCCGGTGGCGCGCGCCCAGGCGGCGCTCAGATGCTCCTGGGCCAGCTTGGTCGTCGCGTACACGTTGCGCGGATCCGCGGGCGCGTCCTCGCCGACCAGGCCCGGCTCCAGCTCGGCGCCGCAGCGCGGGCACAGGGGCTCGAAGCGGCCCGCCGCCAGCTCCTGGTACGGCCGGGGACCTGGGCGTACGGGCCCGTGGCGCGGGCACGCGTAGCGCCCCTCCCCGTACACCACCATCGACCCGGCGAGCACCAGGTCCGCCACCCCGGCCTCGGCCATCGCGGCGAGCAGGACCGCCGTGCCCAGGTCGTTGCAGGACACGTAGTCGGGCGCGTCGGAGAAGTCCGTGCCGAGGCCGACCATCGCAGCCTGGTGGCACACGGCGTCCACGCCGCGCAGCGCCCGGGCGACGGCGTCGCGGTCGCGGACGTCGTCGCCGGGCCGGACCGCGCGGTCGAGGACGACGGGTTCATGGCCCCGGGCGGAGAGGGCCCGGACGATCCGCGAGCCGATGAAGCCCGCGCCTCCCGTGACAAGTACACGCATAAGGGCGACGCTACGGAGACGGAGCCGCGGATGCCGCGCTCCACCCCGTACCGTCACCACCTCGTAAGGAGTCCGGTCATGCCCGTAGAGCCGCTGTCGCAGAAGGACATCGAGGACCGCCTGCGCGAACTGCCGGGCTGGTCGCTCCCGGACGGCGAGGAGCGCCTCGCCCGCACCTACCGTCTCGCCTCGCACTTCGCGGCCACCGCGATGGTCATCCACATCGCGCAGATCCAGGACGAACTGAACCACCACTCCGATCTCACCCTCGGCTACAACACGGTGGCCCTCACGGTGAACAGCCATGACGCCGGGGGCCGGGTGACGGAGAAGGACTTCGAGCTCGCCCACCGCGTCGAGGCGATCGCCCCCGGCCACGGCGCGGGCTGACCTCCCGGGGCGCGCGGCCCCGGGAGGCGCCGGGGTCACGCGTCCAGCGCCGCCAGGTCGACCCGGGCCAGCCGCTCCAGGTCGGCGAGGATGTTGATCTCGACGATCCTGTCGTCCCGGACGGTGAAGCCGAGCACCGCCATCGTCCGGCCCTCCGGGGCGTTGACCACGCCCATGGCCCCGTTGACCAGCGCCGGACGGGCGAACTTGGCGTACTGCGCGAAGGACAGCGCGTTCTGGACGACCGCGTGGGCGCCGAGCACGGTCTTGGACGGGGTGAGCGAGCCCGGACCGTAGTCCGCGCGCAGCACGATGTCCGGGTCGAGGGTGGCGAGCAGCCCGTCGAAGTCGCCGCCGCGCGCCGCCGCGAGGAAGGCGTCGACGACCTTGCGCTGCCGGTTCAGGTCGGGGTCGGGCACGGCCCGGCCCTGCACCCGGCGGCGGGCCCGGCTGGCCAGTTGCCGGGTCGCCGCCGGGGCGCGGTCCACGATGGGCGCGATCTCCTCGAAGGGGACGCCGAACATGTCGTGCAGGACGAACGCCAGCCGCTCCGCCGGGGCCAGCGTGTCGAGCACGACGAGCAGGGCGAGCCCGACCGAGTCGGTGAGCAGCGCCTCGTGCTCGGGGTCCACCCGGTCCGGGCGGTCCACGATCGGGTCGGGCACGTGGACGTCGAGGGGATCCTCGCGGCGGGCCTGGCGCGAGCGCAGCATGTCGAGGCAGACCCGTGAGACGACGGTGGTCAGCCAGGCGCTCAGGTTCTCCACACCGTCGCTGGAGCCGGCCGCCCGCAACCAGGCCTCCTGGACGGCGTCCTCCGCCTCGCTCAGTGAGCCGAGCATCCGGTAGGCGACCGCCCGCAGGCGCGGGCGGTTCTCCTCGAAGCGCTCCGCCAGGGATTCCTTCTCGTCCATCGGTTCAGCTTCCTTCGTCGCGGCGTGTCGTCGATGCGGTGACAGACGAAAACCTAGTGCGAAGGAATGGCGGCCACCCGACGGCAGGTCCCGATTGCGGTAATCGGCCGCTCACGGAGGGCGTGGTGTTGGTCACGGCATGTTTCGGTCACCTGGCCAAAGACCGGTGGTCAGCCCTGCCAGTCACCGTCCGCGGCGGCGTCCCGCGCGAAGTCGGCGAACGCCTTGGGCTCACGGCCGAGGACCCGCTTGACGCCGTCCGTGGCCGAGGAGTTGTGCCCGTCCAGCAGCGTCGCGAACAGCTCGGCGAGCCACCGGGCCTCCCCCTCGACGAGGCCGTACCGCATCAGCAGCTCCGCGTACTGCGCCTCGCTCACCGGCACGTACCGCACCGGCCGCCCGGCCGCCTCCGACAGAACCGCGGCGACCTGCGCCAGCGTCAGCGGCTGAGGGCCCGTCACCTCATGGACGAGGCCCGCGTGTCCGTCCTCGGTGAGGGCCTTGACCACGACGTCGGCGATGTCGCCGGCGTCCACCCACGGCTCGGCCGTGTCGCCCGCGGGGAACGGGATCTCGCCCGCGAGCCCCCCGTCCGTCAGGGCGCCCTCGCTGAAGTTCTGGGCGAAGAACGCGGCGCGGACCACCGTGAGGTCCCCGCCCGCCGCGCGCAGCGCCTCCTCCGCGTGAACCGCCGCCGGCTCGCCCCGGCCCGAGAGCAGCACCAGGCGCCGCACACCGTGGCGGGCGGCGAGTTCCCCGAAGGTCCCCATCGCCTCGACGGCGCCGGGTGCGGCGAGGTCCGGGACGTACGTCACATAGGCGGAGTCGGCACCCGCGAGCGCGGGCCCCCACGTCGACGTGTCCGCCCAGTCGAAGGGCACCTCGCCGCCGCGCGACCCGGCGCGGACGGGCACGCCGAGCGCGGTGAGGCGTTCGACGACGCGGTGCCCGGTCTTGCCCGTGCCGTTGGTCACGAGCACGGTCTGACGGGCATTCAGATCGGCGTGCGGGCCGGCGTTCTGGCCGCTGTGCTGGTTGTTGTTCTGGCTGGAGTTCCGCGCTGTGTTCGTCATGCGTCCAGCTTCGTCGGCGCGGCCTGGACTCTCCATGCTCCAAGGGCTCATCCGCATACGTCCGCGTCTACTGCCCCGCTCCGCCGCCGACTAGGCTCCGCCCCATGGACGCACTCTCCGGACTGCTCGACGGGCCGCGCGCCCGCGGGGCGTTTCTGCTGCGGATGGTGATGGAACCGCCGTGGTCCGTACGGATCGAGGACCGGGCGCCCATCTGTCTGATGTCGACGACGCGCGGCGAGGCGTGGGTGGTGCCCGACGCCGGACCGCCCGTCCTGGTCCGCCCCGGTGACATCGTCGTCGCCCGCGGCCCCGACCCGTACACCGTCGCCCACGCCCCCGACGCCGAGCCGTCGGCCAGGATCGGCCCCGGCGGGGTGTGCACCACGCTGCGCGGCGAGCCTCTGGCGCAGTCGATGGAGCTGGGCGTACGGACCTGGGGCAACGCCGCCGACGGCTCGGCCACCATGCTCGTCGGTACGTATCTGATGGAGGGGGAGATCAGCGGGCGGCTGCTCGACGCGCTGCCGCCGCTGCTGGTGCTCACCGCCGAGGAGTGGAACTGCTCGGTGATGCCGCTGCTCGACGAGGAGATATCCCGGGACGAGCCGGGCCAGAGCGTCGTCCTGGACCGGCTGCTCGACCTGCTCCTGATCGCGGTGCTGCGGGCCTGGTTCAACCGGCCGGGCGCCCATGCGCCCGCCTGGTACCGGGCCATGGGCGACCCCGTGGTGGGGCCCGCGCTGCGGCTGCTGCAGAACGAGCCCGCGCATCCGTGGACGGTGGCCGCGCTCGCCGCGCGGTGCGGGGTCTCCCGGGCGGGGCTGGCCCGGCGCTTCGGTGAGCTGGTGGGGGAGCCGCCGATGGCGTACCTCACGGGCTGGCGGCTCGCCCTCGCGGCGGATCTGCTGCGCGAGAGCGACGCGACGGTCGAGGCGATCGCGCGGCAGGTCGGGTACGGGGGCGCGTTCGCGCTGAGCGCCGCCTTCAAACGCGTCCGGGGCGTCAGCCCGCAGGAACACCGGACGAATTGCCGAAACGGCAAAGGAATTCCCGCGACCGCGACGGCCGGGGGCAGGGTGGAGCCATGAGCGACTCGCGCGGCCACGACGGCCGGAACAGCCACGACGACAACCACCGCGGCGGCCGGGGAGACGGCCCGGGCCACACCCACGGGACCGGCCGGGGGAGCGGCCAGGGGCACGGGCACGGACACGGTCACGGGCACGGCGGCGGATGGGCGGACTTCGACTGGGAGACGCTGCTCCCGCTCCTGGTGGGCGAGGCCGAACTGTTCTCCGGCGCCTACCGGGAGGCCGCGGACTGGATCGCCGGGCAGCGCTCCGGCGGCCCCGAGGTGCGCCGGATCCTCGACATCGGCAGCGGCCCCGGTGTGGTGACGTGTCTGCTCGCCCAGGCGTTCCCGCGCGCTGAGGTCGTCGCCGTCGACGGCAACCGGGCGCTCCTCGGCCACGCCCTGGCCCGCGCGGAGCGCCTGGGCCTCGGTGACCGCATCCGTACCATCGAGGCCGAACTCCCGGAAGGCTTCGGGGAGTTGGGGGACGCGGACCTCGTCTGGGCGGGGAACTCGCTGCACCACCTGGGCGACCAGCGGGCCGCGCTCGCCGGGTTCGCCCGGCTGCTGCGGCCGGGCGGCACGGTGGCCCTCGCGGAGGGCGGGCTGCCCACGCGCCGACTGCCTCGCGACATCGGCATGGGGCGGCCGGGCCTGGAGGCCAGGATCGACGTGCTGGTGGACGAGCGGTTCGCGCGGATGCGGGCGGAGCTGCCGGACGCCAAGGAGGAGACCGAGGACTGGGGGGCGCTGCTGACGTCCGTGGGGCTGGTCTCCCCGGCCGGCCGCAGCTTCCTCGTCGACTTCCCGGCGCCGCTGGCGCCGGACGTGCGGGAGCAGGTGGTGTACGCGTTCGCCAGGACCGCCGAGACGGTGGGGGAGGAGTTGTCGCCGGAGGACGCGGCGGTGCTGCGGCGGCTGATGGACCCGGAGGACGAGGCGGGTCTGGCGCGGCGCCCGGACGTGTTCCTGCTGACGGCGAGGTCGATCCACACGGCGCGCCGCGCGGACTGAGGGTCCCGCACAGCGCGAAGTCCGCGGCTCAGGACGGCGAACCGTCCCGAGCGGCGGACTTCGTCACGTCACGAGACGTCACGAGGCGATACGGCCCCCGAGTGCGCTCAGTTGGCGTCGAACTCGTCCGGGTCCGGCCCCAGCCGCTTGCCCTCGTCGAGCGCGGCGATCGCCGCGATGTCCTCGGCGTCGAGCTCGAAGCCGAACACGTCGAAGTTCTCGGCGATGCGCGAGGGCGTCACCGACTTCGGGATGGCGATGACGCCGAGCTGGAGGTGCCAGCGCAGCACGATCTGGGCCGGGGTCTTGCCGTACTTCCGCGCGATCGCCACGATCGTCGGGACCTCCAGGAGGCCCTTGCCCTGGCCCAGCGGCGACCAGGCCTCGGTCGCGATGGAGTGCTCGGCGTTGACGGCGCGCAGCTCGGCCTGGGCGAGCTGCGGGTGCAGCTCGACCTGGTTGACCGCGGGGGTCACGCCCGACTCGTCGATGATCCTGCGCAGGTGCGGCGCCTGGAAGTTGGAGACACCGATCGCCTTGGCGCGGCCGCTCTCGGCGATCTCGGCAAACGCCTTCCAGATCGATACGTAGTCCTCGCGCACCGCGCGCGGCCAGTGGATCAGGTACAGGTCGACGTAGTCGAGGCCCAGCTTCGACAGGGAGGCGTCGAACTCGCGCAGGACGCCGTCGCGCGTCCACGTCTCGTTGGCGCTGTTCCACAGCTTGGTGGTGACGAAGAGCTCCTCGCGGGCCACTCCCGAAGCCGCGATCGCCTTGCCGGTGCCCGCTTCGTTCTCGTAGACCGCGGCCGTGTCGATCGACCGGTACCCGGTCTCGATCGCGGTCTCGACCGCCTGCGCGGCCTCGTCGTCCGGCACCTGCCAGACACCGAACCCGAGCTGGGGCATCTCGACGCCGTTGTTGAGGGTGATGGAGGGGACCTTGCTCACGAGCGGTCGATCCTTACGTCGTCGGTTGGTACTCATCACCTCAACGAGTGGCCGGAGCGAACCATTCCCCACGCTGCCGACGGCCGGAATTCCGTGCTCCAGATCCGGCCTTCTCGGTTCCTCGGCCCTGCGACCGGCAGGGGCCGATCCTGGGCGCTCCCCCCACAAACCGCCCAACTCCTCAGCGGGCAAAGGCGGTTGGGTCGACCCGGGCCATTGACATCAGGCCCCTCCATCCACTGCTATGCAGTGATGGTTAGGAATCTTTCCTAACTCTCCCCCCTCGGAAGGACCCCCCATGCACGCTGCCGCTCCCCGACGCCGCGCCGCCGCGGTCGCCGCCGGCCTCGGTTGCCTCGTCCTGCCCCTGGTCGCCTCCGGCTCCAGGGCCGCCGCCGCCCCGCCGCTCGCCGCGGGCACCATGGCCGCCGCGCCCTACGAGTACCTGGGCTGGGGCAGCCCGCAGAAGCCCACCGACGTCATGGCCGCCACCGGTGTGAAGTGGTTCACCCTCGCGTTCATCCTCTCCGACGGCGGCTGCAACCCGAAGTGGGACGGGACGCGGCCGCTGACCGGCGGTTCGGACCAGTCCGCCATCAACGCCATCCGGGGCGCGGGCGGAGACGTCGTCATCTCCGTCGGCGGTTGGAGCGGCAACAAGCTCGGCGAGAAGTGCTCCAGCGCCTCCGCGCTGGCCGGCGCCTACCAGAAGGTGATCAACGCGTACCACCTCAAGGCGCTGGACATCGACATCGAGGACACCGAGTTCTCCAACGCGACGGTCCGCAAGCGGGTCGTCGACGCACTGAAGATCGTCAAGAACACCAACCCCGGCATCGTCACCTACGTGACCATGGGCACCACGCCCGGCGGCCCGGACGCCAACGGCAAGGACCTCATCAAGAAGGGTGCCGCGGCGGGGCTCGCCAACGACGGCTGGGTGATCATGCCGTTCGACTTCGGCGGCCACAGCGGCTCCATGGGCTCCGCGACCGTGAGCGCCCTCGAAGGGCTGAAGGCCGCGGTGAAGAGCGCGTACGGCTACGGCGACGACACCGCCTACCGCCACATCGGGGTGTCCTCCATGAACGGCAGGACCGACGAGGCGGGCGAGACCGTCACCACCGGCGACTTCCAGACCATCCTCGGCTACGCCCGGCAGCACCACATCGCGCGGTTCTCCTTCTGGTCGGTCAACCGCGACCGGCAGTGCGGCTCGGGCGGCGGCAGCGGCGACTCGTGCAGCGGGGTCTCCCAGGCGCCCTACGCCTTCACCAGGATCGTCGTCCAGTACACCGGCTGAGGGGCGCCCCCCCGTCGGAGGAGGACCGGACGAGCGGCCACTTCGGGGTGTTCCGGATGCGAGGCCTCCGTGAGAGGGGCGGCCCGCCCTGTACCGCGACGGCTCAGCGGTACAGGGCGTCCACCTCCACCGTGTAGGCCTCCTCGATGGCCCGCCGCTTGAGCTTCAGCGACGGGGTGAGCAGACCGTGCTCCTCGGTGAACTGATGGGCGAGGATCCGGAAGGTGCGGATCTGCTCGGCTTGGGAGACCAGGGTGTTGGCGGCGACGACCGCGCGCCGCACCTCGGTCTCCAGGTCGGGGTCGCGCACGAGCTCCGACGGGGTCATCGACGGTTTGTTGCGCATCGCCAGCCAGTGGTCGACGCCCTCCTGGTCGAGGGTGACCAGGGCCGCGATGTAGGGGCGGTCGTTGCCGACGACGATGCACTGGGCCACCAGCGGGTGCGCGCGCACCCGCTCCTCCAGGGCCACCGGCGAGACGCTCTTGCCGCCGGAGGTCACCAGGATCTCCTTCTTGCGGCCGGTGATGGTCAGATAGCCGTCCTCGTCGAGGGCGCCGATGTCACCGGTGGCCAGCCAGCCGTCCTTGAGGACGCGCTCGGTCGCCTTGGGCTCGTTGAGGTAGCCGGAGAAGACCTGGCCGCCGTGGAGCCACACCTCGCCGTCCTCGGCGATGTGCACGGTGGTGCCCGGCACCGGCTGGCCGACCGTGCCGAACCGGGTGCGCTCGGGCGGGTTGGCGGTGGCGGCGGCCGTGGACTCGGTCAGACCGTACCCCTCGTAGATCGTCACCCCCGCGCCCGCGAAGAACAGCGCGAGGCGGCGGCCCATGCTGGAGCCGCCGGACATGGCGTGCCGCACCCGCCCGCCCATCGCCTCGCGGACCTTGCCGTACACGACCTTCTCGAAGAACTGGTGCTGCATCCGCAGCGCCGCCGAGGGGCCCGGCCCCTGGCCGAAGGCCTTCTGCTCCATCGCCTCCGCGTACTTCACCGCGATGTCGACGGCCTTGTCGAAGGCGCCCGCCCTCCCCTCCGCCTCGGCGCGCCGGCGGGCGGCGTTGAAGACCTTCTCGAAGATGTACGGGACGGCCAGGATGAAGGTGGGCCGCAGCGACTGGAGGTCGGGCAGGAGCGCGGAGGCGGAGAGCGCGGGCTGGTGGCCCAGCTTCACCCGGCCGCGGACGGCCGCCACCTCCACCATCCGGCCGAAGACGTGCGCCAGCGGCAGGAAGAGCAGCGTGGACGCCTCGTCGCCGGGGCGCGAGTGGAAGACCGGCTCCCAGCGGGCGACCATCGTGTCCGCCTCGAACATGAAGTTGGCGTGGGTGATCACACAGCCCTTGGGGCGGCCGGTGGTGCCGGAGGTGTAGATGACGGTCGCCGTCGACTCGGGGGTGACCGCCCGCCGGTGGCGATGCACCACGTCGTCGTCGATCTGCGCGCCCGCCGCCAGGAGTTCGCCCAGCGCCCCGGCGTCCAGCTGCCACAGGCGTTTGAGGTGCGGCAGCCGGTCCACGACCGAGCCGATGGTCATGGCGTGGTCCTCGTGTTCGACCACGCACGCGGTGACCTCGGAGTCGTGCAGCATCCAGAAGACCTGCTCGGCGGAGGAGGTCGGGTAGATGGGGACCGGCTGGGCGCCGATGGACCACAGGGCGAAGTCGAAGAGCGTCCACTCGTAGCGGGTCCGCGACATCACGGCCACCCGGTCCCCGAACCGCACACCGTCCGCGATCAGCCCTTTGGCGAGCGCCAGCACCTCGTCGCGAAAGCGCGCCGAGCTCACGTCCCGCCACTGGCCCGCCGCGTCCTTGCGGGCCAGCGCGACCCGGTCCGGATCGTCCAGGGCGTGGTCGAACACCACGTCCGCCAGCCCGCCGACGTGAGGCGCCGTCGCCATGGGTGGGACAGTGAACTCGCGCAATACCTTGCTCCTTGTGGCGCTCCGCACAGCGCCGGTGACGGTACCCCACCCGGGGTCCCGGCGGGAGGGGCGTCAAGGAATACGGTCAAGTGCGGCAGTGATCGGCATCACCACAGGTCAGCACCGTGGAACCGGCCCCGCCCGGGCCGAGCGGCCCGCTTTCTGACCCTGGAGTCAGGAGCGGGCCGTCTTTTCTCCACGGAATCTGTACGTCCTGGTCACGCCCGCTCTACCGGCACGGCGCCGTTGGTCCGTACCTGCGCCGGCGCGGGCGGCGGCGTCCGTACCAGCGCGAACACCGCGAGCCCGGCCACCAGGGCGAGCACCCCCGCCGCCACCGAGGCTCCGTTCAGACCCGAGGCGAACGCGGAGTGCAGCGCCTCGTCGGGGACCCGGCCGCGCAGCGACCCGGCCGCCCCGCCGGCCAGCGCCCGGGCCTCCGGCGTGCTGTCCAGCGAGTCGGCCATCCGGGAGGTGGCGAGCGTGCCGAACACCGCGATGCCGACCGCGTAGCCGAGCTGGCGCACGGTGTTCATCGCGCCGGTCGCCATCCCGCTGCTGCGCTGCGGCACCGAGGCGAGCGCGGCCGAGGCCAGCGCCGGGCTGACCAGACCCACTCCGACACCGGTCACCACCAGACCGGCCACCAGCGCCGTCCAGTCCGAGCCCGCGTCCAGCAGCGACTGCCCGAACAGGCCGACGGCGATGAGCAGCAGCCCGAGGCAGATGAGCAGCCGCTGCGAGACGCCGTGCAGGAACCGGCCGCCGAGCGCCGAGGTCACGAACGAGGCCAGCGCCAGCGGCACCAGCGCCAGACCACCCGTGACCGGGCTCATGTCCAGGAGCGTCTGGAGCCAGATCGAGGTGTACGGGAGCACACCGAAGGCGGCCGAGTTCAGCGCCAGGGCGGCCACCAGGACGCCGACGAAGGCCGGGCGCCGCAGCAGCGACAGATCCATCAGCGGCCGCTCGGTGCGGCTCTCCACCACGACGAAGACCAGCAGGGCGGCCACCGCCACGGCGAAGGAGACCAGGGTGCGCCAGGCGCCCCAGCCGTCGGAGCCCGCGTTCACCGCCCCGTAGGTGAGGGTTCCGGCGAAGAGCGCGAACAGGGCCGTACCCGCCCAGTCGGTGCGCCCGCCCGCCGGGTTCTTCGACTCCGGGACCACCCTGAGCGTCAGCCACACCGCGGCGGCGCTCACCGGAAGGTTGACGAAGAATATCCACCGCCACCCGAACCCCTCGGTGAGCAGCCCGCCCAGGATCGGGCCGAGCGCCGCGGCGGCGCCGTTGACCGCGCCCCACACCCCGAGCGCCACCGAGCGGTCGCGGCCCTGGTAGGCGGCGCCGAGCAGGGGCAGCGTCGTCGCGAACATCGCGGCGGCCCCCACCCCCTGGAGCGCGCGCATCGCGATCAGCGTGCCCGCGTCGTCCGCGAGGCCACAGGCGAGCGAGGCACCCGCGAAGAGCACCGTGCCCGCCGCGTAGAACTTCCGGCGCCCGGCGCGGTCCGCCCCCGCGCCCGCGCCGAGCAGCAGCGCGGCCAGCGCCAGCGCGTACACATCGATCACCCACTGCAGACCCGACAGCGAGGCGTCCAGCGAACTCGCCATGTCCGGCAGCGCCACCGTCACGATGGTCACGTCCAGCAGCAGCATGAACGTTCCCAGACTCACGGCGACCAGCGGCCCCCACTTACGCATCACATTCCTCCGGCTTTCCTCGTTCGTCGTCCCGTACGATCGGTCGCGGCCGGACCGAAGTTCCACCCAGTTCGCCCAGCACGCAGGAATCCGACATCGCAAGGGGGACGACCGATGGATTCACCCGAGTTCGACGAACTGGACCAGCGTCTGGTGAGCGCGCTCGTCCTGGACGCCCGGGCCCCGTTCAGCCGGATCGCCGCCGTGCTCGGCGTCTCCGACCAGACCGTGGCCCGCCGCTACCGCAGGCTGTACGCGGAGGGCGGGCTGCGCCTCGTCGGAGCCCGCGACACCGAGCGCCTCGGCCACACCCGCTGGATGCTGCGGCTGCGCTGCACCCCGGACGCCTCGGTCTCCATCGCGACGGCGCTCGCCCGGCGCCCCGACACCGCCTGGATCGGGCTGACCTCGGGCGGCACCGAGGTGGTGTGCACGACCGAGACGCGCCGGCCCGAGGACCACGAGGCGCTGCTGCTCGGCAAGCTGCCGCGCACCCCGAGCATCGTCGAGATCGGCGCCCACCAACTGCTCCACCGCTTCTACGGCGGCCCGCTCGGCTGGTTCACCAAGGACTCGGCGCTCACGGCCGAGGAGCGGGCCGCGCTGATGCCCGACCCGGTGCGGCCCCCGGACGGGCCGATCCGGCTCGACGCGTCGGACGAGGCCCTGATCGCCGCACTCGCCCGCAACGGCCGGGCGGGCTATCCCGAGCTCCAGAAGGCCACCGGGCGTTCGGAGTCCGCCGTCAAGCGGCGCCTGGACCAGCTGCTGCGCTGGGGGGCCGTGTTCGTCGACGTCGAGTTCGACACGACCCGGTTCGGCTTCCGCAGCCGGGCGCTGCTGTGGATCACGGTGGCGCCCTCGGCGCTGGCCACCGTGGGCGCGGCCCTCGCCGCCCACCCGGAGGTGGCCTTCGCCGGTGCCACCTCGGGCCCGGCCAACCTCGTCGCCGTCGTCATCTGCCGGGACGCCGCCGGGCTCTACACCTACCTCAGCGAGAAACTCGGCACACTGGACGGCGTCCGGCACGTCGAGACCGCCCCTTTACTGCGCCAGGTCAAGCGGCTGACGTACGCGGGCTGAGACCGCTCGCCAGGATCGCCGCCGCGAGCGCGTCCGCCGCCTCCTGCGCCGAGGGGCGGCGCCGTCCGTGCAGCAGGACGAAGTCCACCGGCCCCAGCTCGGGCAGCCCCGCCCGCGCGGGCAGCGGTACGAGCCCGGGCGGGATCAGCCCCCGGGTGTGCGCCATCACGCCGAGCCCCGCCCGGGCCGCCGCGACGAGGCCGCTCAGGCTGCCGCTGGTACAGGCGATCCGCCACGGCCGCCCGTGCTCCTCCAGGACCTCAAGGGCCCGGGCGCGGGTGATGCCCGGCGGCGGGAAGAGGATCAGCGGCACCGGCCGGCCCGGGTCCAGGCGCAGCCCCGGCGCGCCGATCCAGCAGAGGGCGTCCTGCCGGACCCGCTCGCCGTGGGTGTCCCCGGGGCGCCGTTTGGCCAGTACCAGATCGAGACGGCCCGCTTCCAGCCGCTGGTGCAGGGTGCCGGACAGCTCGACCGTGAGCTCCAGGTCGACCTCCGGGTGGTCGCGGCGGAAGGACTCCAGGACCTCCGGGAGCCGGGTGAGCACGAAGTCCTCGGAGGCGCCGAACCGCAGCCGCCCGCGCAGCCGGGTCCCGGTGAAGTAGGCGGCGGCCCGCTCGTGCGCGGCCAGGATGGTCCGGGCGAAGCCGAGCATGGCCTCGCCGTCCTGGGTGAGCCGGACGCTGTGGGTGTCCCGGCTGAACAGCGGACGCCCGGTCGCCTCCTCCAGCCGCCGCACGTGCTGGCTGACGGTGGACTGCCGCAGCCCCAGCCGCCGCGCGGCCTGGGTGAAGCTCAGCGTCTGCGCGACGGCGAGAAAGGTCCGGAGCTGGTGCGGCTCGTACACGGCGGCAGGTTATCGCGGAACGCGATGACAGTCAGAGCGGTGTACGGGATTCCCGATGGGTCGTGAAGGGTGAATGATCGGGAGAAGGCCGGTGCGGAGCCGGCCGTACGCGGACGGGCGCCCTGGTGGCGGGTGTCGTCGCGGGCCCGCCGGGGGCGCGGCCCTCGTCGTACGCAGAAGGGCACCGCGGCCGTACGGCCGCGCCCCTCGCCCGGACGAGAGCCCGGGCGGCACCTGACCGCCCGGCCCCGCGCACAGAGCCGAGCACCAGTCCGCGCACAGCCCCGCACAACCCCCCGTACAGCCCCCGCACAGATCCCGTGGAGCAGATGACCCGCCGCACACCCCGGCTGCCGTCCTGGCTGCCGGTCGACCCGTTCATCATGTCGCTGATCGCCACCGTGGCCCTGGCCGCGCTGTTCCCGGTCTCCGGCTCCGCCGCGCACGTGGCGGGCGCCGCCTCGACCGGGGCCGTCGCCCTGCTCTTCTTCCTGTACGGGGCCCGGCTCTCCACCCGCGAGGCGCTCGATGGCCTGCGCCACTGGCGGCTGCACGCGACGGTCCTGACCTGTACGTTCGTGCTCTTCCCGCTGCTGGGCCTGGCCGCGCGGGTCCTGGTGCCGGTGGTGCTGACCCCCGACCTCTTCCGCGGTCTGCTGTTCCTGTGCCTGGTCCCCTCCACCATCCAGTCCTCCATCGCCTTCACCTCGATCGCGCGCGGCAACGTGCCCGCGGCGATCTGCGCGGGCTCCTTCTCCAGCCTGGCGGGAATCGTCGTGACCCCGCTGCTGGCGGCGCTGCTGCTGGGCGGAGGGGCGGGGGGCGTCTCGGCGGACTCGGTACTGAAGATCGCCCTCCAGCTCCTGGTCCCGTTCGCCTGCGGGCAACTGCTGCGGGGTCCGCTGGCGGGCTTCCTGGCCCGGTACCGCCGGGTGCTGGGTCTGGTGGACCGCGGCTCGATCCTGCTGGTCGTCCACACCGCGTTCAGCGAGGGCATGGTCCGCGGCATCTGGCACCAGGTCAGCCCGGCCCGCCTCGGCGCGCTGCTCGCGGTCGAGGCGGTGTTCCTGGCCGTGATGCTCACGCTCAGCTGGTACGGGGCGAGCCGGCTCGGATTCGGCCGGGCCGACCGGATCGCGATCCAGTTCGCCGGGTCGAAGAAGAGCCTCGCGGCCGGGCTGCCCATGGCGGGCGCCCTGTTCGGCGGCCAGGCGGCCCTGGCGGCGCTGCCGCTGATGCTCTTCCACCAGATGCAGTTGATCATCTGCGCGGTCATCGCCCGGCGCCGGGCCCGCGACCCGCTGGAAGAGGGGGAACCGGACGCGCCGGGCGCGGCGCCGCCCGCCGCCCTCACGCGCCGCCGGTGACGAGCACCACCTTGCCCAGGTTGCGCCGCGCGTCGATGAGTTCATGGGCGCGGGCGGCCTCCTCCAGCGGGAACGCGGCGTGGACGGCCGCGCGCAGCTTCCCCGCGCGGTGCCGCTCCCACAGCTCCTCGCGCCAGGCGGCGTACAGCTCGGGCCTGTCGCGCGCGAGCATCGCCATCTGGAAAGCGATCAGCGACTTCCCGCCGACCAGCAGGTCGTAGACCTCGACCGTGCCGCCGCCCGAGCCGAAGGCGACCAGCCGGCCGCCCGGGGCGAGCGCCTTCACCGCGGGGGTGAGCAGTTCGCCGCCCACGCCGTCGAGGACGACGTCGACCGGCTCGCCCCAGGACGCGTCGCCGTACAGCACGACCTCGTCGGCGCCCTTGTCCCGTACGAAAGCGGCCTTGTCGGCCGAGCTCACCGCCGCCACGACCCGGCTCGCGCCGCCCGCCCGGGCCAGTTGGAGGGCGAGCTGCCCGACCGCGCTCGCCGCCGCCGTCACCAGCACCGACTCACCGGGCCGTGGCCGCGCCGACTCGTAGGCGCCCCGGGCCACCAGACCGCTGCGGACGAGCGCGACGGCCTCGACGGACGTGGCGTGGCCGGGGACGTGGGAGGTCATGGACGCGTGCAGGACGGCCAGTTCGGCGTACCCGTGCGAGAAGCAGAGCCCCGTCACCCGGTCGCCCGCGGCGAAGGCGGTGACCCCCTCGCCGACCGCGGCCACGGTGCCCGCGACCTCGCCGCCGAGCGGGAACGGCTCCTTCCCCTCGCGCACCTTGCGGACGACGGGCAGGGTGACGCCGATGGCCTCGGTACGGACCAGCAGCTCGCCGGGGCCGGGCGCGGGGGCCCGCACGTCCTCGGTGAACAGGACCTCGGGGCCGCCGTGGACCTCGAAGCGGACTCGGCGCATGGATGCTCCCGGCAGGTAGGGGTTCCCAATGGAATTCGTTGGTGGCCCCAACGGTAATCGGAGAACCGTTGGGAAGTCCAATGGTTTACGGGTAGGGTCGGCGCCATGGCCGAGAACACCGACCCCCTCCCCGCCCTCCAGCGCATCCAGGCGCTGCCCAGCTGGGTCCTGGGCCGGGTGGCCGCCCGGGGCCGGAGCATGGTGGCGCGGGCCATCGGGAGCGAGGGCGCCAAGATGTGGCACCACGCCGTGCTGGCGGCCGTCTCCGAGTACGGCCCGCTCGCCCAGGCCGAACTCGGGCGCCGGATCGCGCTCGACCCCAAGGACCTGGTGGGCGTCCTCAACGACCTCCAGGCCGAGGGGTACGTCGTACGGGAGCCCGACCCCCGCGACCGCCGCAAGAACGCGGTGACGGTCACCTCCGGGGGCGAGGCCATGCTGGCGCGCTGCGCGGCGGCGGCCGAGCAGGCCAACGACGCGCTTCTCGCGCCTCTGAGCGCGGCCGAGCGCGAGCAGCTGATGGCGCTGCTCCGGCGGATCGGCGTGGAGGAGCCGGAGTAGCCGGAGTTGCCCGAGCGGACGAGGCAGCCGGACGGGGTGGACGCGGCTCCGGCCGGCCAGTCGGTGTGCGTGAGTACACCCGCGCCCGGTGGCCTGCCCCGTCAGTCCCGTGCGGCCGGAACCTCCAGGGCGATCCGGTGCTCGCCCGCGTACACGTTCATGGAGGCGCCCCGCAGAAAGCCGACCAGGGTCAGACCCGTCTCGGCGGCCAGGTCCACGGCCAGCGACGAGGGCGCCGAGACGGCGGCGAGCAGCGGTATCCCGGCCATCACGGCCTTCTGCGCCAGCTCGAACGAGGCCCGCCCCGACACCAGCAGCACGGCCTGCGACAGCGGCAGCCGCCCGTCCTGGAGCGCCCGCCCCACCAGCTTGTCCACCGCGTTGTGCCGCCCCACGTCCTCCCGTACGTCGAGCAGCTCGCCGTCCGGCGAGAAGAGCGCGGCGGCGTGCAGGCCGCCGGTCCGGTCGAAGACCCGCTGGGCGGCCCGCAGCCGGTCGGGCAGGCTCGCGAGCAGCTCGGGCGTCACCCGGACCGGGGGAGTGTCGGCGATCGGGAAGCGCGCCTGCGTCCGTACGGCGTCCAGGCTGGCCTTGCCGCACAGCCCGCACGAGGACGTGGTGTACACGTTGCGCTCCAGCGTGATGTCGGGGACCTCGACGCCCGGGGAGAGCTTCACGTCCACGACGTTGTACGTGTTGACGCCGTCGGCGGTCGCCCCGGCGCAGTAGACGATCGACTGCACGTCGTCGGCCGCCGCGAGCACCCCCTCGCTGACCAGGAACCCGGCCGCAAGCGCGAAGTCGTCGCCGGGGGTGCGCATGGTGATGGCGAGCGGCCGTCCGTTCAGCCGGATCTCCAGTGGCTCCTCGGCCACCAGCGTGTCCGGGCGGGCGGAGACGGCCCCGTCCCGGATGCGGATGACGCGGCGGCGCTCGGTGACCCGTCCCATGACGCGATTCCTTCGTTTCCGGCCGGCTTCCGTGACGGACCGGCACTGGGTAGGTGCGGGGGGCCGGCGGGAGCGGCCCGTGAGGCAGAGGCTGCCCGCGGGCCACCGGCCGTCCTGCGGTGAGGCGGCCCCGACCACCTCGTTCCCGACGCCCTCATTGTCCTGCACGGGGAGTGCGGGCTCCGACGGGCGCCGGGTGACGGGTGCCAGTGCCCGTGCCGGTCCGCACGACGTGCCCGGGTCGGCGCCCTTCGCGGGCGGACGGGCGGGCGGGCAGGCGGGCGGGCGGACGGGAGGCGGGCGCCCCACGGGAGCTGACACAAGGCTCCAAAGGCACGCCGGGAAGCCTGTGGGATCTCTTGCCCCTGTACCGGTCGGTAGCCACGAAGACTGGTGGGCTCCTGATGTTCTACGAGGGGAAACCGAGGCATGACCGGCATGCGAGGCTCACGCGTCGTCGCGCTCGGGCACTACCAGCCCGCCAAGGTGCTCACCAACGACGAGCTCGCCGCCATGGTCGAGACCAGCGACGAATGGATCAGGAGCCGGGTCGGCATCCGCACCCGCCATGTCGCCGGGCCGGACGAGCCCGTCGACGAACTGGCCGCGCACGCCGGCGCCAAGGCACTGGCCGCCGCCGGGCTGACCCCCGCCGACATCGACCTGGTCCTGGTGGCCACCTCGACCGCCGTGGACCGCTCCCCGAACACCGCCGCCCGGGTCGCCGCGCGCCTGGGCATGGGCGCGCCCGCCGTCCTCGACCTCAACGTCGTCTGCGCGGGCTTCACCCACGCGCTGGCCACCGCCGACCACGCCGTCCGGGCCGGCTCGTCCACCCGGGCCCTGGTCATCGGCGCGGACAAGATGACCGCGATCACCGACTGGACCGACCGCACCACGTGCGTCCTGGTCGGCGACGGCGCGGGCGCGGCCGTGGTGGAGGCGTCGCGGGAGGACCTGATCGGCCCGGTGCTGTGGGGCTCGGTCCCCGAGATGGGCCATGCCGTACGGATCGAGGGCACCCCGCCGGTCTTCGCCCAGGAGGGCCAGGCCGTCTACCGCTGGGCCACCACCCAACTGCCGCCGATCGCCCGCCGGGTGTGCGAGCGCGCCGGGGTCACCCCCGAGGAACTGGCCGCCGTCGTCCTGCACCAGGCCAACCTCCGCATCATCGAGCCGGTGGCCCGCAAGATCGGCGCGGTCAACGCGGTGATCGCCCGCGATGTCGTCGACTCCGGCAACACCTCGGCCGCGAGCATCCCGATGGCCCTGTCCAAGCTGGTGGAACGCGGCGAGATCGCCACCGGCGACCCGGTCCTGCTCTTCGGCTTCGGCGGCAACCTGTCGTACGCGGGGCAGGTCATCCGCTGCCCGTGAGGGCCTGGGCGCGGGCGGCGGGGCGAGGCGCAGCCCCGGCCCGCCGCCCGCTCCGGTCCCGCGCCCCCTCTATGCGCCGCGACGCTTGCGCAGGGCGGCGAGTGCCCGGTCGGCGTGGACGCTCATCCGGAGCTCGCTCCTGACGATCTCCAGCACCCGCAGATCCGTGTCGATGACGAAGGTGACGCGCTTGGTCGGGGCGATGCTGAGCCCCCGCCGGACCCCGAACAGCTCCCGTACGGCACCGTCGGCGTCCGAGAGGAGGGGATAGCCGAAGGAGTGCTTCCGCGCGAACTCCGCCTGCCGCTCCACCTCGTCGGCGCTGATCCCCACGGGCTGGGCTCCGAGCGCCCGCAACTCACCGGCGATGTCACGGAAGTGGCAGGCCTCGGCGGTGCAGCCCGGGGTGAAGGCCGCCGGATAGAAGAAGAGCACCACGGGGCCGTCGGCCGCGAGCCCGGAGAGGGTGCGCGGGGTGCCGGTCTCGTCGGGGAGCTTGAAGTCGTCGACCGTGTCGCCAATTCTCATGCGCGCAGTCAACCACTCGGGGCGGGGGCGCGGCGGGGCCGGAAAGCGGAAGGGCTGATGCGAAGCGGACCGGCTGACGCGAAGCGGGCCGGCCCGTCCCCCGTAACGGGGGAGGAGGCTACGGGGCCACGGGGCGGGCTACCCGATCCCCTGCCGGTCCGCCTCCAGGGCGAAAGCCCGCTCCGCCGCCTCCGGAACACCGCGTTCCACGGCGTGGACAAGCAGGGCGCGGTGCCGTACGAGGGGCGGGCGCCGCTGCTCGGGAGCCAGCGCCAGCAGTTCGTCGAGGGCCGCCACGATCCGCCGGGTGACCTGCGGGCTGCCGACGGCGTACGCCCGGATCTCGGTGAAGCCCAGGTCGACGAGGTTCTCCCAGGACGGGACCGGCTGCACCAGCCGGACGACGCCCTGGCGGTCACGGTGTCCCACGGCGCCGAGCGGCCGGTGGGCGAGCTCGGCGAGCAACTGCACGATCCGGTCGAGGCACTGCACGGCGGTGGTCGGATCGTTGACGGCGGGGGAGAGGGCCCGCAGCGCGATGTCGCAGAGCTGCCGCAGCCCGAAGGCGAGGTCCTGGTGGAACGTGCGCTCCACCCCCACCGACACGGTGTACCCGAGCGCCCCGCGCGACGGCGCCCGCCCCCCGTGCACCGCCAGTACCGGCGTGCCCGGCACCACGAAGTCCCCGATCCGGGGGATCAGCCGCAGCACGACGCCCTGCCGCCGGGCCGCGCGCACCAGCCGCGCGATATTCACGTCCCGCAGCACACCGGCCCGCCCGCTGTGCCCCACCCGCCCGCTCTCTCCCGGCAGCGGCTCCCCGCCCATCGCTCCCCGGGGCATCTTGTGCACCACCCGGAACGCCTCGGCGGTGATCCGGTCGACGACATGGCCGACGCGCATCAGCCGCAGGGTGGTGTTCACGTACGCGATGAAGAGCAGCAGACTCAGCGTGACCATGGCGATCGTGAGCAGGCTCTGCGTGAAGGGGACGCTCTCCACGAGCCGGGGATCGGTCTCCCCGCTGTACGAGGTGAGCACCAGCAGCGACAGCGCGAAGGTGGCCAGGAAGACGGCGAAGGTCAGCTTGGTGATCCGCGACCGTACGAAGATCCGCACCACGCGGGGGGTGAACTGTCCGCTCGCCATCTGCACGGCGACCAGCGAGATGCTGAAGACCACGCCGATGAAGGTCATCATGGCCGAGCTGACGGTGGTGATCACGGTCTTCAGATCGTCGACGACACCGATCAGATCACCGACCGCGTCGTACTCGCCCCCCTCCTGGAGTTCGTCGACGACCGCCGTGTCCAGCCAGTACGCCAGCCGCCACAGCACACACATCAGCGCCAGCGCGGCGCTGGGCGCGAACCAGAAGGTGTCCCGCAGATGCTCCCGCAACGGGGAGAGCATCCGGGGCCGCCGATACCGCCCGTCAGAACCCACCCCCCGAGGCTAGGCCCGCACCCCCCGGCCACCCCCGACCGACGCCCGCCGATGGCGTACGGGCACCCGCATGGCCCCGGTCCGGCGCCGAGGCGGGTCACGCTGAGCACCCGGAGAACCACGCTCGGCCCCCACCCCACCGACCACCGCCCGGCCCCCCCGACACCCCACCCAAGCCAAGGTCCACCACTCGCCTGACCACGCAATATGCGGGTGAACACCACCTCGAACCCCTGGTAGAGTTATCTCTGTCGCCGCGGGGCACGACCCCGCGAGACAGACACCTTGTCCGGGTGGCGGAATGGCAGACGCGCTAGCTTGAGGTGCTAGTGCCCTTTATCGGGCGTGGGGGTTCAAGTCCCCCCTCGGACACCAGCGAAAACCCCAGTTGACCTGGGGTTTTCTGCGTTTCTGGGGTACGGCGTGACCAGCCACGTGACCAACAAGTGAGCGAGTCTCCTGGTCAGACCCGGGACCCTCTTCCTCGCTCTGCTTCAGCAGGCCAACAAAAACGACCCGGCCCCATCGGGCCGGGGGTGTCCTTGCTCTTCTTCCGTTCAGCTCACTGCCGCGCGGACAATCAGCGTTCCGATGTGATCTTCCTTCGGGGCCTCGAGAACCTGGGCTTCTGCATCCGGAGAGCTGGTGGTGGTACAGCAGCAACTCGACAACCCCCGCCTCTGGTCGGTGGCCTCACGGCTCATGGCGTTGTACGCCAAGACGTTCCCCGGCTCGGACGGCTCCAAGGCCGTCCACTGGTACCGCATGGCGGCCAAGGCTGCCGACGAGTCGGGGGACGAGTCGGTACAGGTTTGGGTGCGTGGCCGGGCTGCGATTGCCCTGGGCTACGAGGGGGCGTCTCTGCCGGTGGCTGATGTGATCACTGATCAAGCCATGGCCATCTCGGAACGACCATCCTTGGGACTGCTGAACGCCGTCTACGGGAAGGCGCATACGGCGGCCATCCGAGGGGACCATGTGACAGCCATCGAGTTGGACACGCGGGGCAGGCATCTCTTCGACAGGACGGGGTCGTACGAACAAACTCCGACTACGGCGTTCCCTATTGGCGATTGAACGTGTTCCGGTCTCTGCTGCTGGCTCGGCTCGGCGATGAGAGGGGAGCGGTGGAGGCCCAGGAGGAGGCGCGCCGGGAGCTCCCGCCGACGCTCCCTCGCTTCGCCACCCACCTCGAACTCCACAGGGGTTTGATGCTGGCCCGGTCCGGCGCGACCGAGCCGGGGTCTGGCATACGCGCAAGGGGTCATGGACGCCCTGCCGCCCGAGAAGCACTCTCTGACCCTCCGCATGCTCATGGGTGAGATCAGGGCGTAGTCCGGGGACTCGGGCCCACCGCCGTACCGGGTCGCCGCCTGCCCGGGCAAGTGTCCCTATAGCCGGATGCGATACACACGGTCCAGGCCCGGCGCCCCGTCCCGCGCGCCGTCACATGTGCCCCCATCGGCAAGGAGCAGCAGCGATGACCGTCGTCAGTGTCTTTCTCACCCGTCTCGACGTGAGGGACGCCGTGGTCGCCCTGTTGGCGGCGCCCGACGACGGGCGGGGAGGCGCCGGCGGGGTCGCCGTGAAGGCCGAGTTCGACGGGGGGTCCGTCAAGGCCGTCCTCGAACGGGTCCACCGTTATGTCGACGAGCAGCTCGCCGACGCGCGGACGTACGGGGTCTGCGAGGAGTCCGTACGGGACGACCTGCGCGCGCTCCTCGCGGGCGGCGAGGCAGGGCCGGGGGCGGAAGTGGCCGATCCGGAGGCCGATCGGGACGTGGCCCATCAGATCATCGCCGCCCTCGCCGCGCGGTATCCCCTCCCTCCGGACGTGCTGGCCGCGCTGCCCGTGGCCGAGTGAATATCCGACCCCTCTGCTGGTTTTGTTGAAGAGAGAACATCCCCTTATGTGGTCATGCATGGCATTTCGGTGCTCAGTTTCCGTGCGTCTCCGCTAGTGAAGTAGACCCTCCGGTTGGTATTCTCAGGTCCGCGTCGCGAGCCGCCGTCGTTACGTCACCCACCCCCACCCCTCACTCCGATCCCGAACACCTCTCAGGGGAGCGACACTTGAACGCCACCGTCATGCCCGCAGCCGACGCCGCCGCAGCCACCCCCGCCGCCGCATCCGCAGCCGAGCCCACCTGGGAGTTCGTCGCGCGCGACCGGCGCCGGGCCGGTTGACCGGCCGGCGGCGTCCCGCCCGCGTGGTCCGGCTCACCCAACGCGCGTCCGGGTAGGGGCTGTTGGCCCGGGTGTTCGGATGTCTACCCTGTTACAGGCCTTGAGGGATGGAACGCCTGAGGGGGAGACGCATGAGCACCGACATCAGGAGCGGCACGGAGGACACCGAGCGGCCGGCGGAACCCGCGAAGGGGGAGCGGCTGGCCGACTGGGCGGACGGGCGGCTCGGGATCTACTCCATCGCCCGGACCCAGATGCGCAAGATCTTCCCGGACCACTGGTCCTTCATGTTCGGGGAGATCTGCCTCTACAGCTTTCTCGTCCTCATCCTCACCGGCATCTATCTGACGATGTTCTTCGAGCCGAGCGGTGTGGAGGTCGTCTACCACGGCTCGTACACCCCGCTCAGCGGCGTCCGGATGACCAGGGCCTACGAGTCCACCATCGACATCAGCTTCGACGTGCGCGGCGGTCTGCTGATACGTCAGGTCCACCACTGGTCGGCGCTGGTCTTCTGCGCCGGTCTGCTGGTGCACATGATGCGCGTGTTCTTCACCGGCTCCTACCGCAAGCCACGCGAACTCAACTGGCTGTTCGGCTGGACCATCCTCTTCACGGCCCTCATCACCGGTCTCACCGGCTACTCGCTCCCCGACGACCTGCTCTCCGGCACCGGCATCCGCTTCGCCGACGGCGCGATCCTGTCGATCCCGGTGATCGGTACGTACATCTCCTTCTTCCTCTTCGGCGGGGAGTTCCCCGGGCACGACATCATCCCGCGGCTCTACTCGGCGCACGTGCTGCTGCTGCCGGGGCTCATCCTGGGGCTGGTCGTCACCCATCTGATCCTGGTCTTCTACCACAAGCACACCCAGTTCGCCGGGCCCGGCCGGTCCGAGAAGAACGTGGTGGGCGCGCCCCTGATGCCCGTCTACACCGCCAAGGCCGGCGGGTTCTTCTTCCTGGTCTTCGGGCTGCTGACCATCATGGGCGCGGTCGCGACCATCAACCCCGTGTGGGCGATGGGCCCCTACCGGCCCGATCTCGTCTCGACCGGCGCGCAGCCCGACTGGTACCTGGGCTTCTCCGAGGGGCTGATCCGGGTGATGCCGGGATGGGAGATCAACGCCTGGGGCCACACGCTCGCCCTCGGCGTCCTCATCCCCTTCACGCTCTTCCCGCTGCTGCTCGCCGCGATCGGCGCGTACCCGTTCATCGAGGCGTGGGTCACCGGCGACAAACGCGAGCACCACATCGCGGACCGGCCGCGCAACCACCCCGTCCGCACCGGCCTGGGCACGGCCTGGCTGGCCATGTACTTCGTGTGCCTGATCGGCGGCGGCAACGACCTGTGGGCCACCCACTTCCATCTCTCGATCAACTCGATCACCTGGTTCGTCCGCATCGCGTTCTTCGCCGGACCGGTGCTCACCTTCGTCGTCACCAAGCGCATCTGCCAGGGACTCCAGCTCCGTGACCGGGAGAAGGCGCTCCACGGCCGGGAGAGCGGCATCATCAAACGGCTGCCGCACGGCGAGTACGTGGAGGTGCACGAGCCGCTCGACCAGGGACAGCTCTACAAGCTCACCCATCACGAGCAGCCCGCGCCCTACGAACTGGGCCCGGAGGTCGACGAGAACGGCGTCCGCCGCAAGGTCACCCGCTCCCAGCGGCTGCGGGCCAAGCTCGCCAAGGCCCTGTACGGGCCCGGCTCGCACATCCCCAAGGCCACCGCCGAGGAGTACCGGCAGATCCAGAACTCCGGCCACGGACACGGCCGGCTCCCCGGGCACGAGGAGCAGCGGCAGGAGCAGCAGCCGCGCTGAGCCGTCCCGGCCCCCTCAACAGGACCCCGTCGCCCGCGACGGGGTCCTGTTCGTGTTCCGTACCGCCCCGTGACACGGATCCGCCACCAGGTCTTCCGTAGGGCTCGCTGTTCTTGGAACACTCCACTCCCAGTCGCTTCTGTCCCCACACCCTTGCAGAGGTCACCTCACTCATGGCTGAACTCAATCGGCGCCGGTTCATGCAGCTCGCCGGCGGCACCGCGGCCCTCACCATGCTGTCCGACAGCATCGCCCGCGCCGCCGCCATCCCGGCCCAGGGCGGCACCGGCAGCATCCAGGACGTCGAGCACATCGTCGTCCTGATGCAGGAGAACCGTTCCTTCGACCACTACTTCGGCTCGCTCAACGGCGTCCGCGGCTTCGGTGACCCGCGGCCGGTCACGCTCCCCAGCGGCAAGTCGGTCTGGCACCAGGAGGGCGGCGGCAAGGAGGTACTGCCGTTCCGGCCCAAGGCCGACAACCTCGGCCTCCAGTTCATCCAGGACCTCAACCACGACTGGGCCGGCAGTCACAAGGCGTTCAACAACGGCAAGTACGACCAGTGGGTGCCCGCCAAGACGCCCACCACGATGGCCTACCTCACCCGCGAGGACATCCCGTTCCACTACGCGCTCGCCGACGCCTTCACCATCTGCGACGCGTACCACTGCTCCTTCATCGGCTCCACCGACCCCAACCGCTACTACATGTGGACGGGGTACACCGGCAACGACGGCACCGGCGGCGGGCCCGTGCTGGGCAACGACGAGAAGGGGTACGGCTGGACGACCTACCCCGAGCGCCTGGAGAAGGCCGGGGTGTCCTGGAAGATCTACCAGGACATCGGCGACGGCCTGGACGCGGCCGGCGGCTGGGGCTGGATCAACGACGCCTACCGCGGCAACTACGGCGACAACTCCCTGCTGTACTTCACCAGCTACCGCAACGCCAAGCCCGGCGACGCGCTCTACGAGAAGGCCCGCACCGGCACCAACGCCAAGGCGGGGCAGGGCCTCTTCGACGTCCTCAAGGCCGACGTGAAGGCGGGGAAGCTGCCGCAGGTCTCCTGGATCGCCGCGCCCGAGGCGTTCACCGAGCACCCCAACTGGCCCGCGAACTACGGCGCCTGGTACATCTCCCAGGTGCTCGACGCGCTCACCTCCAACCCCGACGTGTGGGCGAAGACCGCGCTGTTCATCACGTACGACGAGAACGACGGTTTCTTCGACCACGTCGTGCCGCCGTTCCCGCCCGCCTCGGCCAACCAGGGCCTGTCCACGGTCTCCACCTCGGCCGACTACTACGCCGGTGACCTCAGCCACGCGGCGGGCCCCTACGGGCTCGGACAGCGCGTCCCGATGATCGTCGTCTCGCCCTGGTCCACCGGCGGCTACAGCTGCTCCGAGACCTTCGACCACACCTCGATCATCCGCTTCATGGAGCGCCGCTTCGGTGTCCGCGAGCCCAACATCTCGCCCTGGCGGCGGGCCATCTGCGGCGACCTGACCTCGGCGTTCGACTTCGGCAGGTCCACCACCGCGCCCGCGGCCCTGCCCTCCACCGCCGCCTATGTGCCGCCGGACCGCGACCGCCACCCGGACTACGTGCCGGTGCCGCCCACGACCGGCAGCGTGCCCCGGCAGGAGCGGGGCTCGCGCAGGACCAGGCCGCTGCGGTACGCGCCGTACGTGGACGGCACGGCCAACGCCTCCACGGGCCGGTTCACCCTGACCTTCAGCGGGGGCGCGGCGGCCGGTGCCCAGTTCCTGGTGACCTCCGCCAACCGCACCGACGGGCCGTGGACGTACACCACCGAGGCGGGCAGGACGCTCTCCGACACCTGGAACACCGCCTACTCCAAGGGCACCACCGACCTCACGGTCTTCGGGCCCAACGGGTTCCTGCGCGCCTTCCGCAACCCCGGGAAGAGCGCGGGCCCCGAGGTGAGCGCCCGGCACAACGCGGCCACCGGCAACCTCGACCTGACGCTGACCAACGCGGGAACGACCAGCGCGCGCCTGACGGTCACCGACGGATACGGCGGGGCCTCCCAGGCGCTGACCGTCCGGCCCGGCGCGACCGTCACGTACACGGTCGACCTGACGTCGAGCAGGCGCTGGTACGACGTGTCCGTGGTGTCCAGCTCCAGTGCGGTGTTCCTGCGGCGGTTCGCCGGGCACGTGGAGACGGGCGCCGCGGGCGTCAGCGACCCGGCGATCCTGACCGTCTGAGCGATCGGACCCCTACGGCCGGGCCGTCCCCGCGGGGGCGGCCCGGCCCGCGTCCAGGGTGACGCCCGCGCCGAACCAGCGGTCGGATCGGGCCATATCGTACGACTCCACCCCTTCACGGGCACGGCGACGGGTCATACTGGTCGGCCACGGACCAGAACGGACAGGGGGAGTACGTTGCTGGAGACGGTGAACGGGACGGGTGCGGCCAGGAGCGGGGGACGGCACGCCGTCGTCATCGGGGGGAGCCTGGCGGGACTGCTCGCGGCCCAGGTGCTCGCGGAGCACGCCGAGCGGGTGACCATCGTCGAGCGCGACCGGCTGCCCGACGGCCCGGAGCCGCGCGGCGGGGTGCCGCAGAGCCGCCACACCCATGTGCTGATCCCCGGCGGCCAGCGGGCGTACGACGCCCTGCTGCCGGGCTTCTGCGAGGAGTTGATGGCGCGTGGCGCGCCCCGCGTCGGCGCTCCGAGCGACATCGTGCAGTGGCAGGGGGGCCGCTGGTTCCGCCGCACCGAGGAGACCGCCTTCTTCATCTGCCCGACCCGGCCCCTGCTGGAGTGGCTGGTGCGCCGCAGGGTGCTGGCGAACCCCCGGATCGAACTCGTCGAGGGCACCGAGACCGTGGGTCTGGACGGGGACGCCAGCCGGGTGCGCGGCGTACTGCTGCGCGAGCGGGGCGCCGCGGCCGTGGGCCGTGAGCCCCGGCGGCTGGCCGCGGACCTGGTGGTCGACGCCTCGGGGCGCGGCAGCCGGGCCGGCGACTGGCTGACCGCGATCGGCGCCGAACCCGCCGCCGAGGAGACCCTGGAGACCGGCCTCGCCTACGCGACCCGCGTCTACCGCACGCCCGAGGACAGCGACGCGGAGCCCCACTTCATCGTGCCCAACCCGGGCCAGACGTACGGCGCCGTGGTGCTGCCCGCCGAGGGCGGCCGGTGGATGGTCACGCTCTCGGGGCTGCGCGGCGCCGAACCCCCGCTGGACGACAGGGGGTTCACCGAGTTCTCCGAGCGGCTCCCGCACCCGATCACCCGTGACTGGCTGGACGCGGCCAAGGCCGAGACGCCCGCGCTCGCCTACCGCACCACCGCGAACATCCGCCGCCGCTACGACCGTCCCGGCCGGCGCCCCGCCGGGTTCCTGGTCACGGGGGACGCCCAGTGCGTCTTCAACCCGATCTACGGCCAGGGCATGACGGTCGCCGCCCTCTGCGCCGTCGCCCTGCGGGACGCGCTGGCCGACACGCGCCGTACACCGACCACCCGGCGCGTACAGAAGGCGATGCTGGACGCCTCGCGGCAGGCCTGGGACATCTCGGCCGGGTCGGACAAGAACATGCCTACCGCGACGGGCAGCGCGGCGCGCAGCACCCTCGCCGACCGGATCTCCGGGTGGTACCTGGGGCGGGTGGAGGCCCGGGCGCCAGGCGACCCGGCGGTCGGCCGGGTCTTCCGCGACGTGCTGTATCTGAGCGAGCCGGTGTCCGCGCTGTTCGCGCCGGGCATCGCGAGGGCGGTGCTGTTCGGTCCCGTACGGCCGGCCCCGCAGGAGCCGCCGCGACGGCGGGAGGATTAGCACCTCCGTCGTCCGGGCCCGGTCAGCTCGCCTCGGCCTCCGCCTCCTCGGCCGCACGGCCAAGGCCCTCCGCCGCGTCCGCGACCCGGCGCAGCAGGTCGAGGAAGACGCCCTGCTCGGCGGGGTCCAGCGGGGCGAGGAAGACCTCGTTCATCCGGGCCGTGCGGGCGGTGAGTTCGCGGTGCGCCGCGCGGCCCTCGTCGGTGACGGCGAGCCGCGAGCGTCGGCCGTCGCGCGGGTCGCGCGTCTTGCGCAGCAGACCGCGCCGGGTGAGCCGGCTGACGACCTCCGCGATCGTCGACCGGTCCAGGCCGACGCGCTCGCCGACGCTGCGCTGGTCCAGACCCGGCGAGGCGACCAGGGTGTTGAGGACGGCGAACTGCGGGGAGGTGGTCTGCTCGGAGACCATCGTGTTCCACAGCAGGTGGTGGACCTGCTGGAGCCGCCGGGCCAGATGTCCGGGGTGGCTGCTCAAGTCGACTGCGGACACGGCCGGTTCCTCTCGTGCTGCCGCTCGTAGCGAGCGCTTTCGGTCAACCGCGTACGGTCAAGTGTTCAGCGCCCGGTGGGTGTTGACCCGCCCGAGTCGTCCCGTTAGCTTCGGGAGCGGTAGGTACTCAGTGCACTGACTAAACACTGACCCTACCGCTACGGGGAAGCGAAGGGCAGGGGGAAGCAATGGCCGAAATCCGAGGGCTGCGCGAGGCGGTGGCCGACCTGATCCACGACGGGGACACGGTCGCCATGGAGGGGTTCACGCACCTCATCCCGTTCGCGGCGGCCCACGAGGTCATCCGGCAGGGCATCACCGATCTCACGCTGGTGCGGATGACCCCGGACGTGATCTACGACCAGCTCATCGGGGCGGGGCTGGCCAGGAAGCTGGTGTTCTCCTGGGGCGGCAACCCGGGCGTCGGCTCGCTGCACCGCTTCCGGGACGCGGTCGAGAACGGCTGGCCGCGGCCCCTGGAGCTGGACGAGCACAGCCACGCGGGCATGGCCAACCGCTATGCGGCGGGCGCCTCCCGGCTGCCGTTGGCCCTGCTCAACGGCTATCGGGGCAGTGACCTCGGGCGGCGTACGACAACGCTGTCACCCATCGACTGCCCCTCCACCGGGCAGGAGCTGGGGGCGGTGGCCGCGGTCAACCCGGACGTCACCGTCATCCACGCCCAGCAGGCCGACCGGGAGGGCAACGTCCAGCTCTGGGGGCTCGCCGGGGTGCAGAAGGAGGCGGTCCTCGCGGCCGACCGGGTGCTCGTCACCGTCGAGGAGCTGGTCGAGGAGCTGGACCCGCGCCCGGGGGGCGTGGTGCTGCCGGGGTGGGTCGTCGACGCCGTCGCCTGGGTGCCGGGCGGCGCCCATCCCTCGTACGCGGCGGGGTACTCGGAGCGGGACAACGACTACTACCGGGAATGGGACCGCGTCTCGCGGGACCGCGAGATGTTCCAGCAGTGGCTCAGGGAGTGTGTGACCGGATGAGCGACGGCCCCGCCGGGGCGGACCCGCGGGCGCTGTGCTGAGGGAGGCCGGCGCGGCGCGGGCCCCGGCGGGCGCGCGGACGTGCCCGCCCGGCCGGTGACGGAGCCGAAGGAGCCGCACGCCCTCAGAACGGCCGGAAAGAGGTGCAGGAATGACATCACGTCAGCACGACGGAACGGCGCCCGACGGGCTCGATCAGCATGTCATCGCCACCGGCGCGGCCGACGTCCGCGCCGCCGTCCGGGACGCCGACCACCCGCCGCGCGACTTCCCGCCGTACGCCGGCAGCCGGCTGCGCCACCCACGCCGCCCGCCGCTGCCGGTGCGCGACCCGGAGGCCGTGGAGCTGTACGGGCCGGTCTTCGGCGCCACCGACGTCGGCCCGCTCGACCACGACCTGACCGCCCACCACCGGGGCGAGCCGCTGGGGGAGCGCATCACGGTCAGCGGCCGGGTCGTGGACCGCGAGGGACGGCCCGTCGCGGGCCAGCTCACCGAGATCTGGCAGGCCAACGCCGCCGGACGGTACGCCCATCGGCTCGACCGGCACCGCGCGCCGCTGGACCCCCACTTCACCGGGTTCGGCCGCTGCCTCACCGACGCCGACGGACGCTACGCCTTCACCACCATCAAGCCGGGCGCCTACCCCTGGCAGAACCACGACAACGCCTGGCGGCCCGCGCACCTGCACTTCTCGCTCTTCGGGACCGCCTTCACCCAGCGGCTGATCACCCAGATGTACTTCCCCGGCGATCCCCTCCTCGACCACGACCCGATCCTGCTCGCGGTCCCCGACGAGGCCGCGCGCGGCCGCCTCGTGGCGGCGTACGACCCCGAACTCTCCGTCCCCGAGGAGTCGTTGGGCTACCGCTGGGACATCGTGCTCGACGGGCCCCGCGCCACCTCGTTCGAGGAGGGGGCGCGATGAGGCCCCCCACCCCCTCCCAGACCATCGGCCCGTTCTACGGCCACGCCCTGCCCTTCCCGGGCGGCGCCGCGATGGCCCCGCCCGGCCACCCGGACACCCTCACGCTCCACGGCCACGTCTACGACGGCGAGGGCGCGCCGGTGCCCGACGCGCTCCTGGAGTTCTGGCAGCCCGGACCCGACGGCTCCCGCGGGGGGCGGCCCGGCTCGCTCGGCCGCAACGGCGTCGACTTCACCGGCTTCGGACGCGTCCCCACCGACGCGGCGGGCCACTGGACCCTGCGCACCCTGGCGCCCGGCGGGGTCCCCTACCTCTGCGTCGCGGTCTTCGCCCGGGGCCTGCTCCACCACCTGTTCACCCGGGTCTACCTGAGCGAGGCGCCCGACCCGCTGCTGGACTCCCTGGAGCCCGAGCTGCGCCGGACCCTGCTGGCGGCGCCCGACCCCGGGGCGCGCGGCCACCGCTTCGACATCCACCTCCAGGGCGCGAAGGAGACGGTCTTCCTTGAGTTCCGCTGACGCGGGGGACCCCGGTCTCCTCCATCACCGCTGCGACGGCCCGGCGGGCGCCCCGGTGCTCCTGCTCGGCCCCGCCCTCGGCACGACCGCCGCCGTGTGGGACGGCGTCGCCCCCGGACTCGCCGCCACCCACCGGGTGGTCCGCTGGGACCTGCCCGGCCACGGCGGCTCGCCCACCGCCCCGATCACCGCCGGCGCCGGTGTCGGCGACTTCGCCCGCCTGGTCCTGCGCCTCGCCGACGCGCTGGGTGTACGCGGCTTCTCGTACGCGGGGGTCTCGCTCGGCGGGGCCGTCGGGATGTGGATCGCCGCGCACCACCCGGACCGGGTGGACCGGCTCGCGGTGGTGTGCGCCTCGGCGGACTTCGGTGGCCGCGAACCGTGGCACGAGCGGGCCGCCGTCGTGCGCCGGGAGGGGATGGAGCCGGTCGCGGCGGGCGCCGCCGGGCGGTGGTTCACCCCCGGCTTCGAGGCGCCCGGGCCGCTCGCGTCCTTGCGTGCCGTCGATCCGCGCGGCTACGCGGCCGCCTGCGACGCCCTGGCCGGATTCGATCTGCGGACCGAGCTGAAGAAGATCGCGGCGCCGACGCTCGTCGTCGCCGGGCGGGCCGACCCGGTCACCCCGCCCGCGCACGCGCGGGAACTCGCCGACGCCCTGCCGGGAGCCTCGCTCGTCGAGATCGCCGGGGCCTCGCACCTGGCGCCGGTGGAGCGCCCCGAGGCGGTACTGGCCGCACTGCGCGGCCACTTCGCGCCGCCCGCCCCCGGGGGCGCCGCGATCCGCCGCGAGGTCCTCGGAGACGCCCACGTCGACCGGGCCGAGGCCCGCGCCGACGCCTTCACCACACGCTTCCAGGACCTCGTCACCCGGTACGCGTGGGGGGAGATCTGGGGCGACCCCACGCTGAGCCGGCGCGAACGCAGCCTGATCACGCTGACCGCGCTGGTGGCCCGCGGGCACTGGGACGAGCTCGCCCTGCATGTGCGGGCCGCCCGGCGCGGCGGGCTCACCCCGGACGAGATCGGCGCGGCCCTGCTCCAGACCGCGGTCTACTGCGGGGTGCCCGCCGCCAACTCCGCCTTCGCCGTGGCCCAGCGGGTGCTGGCCGAGCCCGCGGCGCAGGCGGAGTGAGGGGCCGTCAGCCCCGCGGGACGTGCGCGGGACGGCCCCGGCCGCGGGTGAGCACGTACCCGCCGACCCCGGCGAGGGCCGCGAGCACACCGCCGAGCGCCGTCCAGATCCAGCGGTCGGTCCACCAGCCGGACGACCAGCCGTCCTCCGGCTCGGTCTTCGGTCCGCCCGCGCCCAGCGGCGTGGACAGGGTGCCGTCCACGGCGTGCGAACCGCCCGCCTTCACCGTGCGGGGCTTCATCTCCGCCTTGACCGGCAGACCCCGCTCGGAGGCGGGCAGCCCGACGGCGGTCAGCCGTACGTAGTAGCTGCCCGGCAGCGGGTCGTTGGCCCACGCGTCCGCCCAGGCCACCACGGGCCGCAGGGTGCACGAGAGCGTCACCGCGGTGGCGTCGGGCGCGGCGGTGCGGGACTGCGCCCCGTACATGCACGGCTGGCGGCGGCGCAGCCCGTCGTACACGTCGATCCGCCACGTCGTCGCGGCCTGGCGGCCGGACGACGGCAGCGTCACCGTGGCGTCGACGGTGGGGCGCTGCCCCGCGTCGGCGGGGAAGACCCAGTACAGGTAGTCACCGCTGGAGGCGGTCGCCGTGGCCTGCTGGCCCTGCTCGACCGGTGTCGCCGTACGGAAGGTGGTGCCCGCCTGGGTCGGCGCGCCGGTAGTCTTGCTCGGGGCCGGCGACGGCGTGCCGGCCAGTGCCGGGGCCGCGGGGGCGAGCAGCGCGGCGGCGGTGAGCAGCGCCGCCGTCAGCATTCTCGGGGTACGCATCAGTTGGTCCTCCAGACGGCGACGCGCCAGCGCGAGATCCAGCCCCACAGCAGACCGGCGACGAAGCCGGTGAGCACCAGGACGCCCAGCAGCCACCAGCCGCGGCCGAGGCCGAAGGCGGCGACGTCGGACGGCCGGTCGGGGCCGTCGACGACGTCCACGGACAGCTCGACGGGCATGCCCGGCGTGGTCTTCACCGACGCGGGCGCCGAGAAGGAGTTGCTGACCTGGAGGCACACCGTCTCGACGGTGTCCTTGTCGTCGTCGTCCTTCGCCTCGGGCCTGGGGTAGCGCAGACCCGTCGAGATCAGGTCGGTGCGGCCGTCGCCCGCCTCGGAGCCGCGGACGATCTCCCGGCCGTGCCGGGTGACGGCCCGCAGCAGGACGCCGTAGTCGTTGTTGACGGCGCGGTCGGCGCCGACGCTGACGGCGGCCCGCAGCTCCTGGCCGGGCTTGACGTCGACCTTGTACCAGCGGTGCTCGCCGAACGTCTCACGGTCGGTGTACAGGCCGGGCTTGAGCTGCGGCGCGCTCGCGCAGCTCGCGGCGCCGCCGGTGGCGACCGGGACGATCACGGGGTCGGCGGCGCGGTCCACCGACTGCTTGACGCGGTCCTTGAGCTCGTCCTTGTGCTTGACCGAGGTGTAGGTGCCGCCGGTCGCCTGCGCGATGCAGGTCAGCTGGTCGCGCGTCTTGGCGTCCGGGTTGAGGCCGAGCGTGTCGATGACCAGGTGGATGCCCTGGGCGGCGATGTCGCGCGCCACCTCGCACGGGTCGAGCGGGGCGCAGGTGTCCTCGCCGTCCGTGATGAGCACGATCCGGCGGGTCGCCTCGCCGCCCTTGAGGTCCTGCGCCGCGCCCTGGAGCGCCGGGCCGATCGGTGTCCAGCCGGTCGGGGCGAGGGTGGCCACGGCCGTCTTCGCCTCGGTGCGGTCGAGCGGGCCGACCGGGTACAGCTGGCGGGTGTCCTTGCAGCCGACCTTGCGGTCGTTGCCCGGGTAGTTGGCGCCGAGCGTGCGGATGCCGAGCTCGACCTCCGGGGGGACCGAGTCCAGTACGTCGTTGAAGGCCTGCTTGGCGACGGAGATCCGGGACTGGCCGTCGATGTCGCGGGCCCGCATGGAGCCGCTGACGTCCAGCACCAACTCGACCTTGGGTGCGGCCTTCTGCGCGGGCGGCCCGTCGGCCGCGACCGCGTCGGCCGGGAGGATACCGGTGGCGAGGGTGGCGAGCAGCGCGCCCACCCCGGCCGCCAGCCGTTTTCTGGTGATCATCGCCGGATCCTATGGAAGATCGTATGCTCGCCCAAATCCAGCGGGGCGAATCCGGCGCCGCGGTGCCCGGCCCGCCGCGGCCGGGCGGGGGCCGGCCGTCAGGGATCGACGCGTTTGACGCTCTCCAGGAGCATGTCCAGCCACTCGGTGACCTTGTCCCGGTGCTTGTCCGTGGGGAGTTGGGCGGCGCGCCAGGCGATCCCGCGCACCCCGTGGTCCTGGAGCAGCCGCTCCAGCGGGTCCCGGCCGTCGGGGGCGAGCGCGTCGAGTTCGCGCTCCCGGTCGTGCTCGCGGGCGGCGAAGGCGTGCAGCAGTTCCTGCTCGGTGCGCAGGAGGGCGTCGGCGAGGGCCTCGCTGTCCTCGGCGGTGAGATAGCCCGCGTGGACCTTGAAGAAGCGCTGGATGGCGTCGCAGTGCTCCATGGTGGGGCGCCGGTCGCCGTTGATGAGCGCGCCCGCCTGCTGCCGGGACATCCCGGCGCCGGCGGCGATCTCCTGCTGGGTGTAGGGGCGGCCGTTGGGTTTCAGCCGCGAGCGGCGCAGCGCCGCGAACCGCTGGAGGAACCGCGCCTGCACGTCCGGCTCACCGGCCTCCCGGCCGTCGAGCAGCGCCTGGACGACCTCGGCCGGGACCCCCGAGGCGTCGGAGAGCTGGTGGACGTCGAAGACCTCTGCCTGGCTCATTCCGAGCTTGCGGGCCAGGTCGCCGACGCGGGCGGCGATGTCCCCCAGCGGGCCCGTGGCCGCCGGTCCCGGATCCGAGAAGCCGTCCGTCACCAGTCATTCTCCTAGATCACACGAGGTGCTCCACACAGCTCGGACACACAGTGAATATGTCGGGAGGCTACTTGGTCACGCCGGGGAGAACCAGAACTTGCCACAGCTGTGGCGTATTTGAGGCGTTCTCGGGCCGGAATGCCACGATGGTTGACATTCTCTTGCGGACGGGAGCAGGATCGCAGCACGGTGCGAAGATCGACCTCTGTGCCATCAGGCCGCTGGGCCACGAGGACGCGGAGGACGGCAGGCGCACCGCGTGCCTGCAAGAGGAGTCGCGTTCTCGATGGCGAAAGAACCGTTGGTGAACAGGTCAACAGGCCCCGTGCCGAAGGAGGTACGGGACACCACCGCCCCCGCCACCGGCCAGTGGGACGCCGAGGCGCGCGCCTACGTCGACGACCACATCGCGATGATGGATGCGACGGACCTGCCGTCGTTCCTCGTCGACCGCGGCTGGAACGTCGTGCACGCCAACTCCGCCTATGACACGCTCTTCCGGGCGGTCGGACCCCATCCCACCGCGATGCCGCGCGACAACTTCCTGCGCTTCGTCCTCTTCCACCCGCACGCGGGCTCGGTGCTCGCCCAGCACGAGACGAGCTGGTGCCTGCCGATGCTCGCCCAGCTCTCGAACGCGCTGGAGGAGGACCCGCACGACCCCGAACTGCGCGCCGTGCGCCGCGAGATCGCCGACGACCCGCTGATGAGCGCGGCCTACCAGCAGGGCCTGCCGCACTGGATGCGGATGGTCGGGGCGGCAGCCGTGGACCACGACGGCGCCGTACGGGCGGTGCGCCACCCGGACCCCGGCTGGGACGCCGTGGAGTGCCGGGTCCTCGACGAGTCCTCCGGCACCCTGGGCGAGCTCGGGCTGCGCCGGGTCACCCTGGTCCTGCGCCGCGAGGCCCCGCGCCCCGCGCCTCGCGCGCACGAGCCCAGGAGCGCGCCCCGCAACGGGGTGACCGCCCGCCGCCGGGGCCATCTGAGCGTCGTCCGCGCGGACCCGGCACCCGCCGGAAGCTGACGGGATCCGCCGCGCCGGCGTGCGAGGCCGCGGCCGCCCCGCGCGGTCCGCGGTGGCGCCGGTGCACCCGCGCGACCCGGGTGAAAGGGGAGTGCGCCAGGGGCGCGTGAAGCTCGTCTGTTGGTCCGCTTAAGAAATCCTCGATGGACGCGAACGGCTCCTGATCGGCAGATTGGTGATCAGCCATGGAACCATGGCCTTTTCGCCCTCTTTGTACGTCCCGGGAGCCGCCCCCCATGAAGGCCCTTGTCAAGCAGCACGCCGAACCCGGACTGTGGCTCATGGACGTCCCGGAGCCGGAGACCGGCCCCGGCGATGTGCTGATCAAGGTGCTGCGCACCGGGATCTGCGGCACCGACCTGCACATCCGCTCCTGGGACGGCTGGGCGCAGGGCGCGGTCACGACCCCCCGCGTCCTCGGCCACGAGTTCGTCGGCGAGGTCGCGGCCGTCGGCGCGGACGTCCAGGACATCGCGGTCGGCGGCCTGGTCAGCGGCGAGGGCCACCTGGTCTGCGGCAAGTGCCGCAACTGCCTGGCGGGCCGCCGCCACCTGTGCCGCTCCACCGTCGGCCTGGGCGTGGGCCGCGACGGCGCCTTCGCGGAGTACGTGGCGCTGCCCGCCGCCAACGTGTGGGTGCACCGCACCCCGGTCGACCTCGACGTCGCCGCGATCTTCGACCCGTTCGGCAACGCCGTGCACACCGCGCTCTCCTTCCCGCTGGTCGGCGAGGACGTCCTGATCACCGGCGCGGGCCCGATCGGCATCATGGCCGCGGCCGTGGCCAAGCACGCCGGCGCCCGCAACGTCGTGATCACCGACGTCAGCCCCGAGCGCCTGGAGCTGGCCCGCAAGGCGGGCGCCACGCTCGCGGTGAATGTGGCGCGGTCCTCCATCGCGGACGCGCAGCGGCAGCTGGGCCTGCGCGAGGGCTTCGACATCGGCCTGGAGATGTCCGGCCGCGCCGAGGCCATGCGCGACATGATCGACAACATGACGCACGGCGGCCGGATCGCGATGCTGGGTCTGCCCGCGCAGGAGTTCGCCGTCGACTGGTCGAAGATCGTCACCTCGATGATCACGGTCAAGGGCATCTACGGCCGTGAGATGTTCGAGACGTGGTACGCGATGACGGTGCTGCTCGAAGGCGGCCTCGACCTCAGCCCGGTGATCACCGGCAGCTACGCGTACCAGGACTTCGACGCGGCCTTCGACGAGGCCGCCACCGCCCGCAGCGGCAAGATCATCCTCGACTGGACCGCCTGAGTCCCCTCGTCAGCCACTCGGCATCTAGGAGCCCGAAGCATGTACGCGTCCGTCCGCGACGACCTCCAGAACACCCTCGACGAGATCCGCGAAGCCGGTCTCTTCAAGCCCGAGCGGGTGATCTCCACCCCGCAGAACGCCTCGGTCGCCGTCCCCACCGGTGAGGTGCTGAACTTCTGCGCCAACAACTACCTGGGCCTGGCCGACCACCCCGAGGTGGTCGCCGCCGCCAAGGAGGCGCTCGACCGCTGGGGCTACGGCATGGCCTCGGTCCGCTTCATCTGCGGCACCCAGGACGTCCACAAGGAGCTGGAGGCGCGGCTCTCGGCGTTCCTGGGCCAGGAGGACACGATCCTCTACTCGTCCTGCTTCGACGCCAACGGCGGTGTCTTCGAGACCCTCCTCGGCCCCGAGGACGCGGTGATCTCCGACGCCCTCAACCACGCCTCGATCATCGACGGCATCCGGCTGTCCAAGGCCGCCCGGTACCGGTACGCCAACCGCGACATGGCCGAGCTGGAGGCGCGGCTCAAGGAGGCGTCGGGCGCGCGCCGCCGCCTCGTCGTCACCGACGGTGTCTTCTCCATGGACGGCTACGTCGCCCCGCTCCAGGAGATCTGCGACCTCGCCGACCGCTACGACGCGATGGTCATGGTCGACGACAGCCACGCCGTGGGCTTCGTCGGCCCCGGCGGCCGGGGCACGCCGGAGCTGCACGGCGTGATGGACCGCGTCGACATCATCACCGGCACCCTCGGCAAGGCCCTCGGCGGCGCCTCCGGCGGCTATGTCGCGGCCCGCGCCGAGATCGTCGCCCTGCTGCGCCAGCGCTCGCGCCCCTACCTCTTCTCGAACTCGCTGGCCCCGGTGATCGCCGCCGCCTCGCTCAAGGTCCTCGACCTGCTGGAGTCGGCGGGCGACCTGCGCGACCGGCTCGCCGCCAACACCGCGCTCTTCCGGACGAGGATGACCGAGGCGGGCTTCGAGATCCTGCCCGGCGACCACGCCATCGCCCCGGTCATGATCGGCGACGCCGCCGAGGCCGCCCGGATGGCCGAGCTGCTCCTGGAGCGCGGTGTCTACGTGATCGGCTTCTCCTACCCGGTGGTCCCGATGGGCCAGGCCCGCATCCGGGTCCAGCTCTCGGCCGCGCACTCCACCGAGGACGTGGAGCGGGCGGTGGCGGCGTTCGTCGACGCCCGGGCGACAATGGCGGGGTGATCGACCCGCGCCGGCTCCGCATCCTGCGCGCGGCGGCGGACCACCGTACGGTGACCGCCGCGGCCGCAGCGCTCTATCTGACCCCGTCCGCCGTCTCCCAGCAGCTCGCCGCCCTGGAGCAGGAGACCGGCCACACCCTGCTGACCCGCAGCGGCAAGGGCGTACGGCTCACCGCGGCGGGTGAGATCCTGCTGGAGCACGCCAACGCGGTCCTCGCGCAGCTGGAGCGGGCGGAGGCGGAGCTGGCGGCGTACGCGGGCGGCGCGGCCGGTGACGTGACCGTGGCGGCGTTCGCCACGGGCATCGCGGAGGTCCTCGCCCCGGCGCTGGCGCGGCTGCGCGGGACGCACCCCGCGATCCGGGTCCGGGTGCGCGACGCCGAGGGCGACGCGTCGCTGCCGATGGTCCTGGACGGCGAGGCGGACCTGGCGCTGGCGGTGGAGTACCGGGGCGCCCCCCGGGCGGACGACCGGCGCCTGGTGCGGGTCCCGCTCTACGCGGAGCCCTTCGACGCGGTGCTCCCGGCCGGGCACCCGCTGGCGCACGCGCCGGAGGTACGCCTCTCGGCGCTGTCCGAGGACGACTGGATCGGCCCGTACCCCGGCAACCCCTGCCACGACGTGGTCTTCCTCGCCTGTGAGCTGGCGGGCTTCGAGCCGCGCCTGATCCACTCCTCGGACGACTTCCGGGCCGTGGTGGCGCTGGCCGACGCGGGGGCGGGGGTGGCGCTGGTGCCGCGTTCGGCGCTGCGCGGCATGGAGCGTAAGGACACCGTGGTGCGGCCCGTGGCGGGCCCCGCCGCGACCCGTCGCGTCTTCGCGGCGGTACGCAGCGGCGCCGAGCACCACCCGCTGATCAGCCCGGTCCTGGACGCCCTGGCGCGGGCGGCGGAAGGGCTGACGACGGGCTGAGCCCGGCGGCGGGGAGCTCGGGTCCGCGGGGGCGGGGCGCGAGGTCCCACCCGGGGTCGGCGCGAAGGGCGGTCGAAGAGGCTAGGTCCATGCCGGTGCCGTTCCAGTCAGCTGGCATACCACCAGGTAGAGCGGGATGGGGGGCGTATAAGGGCTGGTGCCCTCGGGTCGGTGGATCAAGCGTCGTCCCGGGTGCGGCGGAACCTTGGCGTCCGGCGCGTAGCGCGCCGGATGCGGCCAGGTCAGCTCGTGGTCCGAGCCCGCCGGGACGATCCACCACCAGCAGTCCGCGTCCGCGAAGACACACCCCGAGCGGGGCAGCCGCGCCAGCACGCGGAAACCGTAGGAGGCGGGTACCGCGACCGCGTCGCGGCCCGCCGACGCCGGGAGCGACGGCGGCAGCACCAGTGTGCTGCCGCCGGTCGCTCCGGCGCCCCCTCGCGAGCCGGGCCCCCGAGGCCCCCCAGCCTCATCCCGGCCGCCTCTGGACAGAAGTGTGCGTGTGCTCATCGGCATGTACGGCCCGCCCCGAGCCGGGCCCAGACGATCCGGCCGGTGCCGCGCGGCACGTCGTGGCAGCCCCAGGCGACGCTGAGGGCGTCGACGAGCAGCAGCCCCCGGCCGCGCTCCTCGCCGTCGTCGGCGTCGCACAGCGTGGGCCCGCCCGCGCCGTACCCCTGGTCGCGGACGGCGACCGTCAAGTGGCCGGTGGTGAAGGAGAGTTCGCAGGAGACCAGGGTGCCGGCGGTGTGGACGACGGCGTTGGTGACGAGTTCGGAGACCACCAGGGCCGCGGCGTCGCCGACCTCCTCGCCGAGGCCCCAGCGGAGCGTGATCTCGGCCGTGTGGCGGCGGGCGGCGGCGGCGGATTCGGGCCGGGCCGCCAGATCGAAGGCGTACCGGCGGGCGTCGGGGACGGACAGGGTGGAGGCCGCGCCTATGAGCTGCGGGACGAGCGCATTACCAGGGGCCACGACCGGGTCCTCACAGTGGGGTGGCGGCGTCGCTCGCGACAGCCGCGTGTGCTGGCGTTCACCGACCTACCTTCCACCCATCCGTCACACTTGGCAAGGGGCACTCTGAAAAATGCAGAGTGCTGTGTTCTGGGCTGAGGTGGCATGGCACACTGCTCGGCAACAGGGTTAGGGGAGGTCTGACGTGAGTGAACCCCGGTCCGCCCCGACCGTGGGGCAGGTCGTGCTGGGCAGACGCCTGCAGGACCTGCGCGAGCGCGTGGGCCTGCGGCGCGAGGAGGCGGCCAAGGTACTCCGGGTCGCCCCCGCCACGATCCGCCGCATGGAGACGGCCGAGGTCGCCCTGAAGATCCCGTACGTCCAGCTGCTGCTCAAGGCGTACGGCGTCGGGGACGAGGAGACGGACCGTTTCATCGAACTAGCGGAGGAGGCCAACAAGCCGGGGTGGTGGCAGCGCTTCCACGACATCCTGCCCGACTGGTTCAGCATGTACGTGAGCCTGGAGGGAGCCGCCTCGCTCATCCGGACGTACGAGCCGCACTTCGTCCCCGGTCTGCTCCAGACCGAGGAGTACGCGCGCTCGGTGATGGTCAGCGGCGCGCTCGGGCAGACGAAGCAGGCCGACATCGAACGGCATGTGGCGCTGCGCATGGAGCGCCAGTCGCTGCTCACCCGGGCCGACGCCCCCAGGTTCTGGGTGATCATGGACGAGACCGTGCTGCGGCGGCCGGTGGGCGGCCGGGACGTGATGCGCGGCCAGCTCGACCGGCTGCTCGAAGCGGCCGAGCTGCCCCAGGTGACGATCCAGCTCGCGGAGTTCGCGACCGGGCACCACCCGGGGACCTACGGCCCGTTCGTCCTCTTCCGATTCGCCGTGCCGGAGCTGCCGGACATGGTCTACAGCGAGTACCTGACGGGCGCGGTCTACCTCGACGCGCGCCCCGAGGTGGCGACCCATCTCGAAGTCATGGATCGCATGGCGGCCCAGGCCGCGACTGCACGACGCACGAAGGAGATCCTGGCGGATCTCCGCGAGGAGCTGTGAATGGATCACATATACAACGGCATGCCGGCCCGCGAGCTGGGGAGCGAGGGCTGGCACAAGCCGTGGAGCGGTGGCAACGGCGGCAACTGCGTCGAGGCCATGAAGCTGGCCGACGGCCGGGTCGCGGTGCGCCAGTCGGCCGACCCGGAGGGCCCCGCTCTGATCTACACCAGCAACGAGATCGCCGCGTTCATCCTCGGCGCCAAGTCGGGCCAGGCCGACTTCCTGCTGACGTGATCCACCGGACGGCCGCCGCCCGCGCTCCCCTCGGGGCCGGGGCGGCGGCCGAGCCGTGTCAGCCCACGTCGAAGATGTTGGGCAGCCCCAGCCGGTGGCGGAACCGGTCGTCGCGCTTGAGCGGTTCCAGCTCCGGGGCGCTGTGGAGCGGGGTCACCGAGCAGCGCGGGGCGCTCGAACCGGTCCGGTCGAGGAGCGCGTTGGCGGCCAGGCGGCCCGAGGTGTTGGCGCCCTCCATCGTCGCCAGGTCGATGGGGACGGCCACGTAGTCGCCCGCCAGATAGAAGTTGGGGATCCCGGTGCCCGCCGAGGGGCGGTGGTGGAACGTGCCGACCGGGTGGATCAGCAGCTCGTCCTCGTTCCTCGGCTCGGGGGTGCCGATACCGGAGACGCCCGGGTCCAGGAACCACGAGTGCAGCCTGCTGTCGCTGAGCACGGTCCTGCCGGTGTCGTTGACCGACGCCTTCAGCTGCGCCCACACCTCGCGGGCGACCTCCTCCCGGGTGCACTGCTTGGCGGTCTTCCCGTACAGCATCCCGGGCTTGTCCCACTCGGAGATGTCCACCGAGAGGCAGTCCGCCACCGTCCCGTCGCCGAAGTCGGCGCGGAAGTCGTGGTGCGGCCAGTGCTCGGCCTGGGCGATGGCGGTGAGCGACCAGGGGGAGTCGATGCAGTCGAAGTGGCCGTGCACCCCGTCGGGCCGCTCGGTCAGATAGAACTGGATGCCCGTCATCCAGTCCGTGCGCAGCTTGTCGCAGCGGGCCAGCTGCGGGTCGGCCGCGCGCATCGCGGCGCTCCAGGTGCGCCGGGCGTGCTCCACGGGCAGCGCGCAGACGTAGTGGTCGGCGCTCACCGTGCGGAGCGCGCCGCCCGGGTCCTCGACCACGGCACCCGTCACGATCGAGCCGTCGTACGTGAACTCCCGTAGCGTCCAGCCCACCTGGAACGCCACGCCGAGGGTGCGCAGATGCGCGACCCAGGGGTCGATCCAGGCCTCGTTGGTGGGCGCGTTGAGGATGCGGTCCAGGGGGCCGTCCGCGCCCCGGCCGAGCGCGTTGAAGACGAACGCCTCCAGGAGCGAGCCCACCGTGCGGGTGCTGGCCTCCTCGGCCTTGGTGGCGACGATGTTGCGGGTGACGCCGACGGCGAGGATGCGCTGGTACTCGTGACTCATCTGCCCCGCCCGGGTGAAGGTCCACCAGGGCGTGGCCTCCCACTGGGTGTTGCGGCGCTCGTCGCAGCTGGTCAGGAAGGTGAGGAGGCGGTCCACGAAGTACGCGGCCTCGCGCGCGGGCAGCCGCTGGAAGGTGCCGAGCACCCCGGTGAGGGCGCGCCGCAGCGCGTCGGGGGTGAGCGGCTGCGGGCTGCCGGACCAGGGCAGCGGCAGCCGCAGGTCCTCGTAGCCGGTCCGCGCGAACATCATCTCCTTGGGCGCGACCAGGTTGTCCCAGACGCCGTGCGCGTTGCCCGCGAACGGGATGCGCCGCATCGTGTCGGGCAGGTTGTGGTAGATCCCGGGGATGAACCGGAAGCCGTGCTCGGCCGGGAGCGGGCCGCGACCGCCCCGGGCGCTGTCCGGGACGTCCATGCTGCGCGCCTTGCCGCCGAGCGCCCGGCGCTCGTAGAGCGTGACCCGGAAGCCGCGTTCGGCCAGCTCGTGGGCGGCGGTCAGACCGGCCACGCCGCCGCCGAGCACCACCACCGACCGCCCGGCCGCCGCAGTGGCTCCCGGGCGGGCCGCAGCGGCGGCGGCGGGGACCGCCGCGTCGAGCCCCAGGGCGGTCGCCGCGCCCGCCACCGCCGTCCCCGCGACGAACGTGCGCCTCGTGCTGCCCGAACGCTCCATGGTGCCCCCTATTACCGGTGGTAACGGTCACGTCGGCGCAGGAGCATACGGTCGCGGCGGTCAGCCTGGAAGAGACAATCGAGCCTCGTGTTCCCCGGGCGCGCGCCCGGTGCGGCCGGGGTCCGTCGTGCCACGTGCGGCCGCGCGGAGGCGGCGGCGCGCGTGTGGTCAGATAGGGGCATGGCCCGACGCACCCCCCGCCCCGCCCGCCCCGAGACGCCCCGGGCGTGCCCCTGCGGGCTCCCCGCCCCGTACGCCGAGTGCTGCGGGCGCTACCACGCCGGGCAGGCCGCGCCCACCGCCGAGGCCCTGATGCGCTCCCGCTTCAGCGCCTTCGCGGTCCACGACGAGCCGTACCTGCTGCGGACCTGGCACCCCGACCAGCGGCCCGCCGCCGTCGACTTCGACCCCGGGATGCGCTGGACCCGGCTGGAGATCCTGGACACCAAGGACGGCACCGCCTTCCACACCACCGGCGAGGTCACCTTCCGGGCCCACTACACCGAGGGCGGCGGCGAGGGCTCGCTGCACGAGCGGAGCCGATTCGTCCGGTACGACGGTGCCTGGGTGTATCTGGACGCGGTCTTCACGGGCTGAACCGGATCGCGGCTTTCGGCGTCTTTTCCCGTGAACGGCCGCGATGGCCGGGATCAGGGGGAGAACATGTCCGACATCGCCGGGGACGAACTCGTCCCGTACACCGATCGCTTACCCGTCCCGAAGGTGCTGCGCCCCGCCCGGGGCGAGGTGCGCCGGGAGACCGAGATCGCCGTGCGCCCCACCTGGGTACGCCTGCACAGCCAGCTGCCGCCGACCCTGATGTGGGGGTACGACGGCACCGTGCCCGGCCCCACCATCGAGGTGCGGCGCGGGGAGCGCGTCAGGATTGCCTGGACCAACCGGGTGCCGCGCGGCAGCGCGTACCCCGTCACCGCCGTCGAGGTGCCGCTGCGCCCGCAGGGCACCCCGCCCGCGACCTCCGAGCCCGGCCGCGGGGACGCCGAGCCCAGCGCGGACGTGGCGGCGCTGCCCGCCTGGACCGTGACGCATCTGCACGGCGCCCAGACCGGCGGCGGCAACGACGGCTGGGCCGACAACGCGGTGGGCGAGGGCGACGCCCAGCTCGCCGAGTACCCCAACGACCACCAGGCCGTGCAGTGGTGGTACCACGACCACGCCATGAACATCACCCGGTTCAACGTCTACGCCGGACTCGTCGGCACGTATCTGGTGCGCGACGAGGAGGAGGACGCGCTGCGGCTGCCGCACGGCAAGCGGGAGATCCCGCTGATCCTCGTCGACCGCAACCTCGACACCGACGAGGACGGACGCCTCGATGGGCGGCTGCTGCACAAGACGATCGTCGTCGACCCGAAGAACGCCGAGACGGGCCGGCCGGTCTCGGCCCCCTTCACCGGCCCCTTCACCACGGTCAACGGCGTCATCTGGCCCCACCTCGACACCGACGCCGCCTGGTACCGCTTCCGGCTCGTCAACGCCTCCAACGCCCGCATCTACGACCTGGTGCTCCTCGACGAGGACGACAACCCGGTGCCGGGGGTGCTCCACCAGATCGGCAGCGACGGCGGACTGCTGCCCGCCCCGGTGCCGATCGGCTTCGACGCGGCACTGCCCGCGCTGACCGTCGCCCCCGCCGAGCGCATGGACCTGCTCATCGACTTCCGGGAGCTGGCCGGCCGCCGGCTGCGCCTGGTCAACAAGGGCGCGGGCAAGCCCGCCGGGGTGCCCGACCCGGTGAACAACGTCCGCTACCCGCACGTCATGGAATTCCGCGTCCGCGCGTGCCACGAGCACGACGGCTTCGTGCTGCCGCAGGTGCTCTCCGGCTCCTTCCGGCGGTACGAGCACGGGCAGCTGCACCACGGCCACCGCCTGGTCGTGCTCACCCCGCCCGGCACCGTGGGCGGCGGCGGCCACCCGGAGATCTGGGAGATGGCGGAGGTGACCGACGCCCCCGCCGAGCCGACGGACGGCGTGATCCGGCTGCGGGGCGCCGACGGCACGGTGAAGACCTACCGGCGCATCGCCCGGACCTTCAACGACGGCCTCGGGTTCACTCTCGCCGAGGGCGCCTTCGAGCAGTGGAGCTTCCTCAACCTCGGCGGGCCCGTCCACCCGATGCACATCCATCTGGCCGACTTCCAGCTGATGGGCCGTGACGCGTACACCGTGGACGGGTTCGACCAGAAGCTCGGCGGCACCCGGGCGCCGGTTGCCTACGACGCGGGCCGCGTGATCCCGCTGGCGCCCAACGAGCGCGGCTTCAAGGACGTCTTCCGGGTCCCGGCGGGGCAGCTGGTGCGGGTGCTCGGCCGCTTCGACGGGGCGTACGGGCGGTTCATGTACCACTGCCATCTGCTGGAACACGAGGACATGGGCATGATGCGGCCGTTCGTGGTCGCGCCCGCCGAGGCGCTCAAGTTCGACCACGCGGGCGGGCACGGCGGCCACGACGGCCACGGAGGGCACACGGGCTGAGGCACGGCGGCTGCTCCTTCTGGGGGCGGGCAACGGGGCCGGGGTGCGGCCGGGTCAGGGCCTGGCCGCGCCCACCGTCTCGCGGTCGGCCGGGGGCAGGCCGCTCGCCAGGTCCTCGGCGAGCAGCCGCTTGGCGATGGTGTCGGCGGCGGCCCGCAGCTCCGCGCTGCGCGGGCGCCCCCGGTCCCGCTCCAACTGCTCGTTGAGCCAGTCCGACCAGGACGCGCTGATCGTGTCGACCTCGCGGCGGCCCGCCCCGGTGAGCGAGAAGTAGGCGCCCTCGCGGGTCAGGAACCCCTCGTCGACCATCCGCTGGAAGACCGGCACCAGCACCTCCGGCGGCAGATGGCGGCGGCCCGCGATCAGGCCGAGGCGGGCGTGCCCGACCATCCTGGTGAAGAGCTCCACCTGCATCACCGCCCAGGCGCCCGCCATGTCGAGCCGCGTGTCGGAGCGGGCCACGATCTCGCGCGCGGTGTCGGGGCCCGCGCTGCGCACGATCTTGCCGACGGACAGCTCCAGGAGCTTCTGCGAGTCGCCGGCCGACGGCTGTGCGAAGCCCTCGCCCATGTCGGTGGAGGAGGAGCGGGCCGAGTCGCGCAGCTCGACCTGCTTGAGGAAGAGCGCCACGAGGAAGCCGGCGGCCGCCACCGGCACGGTCCACAGGAACACCGTGTGCAGGGAGTCCGCGTACGCCTGGACGATCGGCTCGGCGGCCGCCGGGGGCAGCGACTTCAGGCCCTCGGGCGACTGCGCGGCCCGGGCGAGCGCCGCCGGGTCGGCCCCGCCCGCCCGCGCGGCGGCGGCGATCCCGTCCGCCAGGTTGGGCTTGAGGGTGTTGGCGTAGATGGTGCCGAAGACCGCCGTGCCGAAGGAGCTGCCCAGCGTACGGAAGAAGGTCACCCCGGAGGTGGCGGTGCCGAGGTCGGCGTAGTCGACGGTGTTCTGCACGGCGATGGTGAGGACCTGCATGCACAGGCCGATGCCGACGCCGAGGACGAACATGTACAGGGACTCCAGCCAGGCGCCGCTGTCCGGGCCCATCAGCGAGAGCAGATAGAGCCCCACGCCCATCACCAGGGCGCCCGCGATGGGGAAGATCCGGTACTGCCCGGTCCTGCTCACCACGGTGCCGCTGAACACCGAGGCGATCAGCAGGCCGATCACCATCGGCAGGGTGCGCACGCCCGAGACGGTCGCGGAGTCGCCGTCCACGTACTGGAGGTAGGTCGGCAGGAACGTCATCGCGCCCAGCATCGCGAAGCCGACGATGAAGCTGAGGACGGAGCAGACCGTGAAGACGGGGTTGCGGAACAGCCGCATCGGCAGCATCGGCTGGGCGGCCCGGGTCTCCGCCCAGCAGAACAGGGCCAGCGCTGCCACACCGCCCGCGAAGAGGACGAGGATGACCGGCGAGGACCAGGCGTACTCGTTGCCGCCCCAGCTCGTCGCCAGGATCAGGGCGCTCGCCCCGGCCGCGACGAGCCCGATGCCCAGGTAGTCGATGACCGGCTTGGCGACCGAGCGGACGGAGGGGATGGTGCGGGCGGCGGCGACCACCACCAGGACCGCGATGGGCACGTTCACGTAGAACGCCCAGCGCCAGGTCAGATGGTCGGTGAAGAGGCCGCCCAGCAGCGGCCCGATGACCGTGGAGACGCCGAACACCGCGCCGATCGCGCCCTGGTACTTGCCGCGCTCGCGCAGTGGGATGACGTCCGCGATCAGCGCCATCGAGGTGACCATCAGACCGCCGGCGCCGATGCCCTGGAGCGCCCGCCAGGCGATGAGCAGCGACATGTTGGTCGCCAGGCCGCACAGGAACGAGCCGGTGATGAAGACGACCGCCGAGACCTGGAAGACCACCTTGCGGCCGAACAGGTCGCCGAACTTGCCGACGAGCGCCGTCGCGACGGTCTCCGCGAGGAGGTAGGAGGTGACCACCCAGGACATGTGCGCGGCGCCGCCGAGGTCGGAGACGATCGTCGGCAGCGCGGTGCCCACGATCGTCTGGTCCAGCGCGGCCAGCAGCATCCCGAGCATGATCGTGGCGAACACGATGTTCCGCCGGCGGACGTCCAGCACGGGCGGCGCGGAGGCTGCCGGGGGCGCGGTCTCGCTGGCTGTGCTCACACGGGCACCCTCACACCCTCGCAGGTGGGACGCACGCGGTGCGGGCCGTACGGGTGGGCGCGGGAGGCTCAGCCGGGGACGGCCGCGCCGGTCGCGTCCGGCCTCGCGACGGGCGCCGCCACCCTCGCGCACCGCAGCCTCGGCAGCGCCGGGACCGCCGCCAGGAACATCAGGGTGGTCAGGACGAACGGCCAGGTCAGCGCCTGCCCTCCGGCCGGGGCCAGCAGGGCGCCCAGCGCCGGGCCGAGGACCGTCGCGACCGCCGCCCCGGCCACCGCGAAGCCGAGGCTGAACCGGTCGGGGGCGAGCAGCGCCCCGCACAGGGCCATGGCCACCAGCACCGCGTTGTACCCCGCCGTGCCGTCCGCGATCCGCTCCGCCGGGGCCCCCAGCGCCCAGGCCGTGAGGACGCCGACGGCGCTGCCCGCGCAGGCCATCGCGCCCGCGAGCCGGTCGGCCAGGAAGATCCCGGCGAGGAAGATCAGCCCCACGTACCACTGGGGCACCAGGAAGATCTGGGCGACGTTGGCGAAGAAGCCGTGCACCACCTCGCCCGCCCCCGGCGCGGCCGGGCCCTCGGCGGCACGGGCGAGCGCGGCCGGGCCATCGCCCTGGTGCCACACCCCGCGGAAGCCCGGCGCCGCGAGCGTCAGCGCGCTCGCCGTCAGACAGAAGGGCAGCGTCAGCGGCGGCAGGCCCCAGGTGCGCAGCACGGTGGCGGTGGCCGCGGCGACCACGGTCACCACCGCGCAGCCGCCGGCCGCGAGCAGCGCGGTGGACGGGTGCCCCGGTCCCAGGCCGACCGCGCAGCAGAGGGCGACCAGACAGGCGTTGAACCCTTCGAGTCCGGCGGTGATCCTGGCCCGCTCGACGCCCAGGAGCCGGGCGGTGGCGGTGCCGACGGCGGTGCCGAGCAGCCCGTACAGCCCGTAGTGCCAGCCCGCCACGAAGAGCCCGACGGAGAACACCGCCCCGGTCACCGCGCTCGGCACGAAGTCCACCTGGGCCTGCCCCCGCAGGACGTGAACGGCGAACCGCCGCCACCGCGCGGCGCGCTCCTGCCCCACTCCTCGTCCCTCCCGTCCCGGGGCCCGGACGGCCCAGGGCACTGTACGGGGGGCGGGGCGGGCCGGGGCAAGAGGTGCGCCCTGGTCGGAACCTCCCACGATCGCCGGTCCGGCTCGGTGGATCCGGTGGGATTGATTTCTGGTTACGCGAGGGTAAGTTGGCGGGTCAGTCATCTCTCGTACCACCGACAAGCACTCCGTACCACTCCGCCCCGAGCCGAGCAGAGGAGTCGACGCATGGGCGTACGGAAAGACCTGAGGACGGCCGTCCGGCGCGGTGAACCCACCGGCCCTGCCCGGGTGGAGCTGGTGCGCGAGGGCGGTGAGGTGCGCGAGGTGCGGGTCGCCCCGCTCGCCGCGCCCGGGACGGGCAGCGTCGCCGACATCCCGTTCGCCAACGCCGCCGAGGCACCGGACGCGGTGGCGCTGCGCCGCAGGCGCGGCGGGCGCTGGCAGCCGGTCACCGCCGCCGCGTTCGCCCGCGAAGTCGCCGACACCGCCAAGGGTTTGATGGCCTCCGGGCTCGAACCCGGCGGGCGCGTCGCCCTGATGTCGCGCACCCGCTATGAGTGGGCCGTCCTGGACTTCGCGATCTGGGCGGCGGGCGGGGTGAGCGTGCCCGTCTACGCCACCTCCTCGGCCGAGCAGATCGACTGGATCCTCGCCGACTCCGGGGCGGGGATGCTGATCGCGGAGAGCGGGGCCGAGGTGCGGACGGCCGGCGCGGCCACCGAGGGCCGCCGGGTCCTCGTCATCGACGACGGGGCGCTCGCCGAACTCGCCGTCAGCGGGCGGGGCGTGAGCGACGAGGAGCTCGACAAGCGGCGTGCCGCGGTCGGCCCCGACACCCTGGCGACGCTCTGCTACACCTCCGGCACCACCGGCAGGCCGAAGGGCTGTGTGCTCACCCACGGCAACCTCTACACCGAGGCCGCCAACACCGCCGAGCTCGCCCACCCCGTCTTCAAGTCGGCAGGTGGCCGGCCCGCCTCCACCCTGCTCTTCCTGCCGCTCGCCCACATCCTCGGCCGCAGCCTCCAGATCGGCTGTCTGCTGGCCCGCATCGAGATAGGGCACTGGCCCAGCGTCAAGCCCGAGGAACTGCGCCCGCAGCTGAGGGAGTTCAGGCCCACCTTCATCGTCGGTGTGCCCTATCTCTTCGAGAAGATCCACGACACCGGGCGGGCCACCGCCGAGCGCATGGGCCGTGCCGCCTCCTTCGACCGCGCCCACCGGACCGCCGTACGCTACGGCGAGGCGTCCCTCGACCGCCTCCTGGGCAGGGGGAAGGGCCCCGGCCCCGGACTCCGGCTCTCCTGGGCGCTCTACGACCTGCTGGTCTACCGCCGGGTCCGCAAGGAGCTGGGCGGCCGGCTGCGGCACGCCATCAGCGGCGGCTCGCCCCTCGACCGCGAGCTGAGCCTGTTCTTCTACGCCGCCGGCATCCTCGTCCACGAGGGCTACGGGCTCACCGAGACCTCCGCCGCCGCCGTCATCACCCCGCCGCTCGGCCCGCGCCCCGGCACGGTCGGGCTGCCCGTGCCCGGAACCGCGGTACGGATCGCGGACGACGGGGAGGTGCTGGTCAAGGGGCCGATCGTGTTCGGCGGGTACTGGAACGACACGGCCGCCACCGAGGCCGTCCTGAACGGCGGCTGGTTCGCCACCGGCGACCTCGGCCGCTTCGACGCCGACGGCTACCTCACCATCACCGGCCGCAAGAAGGACATCCTGGTCACCTCCGGCGGCAAGAATGTCTCGCCCAGCGTCCTGGAGGACCGGCTGCGCGGCCGTCCGCCGGTCGGCCAGTGCGTGGTCGTCGGCGACAACCGTCCGTACGTCGCCGCGCTGGTCACCCTCGACCCGCAGGCGCTGGACCACTGGCTGGCCGTGCGCGGGCGGCCGGTGGACACCCCGGTCGCCGACCTGGTCGACGACGAGGAGCTCGTCGCGGACGTCCAGAAGGCCGTGGACCACGCCAACGCGGCGGTCTCGCGGGCCGAGTCGATCCGCCGGTTCCGGCTGGTGGCGGGGGAGTTCACCGAGGAGAACGGGTTGCTGACCCCGTCCCTGAAGGTCAGGCGGCGGGCGGTGGCCGCCGCGTACGCCCGCGAGATCGAGGAGCTGTACGCGCGGAGGTGACCGAGGAGCCCGGTAAGGGGTCGGCCCGCTCGCGCAGCCGCATCGCGCGCAGCACGATCTCGGTGGCGAAACGGCGCTCCGGGTCGGCCAGCCGGGGGCCGAAGGCCGCGTCGAGATTGCGCATGCGGTAGCGGACGGTCTGCGGGTGGATGTGCAGCACCTCGCCGATCTGGGCGGCGGTGCCCCGGGTGGCGAGCCACGCCCGCAGGGTCTCGGTCAGCCGCTCGCGGCGGGTCTCCGTATGGCCCTGGAGCGGGGCCAGTTCCCGGGCCGCCAGCAGCTCCACGAGCGCCGGGTCCGACATCAGCAGCAGTGTGACCAGGTGGTCCGCGGTGTGCACCACCGGCTCCTCGGTGATGACCCCGGCCAGCGCGAGGCCGAGCGCCTGGCGGGCCCAGCGCAGGGAATCGGCCGCCCCGGCCGGCCCCACCGTGGGCCCGGCCGCCGCGCGCGCCCCGCCGAGCGCCTGGACGAGGGACGCCTGGCGCTCCGCGTGGAGGGCGCCCGGCACCAGCAGATACGGCTGCGGGTCCCCGAGGTCCATGAGCACGTCGCCGTGCAGGGCGGTGCGGGCGGGGTGGGCGCCGGCGCTCAGCGCGACCAGGGTCAGTTCCTCGGGGAGCTGCCAGCCCGCCCGTTCGGCCAGCTCGACCAGGGTGGCCCGGGGGGTGCCGCTGCCGGAGGCGATCAGCCGCAGGATCTTCCTGCGCAGCTCGTCCTGGTTGTCCTCGGCCGACGATCTGGCCTGGAGGTAGCCCTCGCTGGCCAGCGCCTCCAACTGGTCCATGTACGCGAAGAGGGTGTCCGCGAAGGAGAGCATGAAGACGGGGGAGAGGTTGTAGCGCTTGCCCAGCTTCTTGGTGTGGCGCAGCGCGACCCGGGCGCCGACCCGGAAGGTGCCGCGCAGGGTGTCCAGGCTGCCGCCCCGGGAGGCGGCGAACCGGCCGAACGTACGGATCATCTCGTCCCGCAGCGGCGACGGCACCGAGGGCCGTACCACCTGGTCCACGAAGATGGTCAGGCTCTGCTCGATCGCCGCGTGCACGAACCGCCCGTGCGGGCCCGCGAAGACCTCCGCGAACTCCGGGTACGCGCGGACGACCTCAGTCTTGATCTCGTCGAGCAGTGCGGGGAGTTCTGGCCACATGATGGTGGCGAGCTCCCGGGGGATCGGACCCAGCTGCTCCGAGGAGGCCGATGCGTGGAGGGCGTTCGGCATGCGCTGTCCCTTTCACTGGCCGGGACGTACGGCTCGACGTTCGGCTCGGGTGGGCGACGCACCGTGGGCCTTCTGCGGGGCCGACGTCAACTCACAACATCTGCAACATAGACCAGCCCGCTCCCGAGGGCACCCGTACGTACGGGGGAAATGTGTGCCCCGTGACGGGTTCTCGTTGCGGCCGGACACAAAGATGCTCGCCCCGGCGCGGAAGGGGCAATGGGACGGCCGGAACACGGCTGAAAACGTTGACCCGCGGACGAATTTCCGGGCGCGGGCCGCCGAGGCGCAATAACGTGCGTGCGCGTGGCGGGCGGAAGACCGGGCGGCCGGATTCGGCCGTCGGGTATTGCACGCCCCGATTCCGCGCGCGTAGCGTCCTGGGTGCCCCGGGGCGGACGGCACTCGCCGCCCCCTCACGGCGGGCCACCGCCCGCTCCCCGGTGGCGCGGCCCACGCCCCAGGGCTGCGGATCCAGGCGGGGCCCCGCGGTCCGTCCCCCCGGACAGCGGGGCCCCGCTGTCGCCTGCGGCCGGGCTCCCCATGCCTTCCGGATCCTCATGCCTCCCGGTTCCGCGCGCGCCCCGGTTCTGTGCCGCCGTTGACAAGGCGGGCACCCGGAATTGTGGCGCCGGTGACAAATAAACGCCGACGGGCGCGGAGACCGGAGATTCGCGCGGAAGCGGTATTGCGGCACGGGGTTACCCGTACGTAACGTCACGGCGACATCGGCCGTTCCCGGCGCCCGCAGAACCCCAATTCACAGGAGCCAAGCCATGGGCGGTGCATTCGACCGGCGTGGTGCCGCTATCACCGCCGCGCTCGGCGCCATCGTGCTTCTCCTCGGTCTTGTTCCGGCATCGGGGACAATTGCGCGGAATCGGGAGACGGCTGTCGAGGCCGTTTACGACTGCGGGGCGGGCCCCGTTCGCCGGGCCGTCACCGTGGGCTTCCTCGGCGCCCATCCGACGAACGGCCGCCCCGGCCAGCCGCTGCGCACCGAGCGGTTCTCCGTACGCCCCGAGCTGACCCCCGAGGTGGCCGCCGCGCTCCTTCCCCCGGGCACCACGGCGGTCACCGGAACCGCCCGGCTGGCCGTGGAGGTCGCCCATAGCGGGGCGACGGCCCACGCCGACTGGGCGGGGCTCACCGCGTCGGTCACCCCGGGGGGCGACGGGCTGCGGCCGGTGTTCACGGGCGAGGTACCGGCGATCACGGTGGGAAGGGCGGGCGAAGTGGTGCTGGGCGCACGGGAGTTGACGCTGCTCCTCCAGTCGGTGACCGCGCCCGCCTCCCCTTCGGGACCGGCCCCTGCCCCCTCGTCCGTACCCCCGTCGACCCCGGCCCCCGCCCCGGCCCCGCCGCCCGCCGCGTCGCCCGCTGCCGCCCAACCCCCCGTCGCCGCCGCGCCGTTGGAGCTGCGGTGCACCCCCGCGAACCCGCCGGGCCCCCGGCTCGCCGCCTGGACGGTGAGCGAGCCCACGGCCCCGCGCACCGACCCCGCATCCACCTCCGTCCCCACGACGCCTTCCACCGCCCCCGGCACGCGGCCCGGCGGGGCCGCGATCCAGGTCGGCCCCGCGCCGCTCGCCCCCGCACCCGTCTGCCCGGCCGACCCGCCCGCCGGGGAGCTCGACCCGAGCCGGCTGCCGAAGCCACCGCCCGGCGCCGTCGAGGGCCGGCTGGGCGCCTCGCTCTGCGTGGTGGCCGTGGGGTACGCCACCGTCCACAAGCTCGGCAGCGCGATGGTCGTCAACGATCCGCACGGCACCCCCGGCCCGATGCACCTCAACCTCGGCAAGCGCACGGTCAGCGCCCCCGACTACGACGAGTCGGACTCGGTGGGGCTGCTGCGCTTCCCCGACGCCTCCTCCACCTTCCTCACCTTCGGCTTCCAGCCCACCAGCGCGCAGGTCACCTTCGAACCGGACCCGGTGACCGTCGTCAACGTCCGGCGCGGCGAGACGTTCACCACCACCATCGCCTACCGGCAGTACCTGCGCGTCCACGATGTGACCGTCAACGGCGTACCGCTGGACGTGGGGCCGCGCTGCCGCACCGTGCGGCCGTTCGACACCGTCCTGAGCGGCGCGTACAACTTCCTGACCGGCGGCATCCTCGACGGCCGGATCACCATCCCGCCCTTCGCCGGCTGCGGCAACCGGGGCGAGGACCTGTCGCCGCTGTTCACCGCCGCCCTCTCCGGTCCGGACAACGCCGTCCGCATCCGGCAGGGGCAGCTCGCGGGCGCCGGGAGCGCCCCGCCCGTCCCCGAACTGCCCCCGCGCTGAGGAGCCGCGAAGCCATGGGAATCGACGTGGTCGTCGAGGGGCTCACCAAGGCCTTCGGACGGCAGACCATCTGGCAGGACGTCACCCTCACCCTGCCGGCCGGGGAGATCAGTGTGATGCTCGGCCCCTCCGGCACCGGCAAGACGGTGTTCCTGAAGGCGATCGTGGGACTGCTCCGGCCGGACCGGGGCCGGGTCCTGGTCGACGGCGTCGACATGGCCAACAGCCGCGAGCGGGACGTCTACGAGGCGCGCAAGCTCTTCGGGCTGCTCTTCCAGGACGGCGCGCTCTTCGGCTCGATGAGCCTCTTCGACAACATCGCCTTCCCGCTGCGCGAGCACACCAGGAAGAAGGAGTCGGAGATCCGCCGGATCGTCATGGAGCGCATGGAGGTGGTGGGGCTGGTGGGCGCCGAGCGGAAGCTGCCGGGCGAGATCTCCGGAGGGATGCGCAAACGGGCCGGGCTCGCCCGGGCGCTCGTCCTGGATCCGCAGATCATCCTCTGCGACGAGCCGGACTCCGGCCTCGACCCGGTCCGCACCTCCTACCTCTCCCAGCTCCTCATCGACATCAACACCCAGCTCGACGCGACCATGCTGATCGTCACCCACAACATCGACATCGCCACCACCGTCCCCGACAACATGGGGATGCTGTTCTGCCGCGAGCTGGTCGCCTTCGGCCCCCGCGAGGTGCTGCTGACCAGCGACGAGCCGGTCGTCGAGCAGTTCCTCAACGGGCGCAGGGCCGGACCCATCGGCATGTCGGAGGAGAAGGACCGGGCGACCCTCGCCGAGGAGGCCGCGCACGCCCCGGCCCCCGGTCCGGCCGCCCGGCGCACCCTCGCCCCGCAGCTCCAGCCCACCCCCGGCCTGCCGCCGCGCCGCGCGGTCCAGCGCCGCCGGGCCCGGGTGCGCACGCTCCTCGACGAGCTGGCGCCCGCCGCCCGCGCGGCCGTCGAGGCCGACCTGCGGGGCGCGCCGCCCGGCGGCCTCGACACCACGCTCGTACGGACCAGGCCCCTGCACACCTACGAGGGCGGGGGACTGCGATGAGCGCCCCCACCGAGTCCGGACCCGTCGCGCCGCCGCCCCGGCCGCCGCTGCGCGTCCTCCACCCGCTGCGCGAGACCGGCAGGCTCTTCGCGCTGGGCCTCACCGTCGTACGGCTGACCTTCCGGCGGCCGTTCCAGGCGCGGGAGTTCGTCGAGCAGTTCTGGTTCATCGCCAGCGTCACCATCCTGCCCGCGATGCTGGTGACGATCCCGTTCGGCGCGGTCATCGCCCTCCAAGTGGGCGCGCTCATCCAGCAGTTCGGCGCCCAGTCCTTCACCGGGGGCGCGAGCGTGCTCGTCCTGGTCCAGCAGGCGAGCCCGCTGATCGTGTCCCTGCTGATCTCCGGGGTCGCGGGCTCGGCGATCTGCGCGGACCTGGGCGCGCGGACGATCCGCGAGGAGCTCCAGGCCATGGAGGTCATGGGCGTCTCCCCGGTGCAGCGGCTCGTGGTCCCCCGGGTCCTGGCGGTGATGTCGGTCGGGCTGCTGCTCAACGGCCTGGTCTCGGTGGTCGGGACGCTCGGCGGCTACTTCTTCGCGGTGATCGTGCAGCACGGCACCCCGGGCGCCTACCTCGCCAGTTTCTCCGCGCTCGCCCAGCTCTCCGATCTGCTCATCGGGGAACTCAAGGCGGTGCTCTTCGGGTTCATCGCCGGAGTGGTCGCCGCCTACCGGGGACTGAACCCCAAGGGCGGCCCGAAGGGTGTGGGCGACGCCGTCAACCAGTCCGTCGTCTTCACCTTCCTGATCCTCTTCTTCGTCAACATGGTCCTGACGGCCCTGTACCTGCGGCTCGTCCCGGCGAAGGGGCTCTGACATGGCGCTCCTGGACCGGGCCCGGGGCCGCGCCCGCGAGGACACCGGACCCGGCCCGCGCGAGCCCAGCAGATGGCTGGCGTGGCTGGACCGTCCCGGCGACGAACTCCTCTTCTACGTCCGCGCCCTGCTGTGGATCCCGCGCGCGGTCCGCCGCTACCCCAAGGAGGTCCAGCGCCTGTTCGCCGAGGTCACCTTCGGCAGCGGCGGTCTGGGCGTCATCGGCGGCACGGTCGGCGTGATGATCGGCATCACCGTCTTCACCGGGACCGTCGTCGGCCTCCAGGGGTACGCGGCGCTCAGCCAGATCGGCACCGACGCCTTCACCGGGTTCGTCTCCGCGTACTTCAACACCCGCGAGATCGCCCCGCTGGTCGCCGCGCTCTCCCTCTCCACCACGGTGGGCGCCGGTTTCACCGCGCAGCTCGGCGCGATGCGCATCAACGAGGAGGTCGACGCGCTGGAGAGCATGGGCGTACGGCCCCTGCCGTACCTCGTCTCGACGCGGATCGTGGCGGGCACGGTCGCCATCGTCCCGCTGTACGGGATCGGGCTGCTGGGGTCGTTCCTGGCGTCCCGGATGGTGACCGTCCTCTTCAACAACCAGTCCACGGGCACCTACGACCACTACTTTCACCTCTTCCTCGCCCCCACCGACGTATTGCTCTCCTTCCTCAAGGTGCTGGTCTTCAGCGTCCTGGTGCTCATGGCGCACTGCTACTACGGCTACCGCGCCACGGGCGGCCCGGCCGGCGTCGGCGTGGCCGTGGGCCGGTCGGTGCGGACCGCGATCGTGCTGATCAGCGTCGCCGACTTCTTCCTCAGCCTGGCGCTGTGGGGCGCCACGACCACGGTGAAGGTGGCGGGATGAGCGCGCCCGTGCGGCAGAGGCCGGCCAGGGCTCCGGTGAAGGCGCGCCCGGCGGACACCGTGCTCGCCCGCCGCCGCAGACTGGCCGGGCTGCTCTACCTGCTGCTGCCGGTGCCCCTGGTCTGGCTGTCGCTCGCCTTCTACCACCACGACTTCGAGGACACGGCCCGCGTGGTCGTGGAGGCCGGTGCGGTCGGGGACGAGATGCGGCCGCAGGCGGACGTGAAGCTGCGGGGGGTGGTGATCGGCCGGGTCGAGAAGATCGACACCGACGGCGGGACCGCCCGGCTCACCCTCGCCATGAAACCGGGGCAACTGCGCCGGGTGCCCTCGGACGTGTCGGCCCAGCTGCTGCCCACCACACTCTTCGGCCAGCGCTATGTGGCGCTCGTACCGCCCGCGCGGCCCTCCGCGCGGGCGCTGGCCCCCGGCAGCGTCATCCCCAAGGACCGCAGCCGCAACGCCGTCGAGCTGGAGACGGCGCTCGACCACCTGCTGCCCGTGCTCACCGCCGTACAGCCGCAGAAGCTGTCGGCGACGCTGACGGCGGTCGCGGACGCGCTGCGCGGACGCGGCGACCGGCTCGGCGCCACCCTGGAGCAACTCGACGGCTATCTGGGCGAGTTCAACCCGCTGCTGCCCGTGCTCAACCGGGACGTCAAGGAGTTCGTCCGGGTCGGTGAGGGGTACGCGCGGGCGGCGCCCGACATCGTCGACGCGCTCTACGACGCGACCACCACCAGCGCCACCCTCGCCGCCGAGCAACGGCGACTGGCGGCGGTGTACGGATCGGTGACCACCTCGTCGAGGGACCTCACCACCTGGATCCGGCAGAACCGCGACAACCTCATCCGGGTCACGGCCGCGAGCCGCCCCTCCCTCCAGATCTTCGGCCGGTACGCGCCCGCCTTCCCCTGCACCCTCAAGACCCTGGCCGACTTCGTCCCCGCCATGGACCGGGCGCTGGGCAAGGGCACCGACGAGCCGGGGCTGCACGTGGACGTGACGGTCGTCCCGGACCGGGGCGCCTACCGGCCCGGCCACGACACCCCGCGCTACACCGCCACCGGCGGCCCCGCCTGCTACCCGGTGCCCTACGGCGGCGGCCCGGCGTCCGGGCGGGCCCCCACCAGCGCCGCCGCGCCCCTCGCGACGGTCGGCGGCGGCCTCGGCGTCGCCAACTCGCCGCAGGAGAACACCCTGGTGAACGAGGTGCTCGCGGCCGGCGAGAGGCGGACCCCGGACACCCTGCCCGACTGGTCGAGCGTGCTCGCGGGACCGGTGCTGCGCGGCACGGACGTGAGGCTGCGGTGAACGCGGAGACCAACGGGAGGAGGACGGAGGTGAGGACGAGGTGAGCCGCGCGCCCCTCACCGGGCCGCTGATCAAGTCGGCGGTCTTCGTCCTGGTCACCGTGGTGGCCACCGCCGTGCTCGCCCTGAGCATCAGCGACACGGACGTGGGCGGCAAGGACACGTACAAGGCGTGGTTCACCGACGCCACCGGGCTCGGCGAGGGCGACTCGGTCCGTATCGCGGGCGTCGAGGTCGGGCAGGTCGAGTCCGTCGAGATCGTCCAACGCCGGTACGCGCAGGTGCGGTTCTCCGTCCGGCGGGGCCGGACCCTGCCCGCCTCCAGCACCGCGGCGATCAAGTACCTCAACATGGTCGGCCAGCGCTATGTCGCGCTGGAGCGCGGCACCGGCCCGGTCGGAGAGCCGCCGCTGCGGCCGGGCGGGACGATCCCGCCGCGCCGCACCTCGCCCGCCCTCGACCTCACCCAGCTCTTCAACGGTTTCCAGCCGCTCTTCCAGGGGCTCTCCCCGGCCGAGACCAACAAGCTGGCCGGCTCGGTCGTCCAGGTCCTCCAGGGCGAGGGCCCCACCGTGGACAGCCTGGTCACCAGCATCGGGTCGGTCACCAGCACGCTGGCCGCGAAGGACGCGGTGATCGGATCGGTCGTCGACAACCTCACCACCGTGCTGCGGACCGTCAACACCCGCGAGAGCCGGCTCACCGGCCTCATCGACACCCTCGACGAGCTGGTCTCGGGCCTCTCCGGCGACCGCAGGCCCATCGGGCGGGCGGTCAGCTCACTGGCGGCGCTGACCACCAGCACCGCGGGACTGCTGACCGAGGGCAGAGAGCCGCTGCGCGAGAGCGTCGACCAGCTCGGCCGGGTCTCCGCCACCCTCGCCGACAACGGCCCGCTGCTGGAGGAGTTCCTGCGCCGCACCCCCGCCAAGATGCGGGCCCTGACCCGCGCCGCCTCGTACGGCAGCTGGCTCAACCTCTACCTCTGCGAGGCGAGGGTCACCGGCGTCACCACCGACGACGGCAGCCCGCCCCCCACCGGCCTCGCGCTCAAGGACCAGAGGTGCCGCCGATGACCCCCGTACGCGTCCGTGGCCGACGCCCCCCGAAGCCCGCCCGCAGACCCCTGGCCGAACGGCACCCCGTGGCGATCGCCGTCGTCGGGCTGCTCACCATGGCCCTTGTCGGACTGCTCGTCTACGACGTCGAGGCGCTGCCCTTCGTCGGCGGCGGCACCCGCTACACCGCCGACTTCAAGGAGTCGGCCGGACTGCACCCCGGCGACGAGGTCCGGATCGCGGGCGTGAAGGTCGGCGAGGTCAAGGCGGTCGGGCTCGACGGGCCCAAGGTGAAGGTGGACTTCACCGTCAAGGACGCCTGGGTCGGCGACGCCAGCACCGTCGGCATCGCCATCAGGACGCTCCTCGGCTCCAAATACCTCGCGGTCGACCCGCGCGGCACCGGCGCCCAGGACCCGCACCGGCGCATCCCGATCACCCGCACGACCTCCCCGTACGACGTGCTCGACGCACTCGGCGGACTGGGCGAGACGGTCGGGGAACTCGACACGCGCACCCTCGCCAAGAGCTTCGAGACGCTCGAAGCCACCTTCCGGAGCACCCCGCCGAACGTCCACCGGGCGGTCACCGGTCTGGCCGATCTGTCGCTGGCCATCGCGAGCCGCGACGAGCAGATCACCCGGCTCCTCAAGGGCACCGACCAGGTCACCAGAACCCTGGACGGAAAGAAGGACCGGGTGCGCGACCTGCTCACCGAGGGCGGACGTCTCCTCGCCGAGGTCGGCTACCGCAGGGACGCCATCCACGGACTGCTCACCGGCGCGCAGGACCTGAGCGTCCAGCTCGGCGGCGTCGTCGCGGACAACCGGGCCAGGCTCGGCCCCGCGCTCGACTCACTGGGCCGCGTCACGGCCGTGCTCTCCAGGAACAAGGCGAGCCTCGACCGCATCCTGGCGCAGGCGGGCCCGTACTACCGGCTGGTCGGCAACACCCTCGGCAACGGCCACTGGATGGACAGCTATCTGTGCGGCCTCGTCCCCAAGACGTACCTGCCCCCGGGCACCACACCGCCCCGGGGCTGCATGCCACCGAAACCGGCGAAGGGGAGCGGCAGTTGAGACCTCCACGCATCACGCTGCCCCCGGCGCGCAGGGTCCTCGTCCTCGGCGTCACCCTCGTCCTGCTGGTCGCGGCCACCGTCTCGGCCGTCGCCGTGCGCGTCCTGGGCGACGACGGCTCGCTGCGCCTCACCGCCTACTTCGACCGGACGGTCGGCGTGCACGAAGGGTCGGACCTGCGCGTCCTGGGCGTACGGGTCGGCAGCGTCGGCCGCATCCGCCCCGAGGGCACGCGGGTGCGGATGAGTCTGCGCGTGGACAAGGGCGTACGGATCCCCCAGCTCGTCCAGGCGGTCGTGGTCGCCCCCAGCGTCGTCTCCGGCCGCTTCGTGCAGCTCAGCCCCGCCTACAGCGGCAGCGGACCGGTCCTCGCGGACGGCGCGGTCATCCCGCGCGAGCGGACCGCGACCCCCATGGAGGTCGACGAACTCGCCCGGAGCGTCAGCGGTCTTGTCGACGCCCTCGGGCCCAAGGGCGCCAACAGCAAGGGCGCGCTCTCCGGCCTCATCGACACCGCCGCCAAGAACCTCAAGGGCAACGGCGACGCCGTCGGCCGTACCGTCCAGCAGCTCGGCGGCGCCGCCAAGGTCCTCGGCGGCTCCAGCGCCGACCTGGTCAGGACCGTGCGTCAGCTCCAGTCGTTCATCACCATGCTGAAGGAGAACGACGGCACGGTCCGCACCACCGAGCGGCAGCTCTCCGACGTCACCACCTTCCTCGCGGGCGAGAAGGACGACCTCGCCGCCGCGCTGCGACAGCTCGGGACCGCCCTCGGCCAGGTGAAGACCTTCATCCGCGACAACCGGGGCAGGCTCAAGCAGCAGGTCGACCGGCTCGCCACCCTCACCCGGTCGCTCGTCGACCAGCGCGCCTCCCTGGGCGAGGCACTGGACACCCTGCCGCTGGCCGCCGCCAACCTGGAGAACGCCTACAACCCGGCCACCCGCACCATCGACGGCCGCGCCGACCTCAACGAACTGGGCGTGCTGCCGCTGCCCGCCGCCGAGACGTACGGGAACGGCACACCGGGGGCCGGGCGATGAGGCGGGGCGCGGCGCGGGCCGGGCTCGCGCTGTGCGCGGCGGCCGTCGTCACCGGGCTCGCGATCGTGCCGGGCGGGCTCGGGCCGCCGTCGTTCCGGGGCATCCAGGACCTGCCGCTGCCCGGCGGCGCCGACCTCGGCAGCCACCCGTACCGCGTCACCGCCGTCTTCAAGGACGTCACCAGTCTCTTCCCCCAGTCCGCGGTGAAGGTCAACGACGTTCCCGTCGGCCGGGTCGAGAAGATCACGGTGGGCGGCGACGACTGGCTGGCCCGGGTGACCATGCGGGTCAACGCCAAGGTGCGCCTGCCCGCCGACGCCTACGCCAACCTGGAGCAGTCCAGCCTGCTCGGCGAGAAGTACGTCCAGCTCGTCGCCCCCCAGGGCCTGGCCCCCCGCCCCGACCTCGACACCACCACCGGCCCCCGCGCCGCCTCCGCCCCGCGTGACCTCGCGCCGCTGGCGGACGGCGCCGTCATCCCGCTCGCGCGCACCAACCGCAACGCGGAGGTCGAGGAGGTCTTCGGCGCCCTGTCGATGCTGCTGAACGGCGGCGGAGTCCAGCAGATCAACACCATCACCCGCGAACTCAACCGCGCCCTCGACGGCCGCCAGTCCTCGGCCCGCTCCGTCCTCTCCCGGATCGCCGCCTTCGCCAAGAACCTCGACGCGCACCGCGGCGACCTCACCGACGCGCTCGGCGCCCTCGACCGCCTGTCGTCCACCGTGGCCGGCCGGGACGCCCGGATCGGTACGGTCCTGGACCGGCTGGGCCCCGGCCTCACGGTCCTCCGCGACCAGCGCGGCTCGCTCGTCACCATGCTCAGGTCCCTCGACACGCTCTCCACGGCGGCCGTCGCGACCGTCGACCGCACCCGGGCCGACCTGGTGGCCGATCTGCGCGCGCTCGCCCCCACCCTGAAGGGTTTGGCCGACGCGGGCCGGAACCTGCCGGCCTCGCTCCAGGTCCTGATGACCTTCCCGTTCACCGACGAGGTGCTGAGCGGCGTGAAGGGCGACTACCTGAACGTGTACCTCAAGGTCGCCGCCGCCCCCGGCACGATGATCCTGCCCGAGCACGGCACGCCCGCACCGACCGGGAACGCCCTGCCGCTGCCCTCCGTCGGGGGAGGCGGTGCCCGGTGATCACCCTCGGCACCCACGTCAAGAACCTCGCCTTCCTGCTGCTCGGCGCGCTGGTGCTCGGCTACATCGCGGTGACCTACGCGGACCTCGGACGCCTCGTCGGCGCGCCCGGCTCGTACACCGTGCGCGTCCAACTCGCCGAGACCGGCGGGCTGTTCACCGGATCCGGCGTCACCTACCGGGGAGTCGACGTCGGCCGGGTCCGCGGCATCGCGCTGACCCGGGACGGCGTGGAGGCGCGCCTCGACATCGACGACGGCACCCCGCCGATCCCCGCCGACCTGGACGCCAAGGTGGCCGGTCTCTCGGCGGTGGGCGAGCAGTACCTCGACCTCGCCCCCCGCACCGACCGCGGCCCCTACCTCCGCGACGGCGACACCATCGCCCGCCGGGACACCAGCACACCCGCCCCCATCACCCGGCTCCTGACCGGCATCGACTCCCTGGCCGCCTCGGTGCCGACGGACGAACTGCGGACGGCCGTCGACGAACTCGGCAAGGCCTTCGCCAACCAGGGCACCAACCTCCAGGTGCTCCTGGACGCGGGCAGCCAGTTCCTCAACGCCGCCGACCAGGCCCTGCCCGCCACCGGCCGACTGCTCACCGACGGGGAGACCGTGCTGAGAACCCAGGCCGACAGCACCCGCGCCCTCACCTCCTTCGCCACCGGGGCCCGCGCCCTCGCCCGGCGTCTGAAGGACTCCGACTCCGATCTGCGCCGCGTCATCGAGGAAACACCGGACACCGCCGAGGAGTTCACCGCGCTGCTGCGGGACACCGACCCCGCTCTGAGCGTGCTGCTCGCCAATCTGACCACCACCTCCGAACTCCTGGTCACCCGGCAGCACGGCACCGAGGAGTTGATGGTGCGGCTGCCCCGGGTGGCCGCCGCGGGCTCCAGCGCGGTCGGCCCGGGCGCCGTGGACTTCGGCATGGTCACCACCTTCTTCAAGCCCCTGCCCTGTACGACGGGGTACGAGGGCACCCCCTACCGGGACGGCCTCGACACCTCCCCGGGCACCCGGGTCAACACCGGGGCGCGCTGCACCTCCCCGGCCGCGAGCGGCCAGAACGTCCGGGGCTCGGGCAACGCCCCCAGGAGCCCGGTGCCCGCCCCGGCCGTACCGGGTTCGCTGTCGGGGCTGTCGGGGCTGTCGGGGCTGTCGGGGCTGTCGGGGCTGTCGGGTTCGCCGACGGGTTCGACGGCGGGCTCCGCCGGGGCAACGGGCGTACTGGGCGCGCCCTCCGTACCGCCGCGCAGCCCCGCGGACCTCGCCGGGCTGCTGGGGCTGGGGGAGTGAGGGCATGAGAGGCATAAGAGGACGACGGCTCGCTCTGTCCCTGGGGCTGGTGCTCGCCCTGGCCCTGTGCGGGGTGTCCGGGTGGACGTACGCCCGCGCCCGGGGCGACGCCGATCTCGCGTACGCGCACAGCCGCGACGCGGCGCTCGCCGACGGCCGCCGCCACCTCGCCCGGCTGAACTCCCTCGACGCCCGCGACGTCGACGCGGACCTGGCCGGCTGGCTGGAGGCGACGACCGGCCCGCTCGGCGACGAACTGCGCGCGACCCGCGCCAAGAGCGCCCAGGTCCTCAAGGAGCAGGGCACCACGACCCACGCCGAGGTCACCGACGCGGCTCTCACCGAGCTCGACACGCGCTCCGGAACGGCCCGGCTCATCGCGACCGTACGCGTCGAGGCGCGCCCCCGCACGGGCGCCCCGGCCACCGACCGCAAACGCTTCGAGGCGGGCCTCGCGCGCACGGGCCACGGCTGGAAGCTCACCTCCCTGACCGCCGTCGCGGTCGGGACGGGCTGAGGGAGGCGGCGATGACCACGACCGAGGAGCAGCCCACGGCCCCCGCCGACGACGGGGCCCCCGCCGACGACGGGGCCCCCGCCCGCCGCCCGCGCCGCTCCCTGCTCCTGCTGCCGCTGCTCGTCGCGGCCCTGCTGGCGGCGAGCGCCGTCCTGCTGCTGCTCGCCGCGCAGTCCGGGCACTCCCCGGCCACCGCCAACCGCGCCCTGACCGACCGCGCCGCGACCGACGAGGTGCTCGCGGAGGTGGGGACGGCGGCGGCCCGCGTGTTCAGCTACGACCCGGCCACCCTGACCCGCACCCACGACGACGCGCGCGCAACTCTGCGCGGGCAGGCGGCGAAGGAGTACGACGCGCTCTTCGCGCAGGTCCGCCGGCGCGTGGCGGAACAGCGGCTGACGCTCACCACCCGGGTCATCCGCGCCGGGGTGACCCGGCTCACGGCCACCCGCGCGGAGCTGCTGCTCTTCCTCGACCAGACCAGTGTGCGGCGCGGCGGCAGCGCGACGACGGTGGCCGCACAGCTCTCGGTGTCCGCCGCGCGTGAGGGCGGCCACTGGCGGATCACAGCGATCAAGGCCCGTTAGGGCGAGAGGGGAGGTGCCATGGCACGGAGGACATCGGCGGCGCGCGGACGGCCGCCGCTGACGGCCGCGGCCGGGCTCGCGGCGGCGCTGGCCTGCGCGTTCGCGGTATGGACGGGCAGTTCCTGGTACGCGCAGGCGCACGACGAGCGGGCCGCGTTCGCCCGTACCAGGGACGAGGTGCTGCAAGCCGGAGAGCAGGGCGTGCAGAACATGAACACCCTCGACCACGGCGATCTGACCCATGGCCTCGACCTCTGGGAGGAGTCGGCCACCGGCGACCTGCTCAAGGAACTCAAGGACAGCAGGAAGCAGTTCGCGCAGCAGGTCGAGAAGGCCGGGACCACGACCACCGCCAAGGTGCTCTCCGGGGCGGTCACCGAACTCGACGAACGGGCGGGCCGGGCCCGGGTGATGGTCGCGACCCGCGTCACCGTGGTCGCCGCCGACCACCGGACCAGCACCAAGGACAGCCGGATGCTGGGCGAACTCACCCGCACCCCGGAGGGCTGGAAACTCAGCCGGCTGGGCCAGGCCCCGGTCGGCGACGCGGCCGCCCCCTCCACCACCCCGTCCGTCCCCTCCACCACCCCGTCCGCCCCCTCCACCACCCCGTCCGCCGGGACGCCCACCCCCAGCGGCAGCTGATCCGGAGGCCCGCGATGTCGACCACCCGTCACCTCGTCAACCGGCAGCGCCGCCTGGCCGCGGCCCGCCCGCCCGCCTCCCGGCCGACCGGCCCGGGGGCGGCCGATCCGGGACCCGCCCCGCCCGGACAGCACCGGGCCGGACGCACCCCCGGGCGTACCGCCCGCGGAAGGACCCGACCGGGCCCCCGGCCCGCGACCCGGCCGGGGGCCGGGAACCGGTTCCCGCCCTGGCCCACGGCCCTCACCGCCCTGGCCGTGCTGCTCGCCGCGTTCTCCGTCCTCGCGTACGCCCGGGGCGGACACGGCGAGAAGGACGGCGCCGGCCGCAACACCGCGCTGGCCGACACCGCCCGGACCAGCGAGGTGAAGGGCGCGGTCGAGGAGGCCGTGCAGGGGATCTTCTCGTACGACCACACCGACCCCGCCAGGACCGAGGCGGCGGCCGCGCGCCGGCTGACCGGCGCGGCCGTCACGCAGTACCGGGGCCTGATGGGGCCGGTCCGCGAGCAGGGACCCCAGCAGAAACTCGTGCTGACCACCACGGTCACCGACAGCGGCGTCGAGGTCGTCGACGGGGACCGGGCCCGCGTCCTGGTCTTCGCCGACCAGGCCAGTACCCGGACCGGCAAGGGCGGCGGCACCACCGTCGCCGCCGCCATGTTCGCCGTCGACGCGGTCCGCCGCGACGGCATCTGGCGGATCGCCTCCCTCGACACCTTCCAGCGGGACCCAGGGGCCCCGGCCGGCCAGGGCAAGGAGTGAGAGCCGTGTTCCCCCGACAGCTGAAGCGGGCGGCGGCGCGCCTCGCGCTGCTCGCCGCCGTCACCCTGCCGGCCACCGCGTGCGGCTCCTCGGCGCAGCCGCCGCCGGAGGTGGACTGGGCGGGGGGCGTCTGCGCACACCTTGCCGACAGCGGGGCCGGACTCGCGGTGCCCACGGTCGACCGGACGCAACCGGTACGGGCCAAGGACCAGATGGTCACCTTCCTCACCGCGCTGTCCCAGCGGCTCGGGGCGCTGCGCGCGGACCTCCAGAAGGACGGAGCGCCACCGGTCGACGGTGGCGCGAGCACGCTGGACACGGCCCTCGCCCGGCTGGACCGGGCGCGTACGTCGGTGGGCGCCGCGGTGACCACGCTCTCCCGGGCCAGGGTCACGGACGAGAGGTCGCTGAAGTCGGCGCTGGACGCGGCGGGTTCGTCCCTGCAGGCGGTGAACGCCTACAAGGGGCCCGCCGACGACCTCCGGACCGACCCGAAGCTGAGGAAGGCGTTCGACGACAACCCGGACTGCACGGCGGCCGTCAAGGCGGCCGGGGGCGGGGAGGGGACGCGCGATGGTTCATGAAACGGACGGCGGTACGGGACGCTCCGGGGCCGAGCGCTCCGGGGGCGACCGTCCCGGGTCCGCGCGCGGCGGTACCGAGGGCCTCGGACCTGAGCGCCTCCACCCCGAGCACCTCGAACCTGAGCACCTCGAACCTGAGCACCTCGAACCTGAGCACCTCCGACGCGAGCGCCTTGACCCCGAACGCCTCGGCCCCGAGCACCTCGAACCCGACCGCCTCGGCCCCGACCCGCGCGAGAGTCTGCGGGATCTGTCGTCGGGGCAGCGGCTCGCCGTCCTCGTCGCGGCGGGGGCCGTCGCCGTCGGGCTCCTCGTGCACACCGGTGCCACCTTCCTGCACCTCGCCCCCCGCAACGCGGCCACCGACGCCATCGGTGACACGGTCAACGCGTACATGGCGCCCGAGTTCTCCCAGAGCTGGCAGCTCTTCGCGCCCGACATCACCCGCACCATGACGGCGGTCGCCGCCCGCGTCGAACTGCGCGAGGCGGACGGCACGACCCGCACCGGCCCCTGGCGGGACCTGACCGCGCGGGACCTCGCCGAGCTGCGCGGCAACCCCCTGCCCAGCCGCATCCGCCAGCAACTCGCCACCGCCTGGACGAAGATGCTCGCCTCGCACGACCCCCAACAGCGGCCCATCGGCCTGGCCGGACTCGACAGCGAGCAGTACCTCAAGCGCCTCGCCCTGTCCCGGATGCCCGCCACCCCGCCGGGCGCGCACCTGGAGCGGATCCAGTTCCGCTCGACCGACACCACCGTCCCGCCCCCGCCCTGGAAGACACACGCCCCCCGCACCGCCCCGGTGGTGCGCGTCTACCCGTGGTGGCCGGTGGGCGCCGCCGACTTCGCCGAGGGACGTACGTCATGAGACCTCAACCGGCCGCCGGAAAGGCGGAGTCGACGCTCGACCGAATGCTGGGGCGGGCGTGCGACCCGCGCGTGTGGGCCCACCAGAGCGCGGCCGTACGCATCGGCCTGGCCGGGATCTGGCTGCTGCTGCTCGTCCACGAGTTCTGGCGGCGCCGGCGGATCTGGGGGCCGGACGCCCCGTGGAGCTGGCGCCTCGCGGAGCACGCGCTCGACCGGAGCCATGGGTTCAGCGTGCTGCGCTGGTCCGGGAGCGCGCTGTGGTTCGAGGTGTTCTACCTGCTCTCGGCGGCCGTCGCGGTGGCGCTCCTGCTCGGCTGGCGCACCCGGACCACCTCCCTGCTCTTCCTCGTCGCCGTCCTCTCCCTCGACCACCGCAACGAGAACGTGCTCAACGCGGGCGACACCATCTTCCGCATCACCGCCGTCTACCTCGTCTTCACCCGGTGCGCCCAGGTGTGGTCGCTGGACGCACGCCGACGCGAACGCGTCCCGGGCCCCGGCCCGAGCCCGGACCCGGACGACCGGGACCGTACGGGCGTGGCGTTGTGGGCGGGCTGCGGCCTGGTCCTCCTCTGGGCGACGCTCCCGGGGCTGCTCGGCGGCGGCTGGGCGCTGCTGCTGTGGGGCTGCTGGGCGGGCCAGGCGGTGTGGCGCGGGGTGCGCGGCCGCCCGGGAGCGCGTCGCACCCTGGAGCTGATCGGCCATCTGCTGCACAACGGCGCGGTGGCGATGATGATGATCCAGCTGTGCCTGCTGTACGCGTCGGCCGGCTGGTACAAGATCCAGGGCGCGCCCTGGCAGGACGGGACCGCCGTGTACTGGTCGGCCGGGCTGGACTGGCTGGAGCCGTACCCCGCGCTCTCCCACGCCCTCTCCTCGCACGCCCTGACCGTCCTCGCCCTGACGTACGGAACCGTGCTCGTCCAGGTCGCGTTCCCGTTCAGCCTGCTCGACCGGCGGGTCAAGAACGTGCTGCTGGCGCTGCTGTTCGCCGAGCACATCGGCATCGGGCTGCTGCTCGGACTGCCGTACTTCTCCCTCTCGATGATCGCGGCCGACCTGGTGTTCCTGCCGACCGGGTTCCTGGTGGCGGCGGGGGAGCGGGCGGGCGCGCTGCGGCGGCGCCTGACGCGTGACAGACGGCCGGCCCCCGACGCCCGGGGCGCGGAGGCCGGCCTGGCGGCCCGCTCGGAGGAAAGGGAGGCGGTCACCCCTTCTTGGCGAGCGTCATGCTGATTGTGTTGCCGGGACCCGAGGTGAAGGCGCTCAGGACGTCGTTGAGCATCCCGCAGCTCTTCAGCGGGGGCAGGGTGTAGGTGCCCTTGAGCTTGCCGCCGCTCAACGGGTCGAACCTGCCGTCCGAGGCGAGGTTGACGTCGGCGGGGGTGCCGCTCTTGCAGTCCGCGCCGCCGCCCAGCGGGATGCCGAAGACGGCTATCTCCGGGAGCTTCACGTACATGCTGGACCTGGTGGTGAGGTCACCGGCGGTGTTGAGCGTGCCGTTCGTCCGGCCCACCTGCTGGAACTCGATCTTCGCGGTCGCCGGGAGGAACCCGAGGATCGAGAACTTCCCGGAGGTCGGGTTCAGCGTCAGATCGGCGTTGTACGTGCCCGAGGCGAGGTCGAAGTCCGCCTCGATCCCCCCGGCCAGCGCGGCGGTCCCGTTCGCGGCCTTGATGGTCGAGCTACCGGTGAGGCCGTAGCTCAGGTGGACGGGCGGGTTGGGGTTCGTCGGGTTGGTGGGGTTCGTGGGGTTGGTCGGGTTGGTCGGGTTGGTCGGGTCAGTGGGGTTGGTCGGGTTCGTGGGGTTGGTCGGATCGGTTGGGTTCGTCGGGTTGGTGGGGCTGGTGGGATCTGTCGGGTTGGTGGGGTTCGTTGGGTTGGTTGGGTCGGTCGGGTTGGTTGGGTCAGTCGGGTTCGTGGGATCCGTGGGGTTGGTCGGGTTCGTGGGATCTGTTGGGTTGGTCGGGTTCGTGGGGTCGTTCTCCACGACCTTGAAGCGGTGCAGCGTCTTGTCCGTCGACGTCAGGGTGCATGCCGCGTCGAACGTGTCCTTGCCCGTGACCAGTTGCACCGGCTTGCCGTTGGCGTCCCGCGCGATCATGTCGTGCAGCGAGATGTTGTTGACGTCGATGCTGCCGTCGCCGGTCCGGTCGAAGGTCAGCGAGGGCGCGTGGCCGGTGGCCATGACCGCGAAGTCCGCGGGCGGGCTGGGGATGTTGCCCTTGGCCACGTCGTTCTCGACCTTGATCCCGGAGAGCGGTCCGGACGGGGTGTTCACCGTGACGTCGGCGGTCGCCTTGCCCTCCAGGGTCCTGGCGCCGACCAGTCCGAGGCCCTGCGCGGCCCGGGAGCTCACCAACGTGTTCGCGTCGATTTCGAAGGCCGGGGTCGCCTGGCCCTTCGGGATCTCGGACGGGATGTCGGCCGTGATGGTGATCTTGATCGGATCGGCGCCGATCAGGGGGAAGACGCAGGAGTAGTCCTGCACCAGCTGGGCGGGTGCCGCCGTCGCCGTCCCCGCCGCGGTGACCGACACCGTGGTGGCGACCACACCGATGGCCGCGGTGACGGCCAGCGTGGACAGTGTCCCCTTGGTCCGCTTCCTCTGCATTCTCATGAGTTGCCTCTCGCAGTGGTGAAACCATCGTTTCCGGACCGGAAACTACTGAGCGGTAAGGTGGGGGTCAAGGTGAAAATCGGTACCCGGCGACCGTGAATTGCTAATTGGCAGAGCCTGATGAATCGGGTGGTCTTTTTTCGTTGTCCGGTGCGTGTTCTTCCCTGCGTACGGACGTGATTCGGACGCGATTCGGGCGCAGGGGGAACGGGCGTGAAAGGGCCGTTGACCGCACTTCCCCGACTCCGTACTTTCCTGGGAGTATGGGAGTCCCCAAAAGCAGGTCCACGGTGAAATACGCGTTCGGCGCTCCGGCGGCCCTCGCGCTGGCGGGCGGCGCGCTCCTCTCGTACGGCGCGGGCGGCGCGGCGGCCGTGGAGGCGCGGCTCTCGCAGACGTACACGTGCGCGTTTCCGCTGATCGGGGCGGATCCGCTCACCGTGGCGATCACCGCCGAACTGCCCGCCACGGTCCCGGTGAACACCCAGACGGGCGCGATACGGATCGACGCGCTGTCGACGGTGAGCTCACGGGCGGCCCAGGGCCTCGGGCTCGTGGGGGCGAAGAGCGTGGAGGGCGTCGCCCTGGCCAGTGCCACGGTGAACCTGCCGGGCGGCGACCAGCTCGACGTCGGCGTGGACACCACCGTGGCGAAGGCCGACATCCCCAGTCCGCCCAGGGACTTCGCGGTCAAGGCATCCGGCACGGCCCCCTCCCTCTCCTTCCGCAGGCCCGGCGCGGCCACCATCGACGTCAACGCCCTCACGCTGAAGCTGACGGCCCGGGACGCGGCGGGCAGGGTCGTCCGGCTGCCGCCCTACGGGGACGTGTTCGAAGCGCCGTGCACGCTCAAGCCGGCCGACCAGAACAAGACGCTGCACCGGTTCACCATCACCGGCGCCGACCCCACGGGCCCCACGCCCTCCGACCCGGGCACCCCCACCCCCACCGGCCCCTCCCCGACCGGCTCCGCGACGGCCGGACCGACCCCGACCGGTCCGACCCCGACCGGCCCCAGCCCCACCGGCCCCGGCGGCACCGCGGGCCCCACCGCGACAGCAGGCGGTCCGGGCGGCGCGTCCGTCCCGCCACCGGGGACGGCCGGCGACACGACCGGCGCCTCCGGCGGCACCGGCCTGGTCACCCACGTCAACGGCCCCCGCGGCGGCGGCGGAAGCCTCGCGGGCACCGGTGCCGCCACCGCGGGTTGGCTGCTCACCGGGGCCGGAGTGCTCGGCGCGGCGGGCATCGTGGCCTTCCACTACGCACCGCGCCGCATCCGCGGCGAGAGCGACGACACCGCCGCGTGAGCGGTCCGCGCGCACGGCCGCGTCGCGTACGGCCCCTATGCGTACGGCCTGCGCGTGAGGCCCCGCACGTACGGCCCTGCGCGTAAGGCCGTGCGCGCCGTCGGCTGGGACAGCTTCCGGCCCGGCTCGGCCCGGCCCGGACCGACCGGCCCGGCCCCGCTCACTCCGCCCGGGCCGCCGCACGCCGTCGCAGCACCAGCCACACCGCCGCACCGGCCAGGACGAGCCCGGCGAGGGCGACGACCGTCCAGTTCACCGTGGCGTAGCCGACCTCGGCGCTCTCGACCAGGTCGCCCGTCGTGTCGGCGGCCGTCACCTCGACGTTCCCCCAGTCCACGAGGGGTGGACCGACCCACTTCTGGGTCACTTCGACGCGCTGGCCCGGCAGCAGTTCGGCGGGCAGCCGCCGGCCCGGCGGTTCGAAGGCGGTATGTCCGAACACCCCCTTCGCGCGCAGGGTCACCTGTGGCGAGAGCATCACGTTCCCGCTGTTCACCAGCGCGTACGAGATGGTCGCGGCGCGGCCGGTCCCCGGCACCAGCGGAGCGGAGTAGCGGAAGCGCACGTCGTCGATCCGCAGCCCGCGTACACGGGCGCCGTTCACCTTCAGATAGACGCGGGCGCCGACGGCCTGCTGGACCGCGACGCCGTTCCCGTCGGAGCGGCCCAGCCGGGTGTCCAGGGCGACGATCGCCCCCGGGTGGTCGCCGGGCTCGGCGCCCGCGGGCACGGTGAGCGTGAACGGGACGGTGACCTGACCACCGCCGGGAACGGTCACCTCGGTACGGTCCAGGCGCGTCCAGGCCCCGACGCCGGTCATCCGCTCGGCCTTGTTCCGTACGGCGAAACCGCCGTCGCGCGGGGTGTTGTAACCGTCCGTCCCGTACAACTGGAAGGTTGCCGTCCGGGCGTCGAGGTTCTTGATCGTGACCTTGTCGCGGACGGTGGCTCCCCGGTCGGCGGCCATCCGGAAGTACGCACGGGCCGGGGCTTCGGGCGCGCCCCGGCGCACCGGGAACACCGACCAGCGGCCGTTGTCGGCGGCGTGCGCGGACGGCGCGGGCAGCGCGGCGAAGAGCGCGAGCAGCCCGAGGACGACGAGGAGCGGCGCCGGGCGCCGAGGAGTGCTGCGGTGGCTCATACGGTTCCCCTCATGGGGCCGGAAGCAAACGGGGACGGAAGTGGGCCGGTCGCTGGGTGCGACCGGCCCGGGGGAGGCGCGACTCACGTCAGGGTGAGGGTGAGCACGGCCTTGTAGTCGCCTGCGGCGGTCGTCGCGGGGATGTCGAGCGAGAGCGCGCTGTCCACGGTGAACCGGCCGCCCGTGGCGGGGCCGTCGGGCGCTCCGGCCAGGGTGGCGCCCACGGTGCCGACGGGGCCCTCGGTCCCGGCCACGCAGTTGCTCTTGGAGCCCGGCGCGGAGACGCACGAGGGCTTCCAGCGCAGCTTGTCGGCCGTGATCGAACCGGCCGTACCGGTGAAGTCGGTGACCTTGCCGGTCAGCGACCAGCCGCTGGCGCCGTTGCGCTCGTCCTTGACGGTGACGGTCTGGAGGTTGCCGCTGGAGACGCCGCCCACGCCCTGGTCCACGGCGGACAGGGCCACGTTGTCACCGGGCTGGCTCATGGAGAGCGTGCCGGCCGCGGCTTTCACCTGGGTGCTCAGGTTCTGCTGGGCGGTCGAACCCGAGGGCGCGGTGGGGTCGGTTGGGTTGGTCGGGTCCGTCGGGTTGGTGGGATTCGTGGGGTTGGTGGGGTTGGTGGGGTTGGTGGGGTTGGTGGGGTTGGTGGGGTTCGTTGGGTTCGTTGGGTTCGTGGGGTCGGTCGGGTTCGTGGGGTTGGTGGGGTTCTTCGGCACGACCTTGAAGCTCGCGAGGACCTTCTGCGTCGACTTCAGCGTGCACGGCGCGTCGAACGTGTCCTTGCCCGTGACCAGCTGGATCGGCTTGCCGTTGGCGTCGCGCACGATCATGTCGTGCAGACCGATCCCGTCCACCTCGATCCGCGCGTCACCCGGGGTGTTGAAGGTGAGCGAGGGGGCGCTGCCCTTGGCGTTGACCGTGAAGTCGGCCGGCGGGCTCGGAATGCCGGTCTTCTCGACCGTGTTCTCCACCCCGATTCCGGAGAGCGGGCCGTCCGGCGTGTATACCGTGACGCTCGCCCTCGCCATGCCTTCGAGCGTCTTGCCGCCGACCAGACCGAGGCCCTGCGCCGCCCGCGAACTGACCTTCGTGGCCGCGTTGACCGCGAATGCCGGGGACGGCGTGCCCGCCTCGATCTCGGTCGGGATCTCGGCCGTGATGGTGGCCTCGATCGGGTCGTTGCCGATCAGCGGGAATACGCACTCGTACTGCTGGACGAGTTTCGCCGGTGCGGCTTGCGCGGCCCCGGCTCCCGCGAAGCCGAGAAATCCCGCGACGACACCGCCGACGGCGGTGACGGCCAGGGCGGTTCGCGCCCCGGACTTCCTTTGCCGAGCTCCCATGAGGTACCTCTTGTGTGTTGTACGGACAGGGAAGTTCCGCGTTTCGGATGCGTAAACTACTTGCGAGTAGGGAGACGGTCAAGGCGCCGGATATGCAAGGCTGTCCAGGGTTCCGGTCATTCCCGTTTCTTGTCACCGCGGTGAGTACGGCCATGCCCTTTCTTGTCTCTGCGGCACACATGCTCACCCGCATGACACATTCTGGAATATGGCCGGAAGAGAACTGGAAGGAAGGGTGAATGGAAAAACGGCATTCCGGAATCCCGGAGGTCGGCGGGGGGTCTGTCCGTACTCCGCGCTGCCGCCCCGTAGGGGTGTCCGGCGAGGGCCGTTGCGGCCTCGGCGTGATTGCAATATGACGGCACGTCAGATATGACGGAATGTCAGGGAAGGTGGAGCCCATGGGGAAGCCGGGACGGCCGAGGACGGCGCGGCGGGGCGTGAGGCGCCCTGGCAGCCGCTCCGCCCGGTCGGTATGGTCGGCCCCGGCCGAACGGCAGCCGAGCGTGTCGGCCCGCAAGAGACCACGCCTGCCCTCATCGCCCCGGGGCGCCTTCGCGCGTCCCCGCCCCACCGTGCGTCCCCGCCCCACCGTGCGACCCCGCACCACCGCAACTCCCGGCAGCGGCAAGAACTCCGGCACCAGCGCACGTCCCCGTATCAGCGCACCTCCCGGCAGTGGCACGAGCTCCACCGGCGGCCCGGAACCGTCGGACGGCCCACCCCCCGGCCGTCCGGCGGCCCCGCCGCCCCCGCGCTCTCCGCTGCCGTCACCCCCCTCGCGGCACCATCGGTCTGATTCGGAGTGTTCATGACGCCCGTAGCGCCGAACCCTGAACTTGTCATCGGAGTGAGCCCGTTGGGCGTCCCCGACCCGCGTCCGGTCGCCGCGGTCCGCCGGGCGGGCGGCCTCGGAGTGCTGGATCTCGGGACGGGCGACCGCCGGGCCAGAGAAGCCCTCGCGAGCGCACACCGCTGGACGTCCGGCGCCTTCGGCGTCCGGGTCGGGCCCTCCTGCGCGCTGACGCCCGAGGAGGTGGCCGAGGAGTGCGGCGGCGCCCTGCCGCCCGTGGTGCTGCTCGCCCCCGGCGCCGACTGGAAGATCGCCCAACTGGGCGCGCCGACCCGGGTACTGGCCGAGGCCGGCGACCGCGACGAGGCGCGCCGGGCCGCGGCCGACGGCGCGTACGGTCTGGTGGCGCGGGGCAGCGAGTGCGGGGGCCGCGGCGGTGAACTGGGCACCTTCGTCCTGCTCCAGGCGCTGCTCGCCGACCCGGCGTACGAGCTGCCCGTATGGGCCTGCGGGGGTGTCGGCCCGCGTACGGCGGCGGCCGCCGTGGCGGGCGGCGCGGCCGGGGTCGTCCTCGACACCCAGCTGGCGCTGCTCGCGGAGTCCGGGATCACGGACGAGGCGGCCGCCGCGCTGCGGACGATGGACGGGTCCGAGACGACCGTCGTGGACGGGGTGCGGGCGCTGCGCAACGCCCGCACCGGTCTGCACCTGCCCGTGGGGCAGGACGGGTTCCTCGCCGCCGTGTTCGCGGACCGGTGGGGCACTGTGGCCGGTGCCGTACGCGGGGTGCGCGAGGCGATCCTCGCCGCCGCCACCGATCCGGCCGCGGCCCGGACCCTGGCGGCCGGCTCCCCCCTGGCGCGGGCGCTCGGCACCCGGCTGCCGGTCGTGCAGGGCCCCATGACCCGGGTCAGCGACCGGGCGGCCTTCGCGGCGGCCGTGGCGCGTGAGGGGGCGCTGCCGATGCTGGCGCTCGCCCTCTCCGACGGCGAGCAGAGCCGCGCCCTCCTCGAACGCACCCGCGACGAACTGGGCGAACGGCCCTGGGGCGTGGGCATCCTCGGCTTCACCGACAGCCGCCTGCGGGCGGAGCAACTGGCCGCCGTGCGGGCCGTCCGGCCCACCCACGCCATCATCGCCGGGGGCCGCCCCTCCCAGGCGGCCGACCTGGAAGCGGCCGGCATCCGGACGTTCCTGCACGTGCCGTCGGCGACGCTGCTCAACCAGTTCATTGACATGGGCATGCGTAAGTTTGTCTTCGAAGGCGCCGAATGCGGCGGACACGTCGGGCCGCGCAACAGCTTTCCGCTCTGGGAGGCGCAACTCGCGGCGGTCGAGGAGTACGTGGCGCGCGCACCCGGCGCCGCGGGCGACTTCCAGGTGCTGCTCGCGGGCGGCATCCACGACGAGCGCTCCTCGGCCATGGCCGCCGCGCTCACCGCCCCGCTCGCGGCGCGCGGGGTCGCGGTCGGCGTCCTGATGGGGACCGCCTACCTCTTCACGGCCGAGGCGGTCGCGTGCGGCGCGATCCAGCCCGTCTTCCAGCGCCAGGTGATCGCCGCCGGGGCCACCGCGCTCCTGGAGAGCGCCCCGGGCCACGCCACCCGCTGTGTCGCCAGCCCGTACACCGCCGACTACGCGGCCGCCCGCGCCCGCCTGCGCGCCGACGGCACCCCCGACCGCCGGGCCTGGGAGGAGCTGGAGCGGCTGAACATCGGGCGGCTGCGGATCGCCAGCAAGGGCGTCGAGCGCGACGGGACGGAACTCAGGCCCGTCTCCGAGCAACGCCAGCTCGACGCGGGGATGTTCATGGCCGGGGAGGTGGCCGTGCTGCGCTCGGCGGCCACCACCGTGGGCGCTCTGCACGACGCCGTGAGCCGGGGCGCCGCCGCCTTCGCCGAGCGGCGGGCGGCCGAGCTGCGCGGCACACCGCGCCCGGCCGGGGAGGCGGCCGGGATGGCGGCCGAGGAGCCCGCCGCGCGGCCGCTGGACATCGCCGTCGTGGGCATGGCCTGCATGTTCCCGCAGGCCCCCGACCTCGCCACCTACTGGGCGAACGTCGTCGGCGGCCGCGACGCGGTCACCGAGGTCCCCGCCGACCGCTGGGACCAGGAGATCTACCACGACCCCACCGGCGAGCGCCCGAACACCACCGCGTCCCGGTGGGGAGGCTTCCTGCCGCCGATCCCCTTCGACCCGTTCGCCTACGGCATCCCGCCCGCCTCGCTCGGCAGCATCGAACCCGTACAGCTCCTCGCCCTCGAAGCCGCGCGGCGGGCCCTCAACGACGCCGGGTACGGCGGCCGGCCCTTCGACCGCTCCCGTACGTCCGTGGTCTTCGGCGCGGAGTCCGGCAGCGACCTGTCCGGCGCCACCACCCTGCGCACGGTCCTGCCCGCCTACCTCGGGGAGATACCGCCCGCCGTCGAGGAGCAGTTGCCCCAGCTCACCGAGGACTCCTTCCCCGGCATGCTCGCCAACGTCATCGCGGGCCGCATCGCCAACCGCCTCGACCTCGGCGGCGCCAACTACACCGTCGACGCGGCCTGCGCCTCCTCGCTCGCCGCGCTGGACGTGGCCTGCAAGGAACTCGCCTCCGGCACCAGCGAGATGGTGCTCTGCGGCGGCGCCGACCTGCACAACGGCATCAACGACTACCTGCTCTTCTCCTCCGTCCGCGCCCTCTCCCCGAGCGGCCGCTCCCGTACGTTCGACGCCTCCGCCGACGGCACCGTGCTCGGCGAGGGCGTGGCGTGCGTCGTGCTGAAGCGGCTGGCCGACGCCGAGCGGGACGGCGACCGCGTGTACGCCGTGGTCAAGGGCGTCGGCAGCGCGAGCGACGGCCGCTCCCTCGGACTCACCGCGCCCCGGCCCGAAGGCCAGCGGGCCGCGCTGGAACGGGCCTACCGGGCGGCCGGGATCTCGCCCGCCCGGGTCGGCCTGGTCGAGGCGCACGGCACCGGGACCGTGGTGGGCGACCGCACCGAACTCGCCACGCTGACGGAGGTGTTCACCGAGGCGGGCGCGGCGCCCGGCGGCTGCGTCCTCGGCTCCGTCAAGTCCCAGCTGGGCCACACCAAGTGCGCGGCGGGCCTGGCGGGCCTGATCAAGGCGGCGATGGCCCTGCACACCGGCATCACCCCGCCGACCCTCCACCTGAAGGAGCCGAACGCCGCCTGGTCGCCCGGGACCAGCCCCTTCGCCTTTCACGCCGAGGCCCGGCCGTGGGCGGCCCCGGCGGCCGAACGGATCGCCGGGGTGAGCGCGTTCGGCTTCGGCGGCACCAACTTCCACGCGGTGCTCACCGCCCACGCCGAGACCGCGCCCCCGGAGCGGGGGTACGAGACGTGGCCGGCCGAACTGTTCCTGTTCCGCGGCACGGACACGGCGGCGGCCGGACGAGAGGCGGAGTGGCTGCTGGGCGAGCTGGGGCAACCGGACGCACCGGGCGCCGGACCGAGGCTGCGGGACGTGGCGCTGACAGCGGCCCGGCGCGCCGCGAGCCGGCCGGGCGCGGTGCGGATCGCGGTGGTGGCGGAGAGTGTGGAGGACCTGCGCGGGCTGCTGCGGAAGGCGGCGGCGGGGGAGCGGGGCCGGGGGGTGTACCTGGCGGCCACGCCCCCGACCGACAGCCACGACACGCTTGGGGGCGGCGCTCCCGGAGCCCCTGAGGGCGGCGCCCTTGAACCCGTCGGCGGTGCCGCTCCCGAAGCGTCCGGTGGCGTCGCCCCCGGCGCCCAGGGCTTCGGCGGCGCCGATCCCGAAGCCCTCGGTGGTGCCGTCCCCGAAGCCCTCGGTGGTGCCGATCCCCAAGCCCCCGGCGGCGGCGCCTCCGAAGCCGGCGGCGGCGCCGATAGCCGAGCCCGTGGCATCGCGCCCGAAGCCACCGGTGGCGTCGCCCTCGAATTCGGCGGTGCCGACCCTCGAGCCCCCGGCGGTGCCGCTCCCGAAGCCCCTGGTGGCGCGGTCCCCAAAGTCGCCTTCCTCTTCCCCGGGCAGGGCAGTCAGCGCCCCGGCATGCTCGCCGAGCTACTGGTCGCCTTTCCCGAGGCCGCGCAGCCGGTGCGGCAGGGCGGGGCGTACGTCTCCGCGCTCTATCCGCCGCGGGCCTTCGGCCCGGACGCGGCCGCGCGGCAGCAGGAGGCGCTCAAGGACACGCGCATGGCCCAACCCGCCCTCGGCGCCGTCGGGTTGACGGTCAGTCGCGTATTGGAGTCCGTCGGTGTACGCCCCGACATGGCGGCCGGACACTCCTACGGCGAGCTGGTGGCCCTCGCCGCCGCCGGGGCCCTGGCCCCGGACGCGCTGCTCGATCTCAGCTCCCGCCGGGCCGAGGCCATCCTCGGCTCGCTCGGGGACGACCCCGGCACCATGGCCGCGGTCACCGCCGCCCCCGCCGACGTGGAGCGCGTCCTCGCGGCGGCCGGGCTGGAGGGCCGGGTCGTGGCCGCCAACCGCAACGGCCCGCGCCAGACCATCGTCTCCGGCCCGACCGCCCTGGTCGACGAGGCGATGGAGCACTTCCGGAGCGCCGGACACGACGTCCGGCGCATCCCGGTCGCCTGCGCCTTCCACAGCCCGCTGGTCGCGGGCGCGGGCGAACGGTTCGCCCCGGCCCTGGCCCGGCACACCGTCAGGGCGCCGGAGTTCCCGGTGTGGGCCAACCGGACGGCCGCCGCCTATCCGGCCGCGCCCGGCGGTGTACGCGCCGAACTGGCCGCGCAGATCGGCTCCCCGGTGCGCTTCGCCGAGCAGGTCGAGGCGATGTACGCGGCGGGGGCGCGGATCTTCGTCGAGGCCGGCCCGGGCACCGTGCTCACCGGTCTGGTCGGCCGGATCCTGGGCGACCGGCCGCACGTGGCGGTCGCCTGCGAGCCCCGGCCCGGCGCCGGGCTGCGCGGACTGCTGGAGTCGCTGGCCCGGCTCGCGGTCGCCGGTGTGCCGGTACACGCCGGGCGGCTCCTCCACGGCCGGGGCGCGGTGACGGAGCGGCCCGAACCGCCCGGCTGGACCGTGGACGGCCAGCTCGTGCGCACCCGGTCCGGCGACCTGCTGCCCGGAGCCCTGCGACCGGCCCGACGGGTCAGTCTGGAGACGAGCACGGTGACGCGAGACGGCGACGCACAGCACGAACTCATCGCGGACTTCCTGCGCACCACGCGCGAGCTGGTCGCGGCCCAACGGGACGTCCTGCTCACCCACTTGGGGGCGACGGGCCGCGCCGCGTCCCCGCCGCCCGTTCCACCTCGTACGGAAGCCGTCACGCAGGCAGCCGCACCCGTGGCCGTGGCCGTGGCCGTGGCCGAGGAGACCGCGTCGGTGGAGGAGCCGCGTCCGGTGGTCGTGGACGTCGAGCAGGCCGTGCTCACCGTCATCAGCGAACGCACCGGCTACCCGGTCGACATGATCGAACCCGACCTCGACCTCGAAGCGGACCTGAGCATCGACTCCATCAAACGCACCGAGATCGTCGGCGAGCTGGCCCGCCACCTCGCCGGGACCCGCACCTTCGACGACGCCGAGATGGAGGAGCTGTCCCGGGCCCGGACGGTCGCCGCGATCACGGCGTGGATCGCCGGGCACGAGACGCCGTCCGAGGCGGCGCGGGGTTCCGCAGACGCGCCCGCCTCGACGCCCGCGCCCGCCGCGCCCGCCCACGCCCCCGCCCCGACGCCCGTGCCCGCCACCCCGGCCGAAGCCCGACCCGTACCGGTACGCGCACCCGCACCTGAACCCGAACCCGAACCCGAGCCCATCCAAGGTGTGCCCCCGCGCCGCTTCCTCCTGGAGGAGACCCCCCTCGCCCTGCCGTCCACCCCACCGGACGCCTCCCTCAGGGGCAGGCGCTTCGCCCTGCTCGGGGGCGGGGCGACCGCCGAGGAGCTGGCGGCCCGGCTGGTGGAGCGGGGCGCCGAGGTCGTCGGTCACGACACGGACCGGCGGCTCGACGCCGCCGACGGCCCTCTCGACGGGGTCTTCCACCTGGGCGCCGTCGTCCCCGCGGCCCCCTCCGACGGCGGTCCGCCGCTGCTCCCCGGGGCCTTCGAGGTCGTCCGCGCCGCCCTGCGCCTGCGGCCGCGCGTGCTGATCTGCGGCAGGACCGCGCCCGGCGCCGGCGAGGAGACGGGGGCCGGGCTGCCCGGCCTGTTCCGGACCATCGGGCGCGAGTACGACGACGTCATCGCCCGGGTCGTCGACCTCGACCCGGCCGAAACGGCCGCGCGGCGGGCCGACTTCCTGCTGGCCGAGCTGTACGCCGAGGACCGCGCCCCCGTCGTCGCGCGCACCGCCGCCGGGCGGTACGGCCACACCCTCGTGGAGAGGCCCCTCGGCGCCCTGGCACGGACGGGGGCGGGGCCCGCCGGGGACGGGGCCGCCGAAGCGGCGGCCCTCGGGCTCGGCCGTGACAGCGTCGTCCTGCTCGCGGGGGGCGCACGCGGCATCACCGCGGATGTCGCGCTGACGCTCGCGGCCGCCTCCCGCTGCCGGATCGAACTCCTCGGCAGGACCCCGCTCCCCGCCGGACCCGAGGACCCGGAGCTCGCGGGCGCCGCCGACGCGACCGCGCTGCGGGCGCTGCTGGCCGCCCGCGGCGACCTGACCCCCGCGGCGATCGCCCGCGAGGCCGGGAACGTGCTGGCGGCCCGCGAGGTCGCCCGCACCCTGGACCGGCTGGAGTGGCTCGGCAGCCCGGCCGCGTACCGCGTCGCCGACATGCGCGACGGCGCGGCCGTGGCCCAGGCCGTCAAGGAGATCCAGGCCGAGCACGGGCGCGTCGACCTGGTGGTGTACGCGGCGGGCGTCATCGAGGACCGGCTCATCGAGGAGAAGGACCCCGAGTCGTTCCGGCGGGTGTACGCCACGAAGGTGGACGGCGCCCGCGCGCTGCTCGACGCCGCGTCCCAGCTCGCGCACGGCCCCCGGACGGCGGTGCTGTTCGGCAGCGTCTCCGCCGTACTCGGCAACCGGGGACAGGGCGACTACGCCGCCGCCAACGACGCGCTCGCGGTCCTCGGCGAGCGGTGGGCGCGGCGCACCGGACGGCGGGCGCTGACCGTGCACTGGGGGCCGTGGGCGCCGTCGGCGGAGCACGGCGGCATGGTCACCCGGCACCTCGCGCGGGAGTACGCCCGGCGCGGGGTCGCCCTCATCGACCGCGAGGAGGGGGCGCTCGCCCTGCTGCGGGAGCTGGCCTGGGGCGACGCGTCGGCCACCTCCGTCGTCTACACGGCATCGGGCTGGTGACATGGCCGAACAGACGTCAGGCGCGAACGATGTGAGGGAGCGTCAAGTCCCGGTGGCGATCGTCGGGATGGCCGTCCTGCTGCCCGGAGCCGAGGACCTGGACGCGTACTGGCGCAACCTCGTCGACGGGGTCGACGCCGTACGGGAGGTGCCCGAGGGGCGCTGGGACCCGGTGTACTACCGGCCCGGCGACCCGGGCGGGGCCGCGGACCGGATCTACTGCCGGCGCGGCGGCTTCGTGGACGGCCTCGCCGCGATCGACGCGGCCCGCTTCGGTCTCATGCCGAGCTCGGTCGCGGGCACCGAGCCCGACCAGCTCATCGCGCTCTCGGTCGCGGCCCGCGCGCTCGCCGACGCGGGCGGCGAGGAACGGCTGCCCGACCGCGCCCGGGTCGGCGTGGTCCTCGGCCGCGGCGGCTACCTGGGCCCGGGCCTGGTCCGCCTCGACCAACGGGTGCGCACCGCCCACCAGTTGACCCGCACCCTGGGGGAGCTCCTGCCCCACCTCGGCCCCGGTCAGCTCGAGCGGGTGCGGGCCGCCTTCACCGAGACGCTGGGGCCCGAGCAGCCGGAGTCCGCGATCGGACTCGTCCCCAACCTGGCGGCCTCGCGGATCGCCAACCGTCTCGACCTGCGGGGCCCGGCCTACACGGTGGACGCCGCCTGCGCGTCCTCGCTCATCGCGGTCGACCAGGCCGTGGGCGAACTGGCCTCGGGGCGCTGCGACCTGATGCTGGCGGGCGGGGTCCACCACTGCCACGACATCACGCTGTGGAGCGTCTTCGCGCAGTTGCGCGCCCTCTCGCCGAGCGAGCGCAGCCGCCCCTTCCACGCGGCGGCCGACGGCATCCTCATCGGCGAGGGCACGGGCGTGGTCGCCCTCAAGCGCCTCGCGGACGCCGAACGCGACGGTGACCGCGTGTACGCCGTGATCCGGGGCACCGGGGTGGCGGGTGACGGCCGCGCCGCCGGGCTGATGAACCCCGACCCGGGCGGTCAGGCCCGCGCGGTCCGCCAGGCCTGGCGGGCGGCCGGCCTCGACCCCCGCGATCCTGCCTCCCTCGGCCTCCTGGAGGCCCACGGCACCGGCACCCCGGCGGGCGACGCGGCGGAACTCGCCACCCTGGCCGAGGTGTTCGGTCCGGGTGCGGACAGTGCGGCCGACGCCCCCGTCATCGGCTCGGTGAAGTCGATGATCGGCCACTGCATGCCCGCGGCGGGCGTCGCCGGGCTGGTGAAGGCGGCCCTGGCCGTGCACCACGCGACCCTGCTGCCGACCCTGCACTGCGAGGACCCGCACCCCGCCCTCGCCCGCACCCGGTTCCGTCCCGCGCCCACCGCCCGCCCCTGGGAGGGACCGCTGCGCCGGGCCGCCGTCAACGCCTTCGGGTTCGGCGGGATCAACGCCCACGTGATCCTGGAACAGGCGCCGGACGCCGTGTCCGCCCCCCGCCGCGCGGCCGTACACGAACCGGAACGGGTGCTGCGCCTGACCGCCGCCACCCCGCAGGACCTGGCGCGGCTCCTGGACGCGGACGACACGACGGTACGGGAGCGGGGCGCGCCCTCCCCGTACGAACCGGACACACCCGCGGCCACCCGCCTCGGCATCGTCGACCCGACCGCGAAACGGCTGGCCCTCGCCCGCCGCGCGGTGGCCCAGGGCCGCCCCTGGCGCGGTCGCGGCGATGTGTGGTTCGCGCCGCGCCCGCTGCTCGGCGAGTCGGGCGGCGGCAAGGTGGCGTTCGTCTTCCCCGGTCTGGAGGCCGAGTTCGCGCCCCGGGTGGACGAGGTGGCCGAGCACTACGGGCTGCGGCTGCCCGGCCGTACGTACTCCGGGGCGACCGACGTCGCCCGGCACGGCCTCGGAGTGCTGCGCGTCGGCCGGGTTCTCGACGAGGCCCTGCGGGCGCTGGGCGTCCAGCCCGACGGGGTGGCCGGGCACAGCGTGGGGGAGTGGACCGCGATGATCGCGGGCGGGATGTTCGCCGCCGACAGGGCCGACGACTTCTTCGCCTCCTTCGACCCCGACTCGCTGAAGGTGCCGGGCCTGGCGTTCGCGGCGGTCGGCGCACCGGCGGCCGTGGTGGACCGCGCGCTCGCCGACTGGCCCGGTCTGGTCCTCTCGCACGACAACTCGCCCGGCCAGTCGATGGTGTGCGGACCCGAGCGGCCCGTGGAGGAGTTCGCCGCGAAGCTCCGGGCCGAGCGCGTGATCTGCCAGGTGCTCCCCTTCCGCTCCGGCTTCCACACCCCCATGCTCGCCCCGTACCTCGGTCCGCTGCGGCGGGGTGTGGACGCGGCGGAGATCCTGCCGCAGCGGGTCCCGGTCTGGTCCGGGACCACGGCGGCCCCCTTCCCGGCCGGTCCCGACGAGGTCCGCGCGCTGTTCGTCCGCCACCTCCTGGAGCCGGTGCGGTTCCGGCCGCTCGTCGAGGCGCTGTACGCGGCGGGCTTCCGCGCCTTCGTCCAGGCCGGCACCGGACGGCTCACCTCCCTGATCGACGACACCCTCAAGACCCGCGACCACCTAGCCCTCTCCGCCAACTCGCCCCGGCGCGGCGGACTGGCGCAACTGCTGCGGGTGGAGACGGGGCTGTGGGCGGAGGGGTACGCGCTGAAGCCCCGCCGGCCGGGTGGCGCGGCGCGCCCCGCCGCCCGGCCGGACAGGCCGCGGTCCGCCCCCATCCCCCTCGACCTCACCGCCGCGCTGGTCCCGCTCGACCCGCACCGCCTGCACGCGTTACGGGACGAACTGCGCCCTCGTGGCGAGGAAGCCGAAGTCCCGCGTGCCGCAGGCGGGCTGGGGGAGGCCGTGGCCCGGAGCCACCCCGTCGCCGCCGAGCTGGACGCGCTGCTGCGGGAGACCGCGGACAGCGTCGCGGCCGTCCTGGAGGCGGCGGGCCCACCCCGGGCGACCGGCGCTCCGGGCCCCGGCGGCCTCCGCCCGGACGTGCAGTCCGCGAGCGGCGCCACCGCCCCGCCCCCCGAGCACCGCACCCGGATCCGCGTCTCCACCGAGACCATGCCCTACCTCCTCGACCACTGCTTCTTCCCGCAGCGCCCGGGCTGGCCCGAACCGGCGGACCGGCATCCGGTCGTCCCCGCCACCACCGTCCTGCACCACGTGATGGCCGCCGCCGAGCGGGCCGCGCCCGGGCGGCGGGCCGTCGCCGTGCACGACGTCCGGCTGGAGAAGTGGGTCAACGCCATCCCGGCCGTGGACGTGACCGTCACCGCCCGGCCACAGGGCCCCGGCCGGTGGGCCGTCGCCTTCGGCCCGTACGCCCGCGCGACCGTCGAGCTCGCCCCCGGCCACCCCGCCCCGGCGCCCGCCCCGCCGCTGGACACCGCCGGCGAGCGCCCGCCGGACCACGCGGCGGCCGAGCTGTACCGGGACCGGTGGATGTTCCACGGGCCCGCCTTCCAGGGTGTCACCGCGCTGACGGGGATCGGGCCCGGCCACGTCCGGGGCACGATCACCACGCCGCCCGCGCCGGGAGCGCTCCTGGACAACGTGGGCCAGCTCCTCGGCTACTGGCTGATGGCGACCCGCGCCTCCCGGACCGTGGTCTTCCCCGTGGCCCTGGAGCGGGCGCGGTTCTTCGGGCCGCACCCGCCCGTCGGCACGCCCGTCCGCTGCCACGCGGTCATCACCTCGCTCACCGAGGACACCCTCCTCGCCGACGCCCGGCTGACCCTGCCCGACGGGACGGTGTGGGCGGAGCTCACCGGCTGGCGCGACCGCCGCTTCTCCGGGCTCGACGCGCGCAGGTCCGGCGGCTACCCCGAGCACCTGGCCCTCGCCGAGGCCCGGCCCGGCGGCTGGTGCCTGCTGCGGGACCAGTGGCCGGACCCGGCCTCCCGCGACCTGCTCATGCGGACGCAGCTGGGGCGGGCCGAGCGCGAGGCGTACGCCACGAAGCCGCCGCGCGGCCGGCGGCAGTGGCTGCTCGGCCGGATCGCCGCCAAGGACGCGGTACGGCGGTGGCTGTGGGAGCACGGCGAGGGCGCGGTGTTCCCGGCCGAGATCGAGATCGTGAACGAGGCGTCGGGACGGCCGCGCGCGGTGGGACGGCACGGCCGTACCCTCCCGCCGCTGGAGCTGTCCCTGGCCCACCGGGGCGATCTGGCGGTCGCGCTGGTACGCCCGCCGGGGCCCGGCCCGTATCCGTACGGCGTCGGCATCGACGTCGAGGAGATCGCCGACCGCACCCCCGAGACCCACCGCGTCGCCCTCGGCCCCCGCGAACGCGCCCTCCTGGAGCGGCTCGTGGCCGCGACAGGGGAGTCCCGGGCGCGGTGGTTCACGCGCTTCTGGGCGGCCAAGGAGGCCGTCGCCAAGGCGGCGGCCACCGGGCTCGGCGGCCGGCCGCACGCCTTCGAGGTGACCGGCGCGGCCCCCGACGCCCTCACCGTCACCGTCGACGGCCGCCGCCACCACGTCCCCTGCGCCCTCGTCACCGACACCCATGTCGTGGCCTGGACCACGTCCGCGCCGCCCACCGAGGAGAGTGCCCCGTGACCACCAGCGAACGGCCGCCCGCCCCCGCCCCGCTCGCCCCGCCCCCCGACGAGGAGACCGTCCTGGCCGAGATCGCCCAGGCGATCGTGACGGTGCTCGGGGACTACGCCCCCGACCCCGCCGACATCCGCCCCGACACCCTCTTCGGGGACGACCTGGAGCTGGAGAGCATCGACCTCGTCATGCTCTCCGGACACCTGGAGGAGCGGTACGGGGAACGGGTCAACTTCGCCGAGTTCGTCGCCGGTCTGGAGATCGACGAGATCATCGCGCTCACCGTCGGCCGGCTCGTCGCCCATGTGGTGCGGTGCCTCGGCGAGGCCCCCGGACCGGGGACCGCGCGATGGTGATGATCCGCGCCAACGGGCTCGGGCTGCACGTCCAGCGGCTCGCCCCCAGGGACCGCCCGCCGCGGGGGACGGCCGTGTTCATCCACGGCGCCTTCATCGACAGCCTCGCCAGCTACTACTTCACCCTCGGCCCGGTCTTCGCCGCCGCCGGGTACGAGGCCGTCATGTACGACCTGCGCGGGCACGGCCGCAGCGAACGCCCGCCCACCGGCTACACCCTGGAGCACTTCACCGCCGACCTCGACGCGCTGCTCGACGAGCTGGACATCGATCACCCCGTCCACCTCGTCGGCAACTCCTTCGGCGGCACGGTCGCGCTCGACTACGTCGTGCACCGGCCCGAACGCGTCGCCACCGTCACCGTGATCGAGTCCGGGCCCGCCAGCCGCACCTGGTCGGACACCATGGCGGCGGCCCTGCGGCACGCCGTGGGCATGCCGGAGGACGACGCGCTGCTGTGGTTCACCGAGCAGTACGGCACGCTCTCCTCGACCCGGACCGGCGACGCCCGCCACGACGCCCACATCCGCCGGCTCGGCCAGGCCGCCGGGCGCCTGGTGCGCTCCACCACCATCGCCGAGGACATCCCCGGCGGCCGGGTCCTCACCGACGGGCAACTGGGCCGGGTGCGCTGCCCGGTCCTGCTCATCAACGGCCAGGAGGGACTGGTGGCCGCCGAGGCCGCGCGGCTGCGGTCGCTGCTGCCGCGGTGCCGGGTCGCGGTGGTGCCCGGGCAGAAGCACTCGGTCCTGGTCGAGGCGTCCGACGCGGTCGGCGAACTCGCCCTGAGCTGGATCCGCGACCACCCGGCCGCCCTGCCCGGGCCCACCGCCGCGGCCTCGGCACCGGGCGAACCGGGGCCGGTCCGGTGAGCCGATTCCTGTTCGTGGTGCCGCCGCTGACGGGCCACGTCAACCCGGCCGCCGCCGTCGCCGCGGAACTCGGCGCCCGCGGCCACGAGGTGGCCTGGGCGGGCCGCCCGGAAGTCGTGGAGCGGCTCGTGCCGGACCGGCCGGTGGTGTACGCGTGCGCGGGCCCCGACGGCATCGGCGGACGGCCGCCGGAGCTGCGCGGGGTCGCGGCCCTGAAGTTCCTCTGGGCACGGTTCCTCGGCCCCCTCGCCGAGGCGATGGCGCCCGGGGTGGCGGCGGCGATCACCGCCTTCCGGCCGGACGTGGTCGTCGCCGACCAGCAGACCGTGGCGGGCGCCCTGGTCGCCGAACGGCTCGGGGTGCCGTTCGCGACCTCCTCGACCACCTCGGCCGAACTCACCGACAGCATGGCCGGGATGCCCGGCGTGCACAGCTGGCTCACCGGGCTCCTGCACGAGCTGCGCCAACGCATCGGCGACCCGGCCGCCGGCCACGACCCGCGCTTCTCCCCGCTGCTCACCCTCGCCTTCACCACCCCCGAGCTGACCGGCCCGTACACCACCCCCGACACCGATCTGCGCTTCGTGGGCCCGGCGCTGGCCGCCCGGCGCTCGGCCACCGGCGGTCTCCCCCGGCAGTGGCTGGACCTGGCACCCGGGACACCGGCCGTGCTGATCACCCTGGGCACGGCCAACACCGACGCGGGCGGACGCTTCCTCGCCGAGAGCGTCGCGGCGGTGCGCGCCCGCGCCGGACGGCTGCGGGCGGTGGTCTGCGACCCGGGCGGACTGCTCGGAGCGGTGCCGCCGGGACCCGGCGTCCTGGTCGCCGCCGAGCTGCCGCAGGTCGCGCTGCTGGAGCGGATGTCGGCGGTGGTCTGCCACGCGGGCCACAACACCGTCACCGAGGCGCTGTGGCACGGGGTGCCGCTGGTGGTCGCCCCGATCCGGGACGACCAGCCGGTCGTGGCGGCCCAGGTGGTGGGCGCCGGGGCCGGGGTGCGGGTGAAGTTCGCGCGGGCCGGGCGCGAGCAGATCGGCGCGGCCCTGGACGCGGTGGTGACCGGGCCGGGCCACCGGGAGGCGGCCCGGCGGATCCGGGACGCCTTCCGCGCCGCCGGCGGCGAGTCGGCCGCCGCCACCCACCTGGAGAAGCTCGCCGCCGCCGAACAGCCCCGGTAGCCCCCACCCCCGTAGAGAGGGACGCACATGCCCGACAGCGAACGGATCGCCGGTCTCCGCCCGTCGTACCAGGAGGAGCTGGCCCGTGGCACGGCCCGCTTCTTCCTCCCGCCGCGCACCGACTGCCCGTGGTGCCTGGGCCGCGACCTGCGCCGCAAGTTCCGCACCACGGACCTCATCCAGGGCAAGCCCGGCCACTTCGTCCTGGACGAGTGCCGGGGCTGCGGGCACGTCTTCCAGAACCCGCGGCTGAGCCAGGAGGGCCTGGACTTCTACTACCGGGACTTCTACGACGGCCTCGGCGCGGAGACCACCGCCAAGATGTTCGAGGGCAACGGCAGCAGGAAGCGCTTCCGGCGCAGCGCCCGCGCGCTGCGCCGGGTCGCCGCGCCGCGCCGGTGGCTGGACGTCGGCACCTCGCTCGGCCACTTCTGCGCCGCCGCCAAGGAGGTGCTGCCCGATACCGCGTTCGACGGCCTCGACATGGGCGAGGGCGTCGAAGCCGCCGCCAAGGAGGGCCGGGTCGAGGTGGCCTACCGGGGCCTGTTCGTGGAGCTCGCCGACGAGATGGCGGGCCGTTACGACGCGGTCAGCATGTTCCACTACCTGGAGCACACCCCCGACCCGCACCGCGAACTCGCCGCCGCGCACACGGCGCTGGCCCCCGGCGGCCGGCTGCTGATCGAGGTCCCCGACCCCCGGTCGTGGTCGGGGCGGCTGCTCGGCCGGCGCTGGCTGCCCTGGTTCCAGCCCCAGCACCTCAACATGGTCCCGATGGGCAACCTGTGCCGGCGGCTGCGCGAGCTGGGCTTCACCGTCGAGGTGGCCGAGCGGCGCGACGCGCACATCCCCGCCGACCTGGTGTGCGCCGCCTGGTTCCTGTTCGACCGGCTGCTGCCGCGCGACGACGCCCCCTGGCGGCCCCGCAGGCCGGGCCCCGCCGCGCGGGCCGCGCGGTTCACGCTGGTGTGGGCGGCCGTGCCGGTGCTGGTCGCGGTGTTCGCCCTGGACCAGCTGCTCAACCCGCTGCTGCGGCGGACCCGGTTCTCCAACGCGTACCGGGTCATCGCCCGCCGGGACGGGTGAGCGCCGTTCAGCCGCCGGAGAGCACCTGCGCCAGGTCGTAGGAGACCGGTTCCTCCAGCTGGGTGTACGTACAGCTGTCGGGGGACCGGTCCGGGCGCCAGCGGCGGAACTGGGCGGTGTGCCGGAAGCGGTCGCCCTCCATGTGGTCGTAGGCCACCTCGCACACCCGCTCCGGCCGCAGCGCCACCCACGACAGGTCCTTCTTGCCCGTCCAGCGGCTCTGCGCGCCCGGCAGCCGCGCGCCCGCGTGGGCGGCCTCGTCCAGCCACGCGGCCCACGGGTGCCCGCCGCCCACCGGGTCGTCCATCAGCAGCGGCGCCAGCTCCTCGATCAGCTCGGCCCGGCGCTTCATCGGGAAGGCCGCGCAGACCCCGACGTGCTGGAGGGCGCCCGAGCCGTCGTACAGGCCCAGCAGCAGGGAGCCGAGGACGGGTCCGCTCTTGTGGAAGCGGTAGCCCGCCACCACCACGTCGGCCGTACGCTCGTGCTTGATCTTGTACATCAGCCGGGCGTCCTGGCGGTAGCGCAGGTCCAGCGGCTTGGCCACCACCCCGTCGAGCCCGGCGCCCTCGTACCGCTCGAACCACTCCCGGGCCTGCTCGATGTCGGTGGTGGCGGGCGCCAGGTGCACCGGCGGGGCGACGCCCTCCAGGGCCCCGGTCAGAGCCGTCCGGCGCTCGCTCAGCGGGGTGTCGAGCAGCGACGCGTCCCCCAGCGCCAGCAGGTCGAAGGCGATGAAGCTGGCGGGGGTGCGCTCCGCCAGCAGGGTCACCCGGGAGTCGGCCGGGTGGATGCGCTCGGTGAGCCGGTCGAAGTCGAGGCGGCCCCCGTGGACGATGACGATCTCGCCGTCCACCACACAGCGCTCGGGCAGCCGCTCCTTCAGGGCCCGGGCGAGCTCGGGGAAGTAGCGGGTGAGCGGCTTGCCGTTGCGGCTGCCGATGACGATCTCGTCGCGGTCGCGGTGCACGATCGCGCGGAAGCCGTCCCACTTCGCCTCGTACTGCATCCCGGGCGGAATCCTGGCCACCGACTTGGCGAGCATCGGCTTCACAGGTGGCATCACCGGCAGATCCATACCGTAGATTCTCGCCGGATCAGTCCGATATGCGCCATTTACGGCACGCGCCTACCGTGGCCTGCATGGGCACGAGCAAGGGCGAGGCCGTGGAGCTGGACGTGGCCGGACGGGCCGTTAGGCTGTCCAACCCGAACAAGGTGTACTTCCCGGAGCGCGGCTACACCAAGCTGGACGTGGCCACGTACTACCTGGCCGTCGCCGACGGGATCACCCGCGCCCTGCGCGACCGCCCCACCACCCTGGAGCGCTACCCGGACGGCGTGGACGGCGAGTCCTTCTTCCAGAAGCGGGCCCCCAAGAATTTGCCCGAGTGGATCCCGACCGCCCGGATCTCCTTCCCCAGCGGCCGCCACGCCGACGAGATCTGCCCGACCGAGGCCGGCGCCGTGCTGTGGGCCGCCAATCTGGGCTGCCTCACCTTCCACCCGTGGCCGGTGCGGCGCGAGGCCACCGACCACCCGGACGAACTCCGCATCGACCTCGACCCCCAGCCCGGCACCGGCTTCGACGACGCCGTCCCGGTCGCCCACGAACTGCGCGCCCTGCTGGAGGAGTCGGGCATCAGGGGCTGGCCCAAGACCTCCGGCGGCCGGGGCATCCACGTCTTCGTCCCCATCGAGCCGCGCTGGACCTTCACCGAGGTGCGCCGCTGCGCCATCGCCGTCGGGCGGGAGCTGGAGCGGCGCATGGCGGGCAAGGTCACCACCGCGTGGTGGAAGGAGGAGCGCGGCGAGCGGATCTTCGTCGACTACAACCAGACGGCCCGCGACCGCACCATCGCCTCCGCCTACTCGGTCCGCCCCAAACCGCACGCCCCGGTCTCCGCGCCGCTGCGCTGGGAGGAGCTGGACGCCGTCCGCCCCGAGGACTTCGACCTGCGGACCATGCCCGCGCGGTACGCCGAAGTGGGGGACGTCCACGCGGACATGGAAAACCACGCCTTCGGCCTGGAGCCGCTCCTCGAACTCGCCGCCCGCGACGAGCACGACCACCGGCTGGGCGACCTGCCGTATCCGCCGGACTATCCCAAGATGCCGGGGGAGCCCCTGCGGGTGCAGCCGAGCCGGGCCAGGAAGAAGGACGCCTAGGGCGCGGGGCGAGGGTTTCGCCCGCCCCGCGAGGCCCCGCGCACCGGCCGGTCCCGGTCCCGGTCCCGGCTCGGCCCCGGTCCCGGTCCCGGTCCCGGTCCCGATCCCGGTCCCGGCTCGGCCCCGCCCGGCTCGTATCGCCTCGCCGCGCTACGCCGTGGGCGGCCGGCGCTCGGCCGGGGGCAGCAGGAGTATCTCCAGCGCCTGGGCGCACGCGCGCGCCTGTGCCAGGAACCAGGCGGCGCGCTCGTCCGTCATCACCGAGGGCGCGGCCCGCAGGGACAGGGCGAAGCGGGCGTGGCCGGCCCGGTCGAGGACCGGCACGGCCAGGGTGCGCGTCCCGTACGCGGCGCCGTACGCGCCCGGGACCGTCTCGCTCTCCTCGCGCGCGAAGCCGTCGGCCCGGACGTCCGCCAACTCCTCGCCCGGCGCCGGGTGTTCGTCCGGGCCCGGCCAGGCGAGCAGCACCCGGCCCGGCGCGGTCGACCGCAGCGGGCGGCGCAGCCCCGCCATCGGGGGCACCGGGCCGCCCGCGACGATCACCGCGTGCGGGCCGCTGCGCAGCGCGAGGTCGGCGACGGCGCCGGTCCGCGCGGCCAGGTCGGCGAGCTCGGGGGCGGCCAGATGGAGTCCGCGCTGGTGGTAGGAGAGGCGGCCGAGCTCGGTCATGGCGGGGCCGAGCCGGTAGCGCGCGGTGCGGACGTCCTGCTCCAGGAAGCCCGCCCCGACGAGCGTGCGGGCCAGCCGGTGGGCGGTGGAGACGGGTAACCCCAGGCGCCGGGAGAGATCGGACGCGCTGAGGTCGGGGCCGTTGTCGTGGAAGGAGTGCAGCACCTCCAGGGCGCGCTGCACGGCCTGCGCGCCGGTCGGGGTACGCACCGTGGTGGCCTCGGTCATATCGGCTCCCTGACGGGTCGTGATCGACGAAGGGCTCCACACTACGGCCGGGTGTTCTGGTCGCTCAGGGCAACGGGGAAGGCGGCCGGAACCGCTCACGTGCCGTGGTCGGCAGGCCGTAATCGGCCAAAGACCGGGCGCCGGGGCAAGATCGCTTGACGCGGGCGGGGGAGGGCGTTCAACGATCATTGACCGGACGTTGATCCGGCCCCGCCAGCATGGATGGCATGTCGATCAACACCACCGTCGCCGGGCCGGAGTTCGCCTGGCAGGAGACCGCGTTGTGCGCCCAGGCGGGGCCCGAGTTCTTCTTCCCGGCCCCCGGCAGCTCGACGCGGGAGGCCAAGCAGCTCTGCGGCGGCTGCGAGGGACGCCAGGCCTGCCTGGAGTACGCGCTGGCGAACGACGAGCGGTTCGGCGTCTGGGGCGGCCTCTCCGAGCAGGAGAGACTCCAGCTCCAGCGCAGCCGCGGGCTGCGGCGCGGCCGGGCCTGAGGGGGTCGAGCCACGAACCCGGCCGGCTCAGGAACGGCCGGGTTCCTCCGGCGGACGCGCGTGCCCGTTCGGGGGCGGGCCGCGCGTCCGCACCCCCCCTTTCCACCCCGGCGCCGCCCACCGGATCCGGTCGGTTCCGGTGCAGCCTGCCCCACAAACCCTGGCACGTCCGGTCCCGTCCGGTCATGCTGGGCGGGTCGGGGAGCCGGGGGCACGGCATGGGGGGGCGTGGTGCGGAGAGCGGGCACGGCGGAGCGCGCGTACGACTACATCGTGGTGGGAGCGGGGTCGGCGGGCTGTGTGCTCGCGGCACGGCTCTCCGAGGACCCCGGTGTCCGGGTCGCGCTCGTCGAGTCCGGACCGCGCGACCGCAACCCCGGCATCCGTGTCCCGGCCGCCTTCCCCCGACTCTTCAAGACCGCCTACGACTGGGACTTCACCACCGTCGGCCAGGAGGCGCTGGACGGACGCGCGCTCTACTGGCCGCGCGGCCACACCCTCGGCGGCTCCTCGTCCATCAACGCCATGATGTGGGTCCGCGGCCACCGCGCCGACTACGACGCCTGGGGCGAGGCGGCCGGGCCCGCGTGGGCGTACGACGCGTTCGTGCGGTACTTCCGCCGGGCCGAGCGCTGGACGGGCCCGGCGCCCCAGGACTCGGTGTACGGCACCCGCGGGCCGCTGTGGATCTCGCCCCTGCGCGACCCCAGCCCCCTCACCCTCGCCTTCCTCGCCGCCTGCCACGACCGCGGCCTGACGGGGCTGAGGGAACTCAACGGCCCCGACCACTCCGGATACGCGACGACCCCCGTCAACCAGCGCGACGGGCGCCGGTGGAGCGCCGCCGACGGCTACCTCCGGCCCGCCGCGCACCGCCCCAACCTGGACGTGCTCACCCGCACCCGGGTGCACGGGCTGGAGTTCGAGGGCCGCCGGGTCACCGGGGTCAGGACCCAGGGCGCCCCGGGCACCCTCACCGCCCGCCGCGAGGTGATCCTCAGCGCGGGCGCCATCGGCTCGCCGCAGCTGCTGATGCTCTCGGGCATCGGCGACCCGGAGCACCTGCGGCGGGCGGGGGTCGAGGTCAGGGTGGCCTCCCGGGACGTCGGCCGGCATCTCCAGGACCATCTCGCGTACGCCGTGACCGTGCGCTGCCCCCGGCCCGTCACGCTCACCGGCGCGGACACGCTCCCCAACCTCGGCCGCTTCCTGCTGCGCGGCCGGGGCCCGCTGACCTCCAACCTGGCGGAGGCGGTCGCGTTCGTGCGCACCCGGCCGGACCTGGTGGCGCCCGACATCGAGCTGGTCTTCGCCCCGGTGCCGTTCGTCGGCCACGGGCTCACCCCGCCCACCGAGCACGGCCTGACCGTCGGGGTGGTCCTGCTCCAGCCCGACGGCGAGGGCCGCGTCGAGCTGGCCGGGCCGTCCGCCGCCGCCCCGCCGCGGATCGACCCCGGCTATCTGAGCGCCGAGGACGACCTGCGCCGGCTGCTGGTGGGGGTGCGCCGGGCGGAGCAGCTGCTGGCCACCCCGGCGCTGGCCGAGCACACCTCGGGGCCGCTGGCGCCCTACCCCGGGGTGGTCGACGACGAGAAGCTGGCCGCGGCGGTGCGCGCCTCGGCCGAGTCGCTGTACCACCCGGTCGGCACCTGCCGGATGGGCGCCGACGCGGGCTCGGTCACCGACCCCCGCCTGCGGGTGCGCGGCACGGAGGGGCTGCGGGTGGTCGACGCCTCCGTCATGCCGAGGATCACCCGCGGCCACACGCACGCCCCGACCGTCGCCCTCGCCGAGAAGGCGGCGGAGCTGATCCGCCAGGACGCGCGCCGGCCGTCACGGAGCACGTGAGGGCGCGCGGCAGCTCTCGGGGAGGTACGTGAGGAAGCGCCGGAGCCGTGCGTGCGCCGGGGCGCGCGGGGCCGTCAGGCCTTGCCGCGTGCCACCAGCCGGGCCTTGCGCGCGGCGAGCTTCTCGTCGAACTTGCTCGCCTCCGCGTCCAGACCGCCCATGTACAGGCCGAGCTCCTCCTGCGCCTTCAGCCCCTCCGGGCCGAGCCCGTCGATGTCCAGGACCTTCAGGAAGCGCAGCACGGGCTGGAGCACGTCGTCGTGGTGGATGCGCAGGTTGTAGATCTCGCCTATCGCCATCTGCGCGGCGGCCCGCTCGAAGCCGGGCATGTTGTGGCCGGGCATCCGGAAGTCCACGACCACGTCGCGTACCGCCCGCATGGTCAGGTCGGGGGCGAGTTCGAAGGCCGCGCCCAGCAGGTTGCGGTAGAAGACCATGTGCAGGTTCTCGTCGGTCGCGATCCGCGCCAGCATGCGGTCACAGACCGGGTCGCCCGACTGGTGGCCGGTGTTGCGGTGCGAGATGCGGGTGGCCAGCTCCTGGAAGGCCACGTACGCCACCGAGTGCAGCATCGAGTGGCGGTTGTCGGACTCGAAGCCCTCCGCCATGTGCGCCATGCGGAACCGCTCCAGCTGGTCCGGGTCCACGGCGCGCGAGGCGAGCAGGTAGTCGCGCATCACGATGCCGTGCCGGCCCTCCTCGGCGGTCCAGCGGTGCACCCAGGTGCCCCAGGCGCCGTCCCGGCCGAAGAGGCTGGCGATCTCGTGGTGGTAGCTGGGCAGGTTGTCCTCGGTGAGGAGGTTCACCACGAGCGCGATCCGGCCGATGTCGGTGACCTTGGACTGCTGCGGCTCCCATGCCTCGCCGTCCTCGAAGAGGCCGGGGAAGTTGCGGGCGTCCGACCACGGCACGTAGTCGTGCGGCATCCAGTCCTTGGCCACCTTCAGGTGCCGGTTGAGCTCTTTCTCGACGACCTCTTCCAACGCGTACAGCAGCCGGGCGTCGGTCCACACGTCCGAACTGCCGAGGTGGGGGGAGGTGATCGTCACGAGGGTGCTCCAGGGGGACGGGGAAGGGGGACGGGTACCTACGCCTACGTAGGTTACGAGACCGTAGGTTAAGCGCGCGGTAGGCCCCGAGCCAAGTCCCGCCTTCCCCCCATACCGCTACCCTCCGTAGTCCACACAGCTCAGGACGGGCCGGAGAGAGACAAGTCCGACATCCTTACTGGCCGTCGCGCACCTCCTCGGCGGTGGTGTCGCGCAGCTCGCCGTCGAGCAGCAGCCACCGGGTGACGCCGATCGACTCCAGGAACGGCACGTCGTGCCCGGCCACGATCAGCGCCCCCTCGAAGGCGGCCAGCGCCTCGGTGAGCCGCCGTACGCTCGCCATGTCCAGGTTGTTCGTCGGCTCGTCCAGCATCAGCAGCTGCGGCGCGGGCTCGGCGAGCAGCAGCGCGGCGAGCGAGGCCCGGAAGCGCTCGCCCCCCGAGAGCGTCCCGGCCGGCCGGTCCGCCCGGGCCCCCTTGAACAGGAAGCGGGCCAGCCGCGCCCGGACCGCGTTGGCGGTGGCGCCCGGCGCGTACCGCGCCACGTTCTCCACCACGCTGAGCTCGTCGTCCAGCACGTCCAGGCGCTGCGGCAGGAACCGCAGCGGCACGTGCGCCACCGCCTCCCCGGCCGCCGGGGCGAGCTGCCCGGCCAGGGTGCGCAGCAGGGTCGTCTTGCCGGCCCCGTTGCGGCCGACGAGCGCGATCCGCTCCGGCCCGTGGATGTCCAGACTGCCCAGCGCCCGCTCCGCGTACGGCAGGCGCAGCTCGCGCAGGGTCAGCACGCTCCGGCCCGGGTGGACCTTGGTGTACGGGAGTTCGACGCGGATCTCGTCGTCGTCCCGGACCGCCTCCACGGCCTCGTTCAGCCGGTCCCGGGCCTGGGCGAGGCGCTCGGTCTGGAGGATGCGGTGCTTGCCCGCCGACACCTGGGCCTCGCTCCGGCGGCCATTGGCGATGATCTTCGGGACCCGCTTGTTCTCATAGCTCTTCTGGCCGAACCGCTGACGCCTCGCCAACTTGACGTGCGCGTCGGTCAGTTCGCGCTTCTGGCGCTGCACGTCGGCCTCGGCCGTGCGCACCATCCGCTCGGCCGCCTCCTGCTCCACGGCCAGCGCCTCCTCGTACGCCGAGAAGTTGCCGCCGTACCAGGAGACCTCGCCCTCGCGCAGATCCGCGATCTGGTCGACCAAGTCGAGGAGTTCACGGTCGTGGCTGACCACCACCATCACCCCCGGCCAGGCGGCCACCGCGTCGTAGAGCCGCCGCCGGGCCCGCCGGTCGAGGTTGTTGGTGGGCTCGTCCAGCAGCAGGACGTCGGGGCGGCGCAGCAGCAGCGCGGCCAGGCGCAGCAGCACCGACTCGCCGCCGGAGAGCTCCCCGATGGTCCGGTCGAGGCCGACGCCGTCGAGGCCGAGCTGTCCGAGCGCGGCCCGGGCCCGCTCCTCCACGTCCCAGTCGTCGCCGACCGCCGTGAAGTGCTCCTCGCTCGTGTCGCCCGCCTCGATGGCGTGCAGCGCCGCCCGTGCCCGGTCGATGCCGAGGGCCTCGTCGACCCGCATCCCGGTGGCCATGGTCAGGTTCTGCGGCAGGTACCCGATCTCGCCCGTGACGACGACCCGCCCGCCGGTGGGGGTGAGTTCGCCGGCGAGCAGCCGCAGCAGCGTCGATTTCCCGGAGCCGTTGAGGCCGATCAGCCCGGTGCGGCCGTGGCCGACGGCGAGCTGGAGGCCGTCGAGGACGGCCGTGCCGTCGGGCCAGGTGAAGGAGAGGTCGAAGCAGCTGATGTGCGTCGAGGACGCGGAGTACGTAGACATGGATGTCTCCCTGTTGCGCGGAAGAGGGGCGGGGGCAACGGGAACTGAGACACCGGTGTCAGGGCAGCGGGGGAGAAGAAGAAGGGCCCTGGTCGTGGAGGACGGCTCGGAGGCAGGTCACACCGCGCGCGCGACACGGAAGGGAGTGCGCGAAACGGTGTCTCAGGTGCCTCAGACGAGCAACGTCCTACTCCGATCGACGACGACAGGGCCGAGAAGAACGTACGACGGGGCGCCCGCGGGCCGCAAACGATTTAACGGCACGGCGCGCCGCGCGGGGCGGGCCTCCGGGTCAGCAGGCGTCGCGCAGCAGCGCGGTGAGGTCCCCGTCGAGGTCGAGGTAGTGGTGCTCGTGGCCCGCGGGCACCATCAGCTGGGTGCGCTTGAGGAAGCGGCGCAGCTCCGAGGTGCGGATGTGCACCATCGCGGTGCCCTCCGGCGCGTGGAACTCCACGACCGTACGGTCGAACCCGTACGGCCGGACCCGCACGTCGCCCATGCCCGCGGAGGTCTCCACCCCCGTCTCCAGCAGTTCGCGCGAGAACGCCCAGCAGACCTCCACGCCTTCGAGGGTGGCGGGCGCGGGGAAGACCATCCGCACGGCGAACGGGTCCTCGCGGTCGTAGCTCAGCGTCGCGGGGACGGTCTGGACCCGCGGGTCGGAGGCGATCAGGCGGGCCTCGACGGCTTGCTCGATGACAGTGGACAACGCCCTGTTCCCCTAACCTCACGACCGGGTACTTCTCTTCCTGCTGCTCACGAAGACGGCAGAAGACACGGGTGCGTGCACACGAGCCGGGGGTGAGCTGTGTCACCTGATCGCTACGTGTGCGTCACTTACCGGTGCGTCACCGCCGGGTCCCGCGCGCTGTCCAACGAGCTCCGGATTGATGGCGATACGGTCGAATTTCGCCCTCTGGACGGCCTTCGCGGGGCCGACTAGCTTCCAGCGCCATGAAGCTCATGGGGAAGACGAGACGCATGCTGTCGGTGGGGCTCGGCGTGGCGGCGCTGGCGGGCGCGCTGACGGCGCCGGCCCAGGCGCACGGCCACGACGGGGACCGCCCGGCACCGGCCTGGCAGCCGGCACCGACCGGTACGGACGCCCGGTTCCGGGGGCTCGCGGCGGTCAGCCGGAGCACGGCGTGGGTGGCCGGCTCGAAGGGCACGGTGCTGCGCACCACCGACGGCGGGCGCACCTGGCGCGATGTGTCCCCTCCCGGCGCGGACGGGCTGGAGTTCCGGGACGTGGAGGCCTTCGACCGGCGGAGGGCCGTGGTGCTCGCCATCGGGGAGGGCGAGGCGTCCCGGGTCTACCGGACCGAGGACGGCGGAACCACCTGGAAGGAGTCGTTCCGCAATCCCGACCCCCGCGCCTTCTACGACTGCCTCACCTTCTTCGACCACCGCCACGGGCTGGCCGTCTCCGACCCGGTCGACGGCAGGTACCGCGTCCTGTCCACGGCCGACGGCGGCCGCTCCTGGAAGGTGCTGCCCACCACCGGTATGCCGCGGGCGCTGCCGGGCGAGGCCTCGTTCGCGGCGAGCGGCCAGTGCCTGGTCAGCTCAGGCCCACGCGATGTGTGGCTCGCCACCGGGGGCGCCACGACCGCCCGCGTCCTGCACTCCGCGGACCGCGGGACGACCTGGACGGCGACCGATTCGGCGATCCCGGCCGGTGACGCGGCGCGCGGTGTCTTCGGGCTCGCCTTCCGCGACCGTACGCACGGGATCGCGGTCGGCGGCGACTATCGGGCCGGTCAGACCTCGCCCCGCGCCGCCGAGGTCACCCGGGACGGCGGTCGCACCTGGTCCCCGGCCGCGGCCCCGGTCGCCGCCTACCGCTCCGGCGTCGCCTGGCTGCCGCACAGCCGGTCGGCCGCGCTCGCGGTGGGCCCCACCGGCACCGACGCGACCACCGACGGGGGCCGCACCTGGCGGACCGTCGGCACCGGCTCGTACGACACCGTGGACTGCGCGCCGGACGGCGGCTGCTGGGCGGCGGGGGAGAAGGGCCGGGTGGCCCGGTGGGCGCGCGGGGCACACCGGGGCCAGGGCGTGTCGCCCTAGCCGGTGGGCAGTTCCTGCCGGTAGGCGTCGAGTCCCGGGGCCACCTTGGTCGCCAGGAACTCGGTGATCCGGTACGCGCACACGCCGTTGACGCTGAAGGGGTCGGTCGCCGTGAGCGCCTCGATCGCCGCGCGGTCGTCCCCGACGGCCAGGATGACCCCGCCCTCGCGGGGCTCCTTGCGGCCGGAGGCGATGAACACACCCGCCTCGTACTGTGCGTTCAGCCAGCTGACATGGGCGTCGAGCAGTTCGTCGACGCGGGCCAGGGGAGCCGTGTAGGTCAGGTCCAGTATGAACATGATCGGCAGGCTACTCCCGGCCCCTTCGTCCGCAGACCCTAGGGTGAGGGCATGGTGACGCTCACGGAGATCCCCGAGGACTGGCCCGCCGACGAGGCGGGGGCGCTGGCCGTGCAGGACGGACTGCGCGGCCGCGTCGTGCTCGACGAGCCCGGCCCGCCGCCCGGCACCGGGCTGGTCACGGGGGTCGACGTGGCGTACGACGACGAGCGGGACGTCGTCGCGGCGGCGGCCGTCGTCCTGGACGCGGCCACCCTGGAGGTCGTCGAGGAGTCCACCGCGGTCGGCCGGGTCGCCTTCCCGTACGTGCCGGGGCTGCTCGCCTTCCGGGAGATCCCCACGGTCCTGGCGGCGCTGGGCGCCCTGAGCACCGGTCCGGGCCTGGTGGTCTGCGACGGGTACGGGCTCGCCCACCCGCGCCGCTTCGGCCTCGCCTCCCACCTCGGTGTGCTCACCGGGCTCCCGGTGATCGGCGTCGCCAAGAACCCGTTCGCCTTCGCCCACGAGGAGCCCGGCGCCCGGCGCGGGGAGGCCTCGGCGCTGGTGGACGCGGACGGCGAGGAGGTGGGCCGGGCGCTGCGCACCCGCGACGGCGTCAAGCCGGTGTTCGTCTCCGTCGGCCACCGGGTGAGCCTGGACAACGCCTGCGCCCACACCCTCCGGCTCACCCCGCGCTACCGGCTGCCGGAGTCGACCCGGCGCGCGGACGCGCTGTGCCGCGAGGCACTGCGCACCGCGCTCCGGCCCGTACGGGACACGCCCTAGCGGGCGTCGGCCACCCGGAAGCGGATGCCGGCCTGCTGGATCCGGGCCAGCAGGGCGTCACCCATCGCGGTGACCGTCGTCAACTGCCCGGCCAGGTCCGGCAGTTCGTCGAAGGCGAGGCTGAGCGCCCCCTCGGCGAGGATCTTGGCCGTCTCGTCGTACCCCGGGTCGCCGCCCGACACCTCGGTGAACACCCGCCGCCCGCCGCCCTCGCCGACGAACCGCAGCGAGAACCAGCTGCGGTCGCGGCGCTCCTGGTCGGGTCCGCTGCCCGGCTCGTAACGGCTGATCAGCCACCGCCGCGCGGCGGGCAGTTGGGCGACGCCGAGCGCCGCGCCCGCCCCGGCCACCGCGCCGAGCGCCGTCGGCAGCCGCCGCACCGCGGCGAAGTGGCGGTAGCGGAAGTCGGGGCCGTAGCGCTCGCTCGCCGAGGCCGAGCGGGCCACCACCACCGGGTCCAGGACCGGCAGCGGCAGCGCCCAGGCGCCGGTCTCACGGCTGAAGTGCGGAGTGCCGAGGGGCGCCCTGGCCCGGCGCCCGACCAGGCGCGGCTCGTGCAGCCGCCGCTCCCGGGCCGCCCTGAGCTGCTGCGCGCCGCGGCCCATCGCGGTGAGCGCGGAGGCGAACGTACCGCCGGAGAACATCGCGTTGGAGCGTACGAACCCGTCCACCCGCAGCGGTACGCCCTTGGGGAGTTGCTGGACCGTGTAGTACACGCCCAGATCGCACGGCACCGAGTCGAAGCCGCAGGCGTGCACCAGCCGCGCACCGGTCTCCCGGGCCCGCGCGTCATGGCGTACGTACATGGTGTCCACGAACTCCGGCTCGCCGGTCAGGTCGAGGTAGTCGGTCCCCGCCTCCGCGCACGCGGCGACCAGGCCCTCGCCGTACCAGACGTAGGGGCCGACCGTGGTGGCCACCACCCGCGCGGACCCGGCGAGGGCGCGCAGCGCGTCGGGGTCGGCGGAGTCCGCCGTGATCAGGGGCAGCGCGGCGCACGCCGGGTCGATCGCGGCGAGCTCCTCGCGCAGCGCCTCCAGCTTGGCGGCGGACCGCCCCGCCAGCGCCCAGCGGCACCCCTCGGGCGCGTGCGCGGCCAGGTACCTCGCCGTGAGGGTGCCCACGAACCCGGTGGCCCCGAAGAGGACGATGTCGTACGGCCGCGCCGCCCGCCGGGACTCCCGCTCCGGCCGCGTCCGCTCCGCCCGCTCTGCACGTTCTGCGTCTTCCAAGGAGCTGCCCTCCGCTTCTGCCCCGGCCGCGCTCCCGCGCCGTTGTCGGTGGCTGAGGCTAGCGTGAGAAGCGGTGCCGTGGGCGATCAAGGGCGGCGGGAAGTCCGCCCGCAGTCCGCTCGGCGAAAACCAAGCGCTTGCTCGCGCCAGGGTCTTGTGCGGAGTGGAACGTGTTCTTAGCATCACTGCTGTTACATCAGTTGTGTCACAGTGCTGGGGGCTCGATGACAGGTTCGGGGAACGGCCCGCTCACCGGGGTGCGCGTGGTCGAGCTGGCGGGGATCGGGCCCGGCCCGTTCGCGGCCATGCTCCTGGCCGACCTCGGCGCGGACGTGGTCCGGGTCGACCGCCCGGGCGGCGCGGGTCTGGCCATCGACCCGGCGCATGACCTGACCAACCGCAACAAGCGCTCCGTACTGATCGACCTGAAGGCGCCGGACGGCCCCGCACGCGTCCTGGACCTGGTGGAGAAGGCCGACATCCTCGTCGAGGGCTACCGCCCCGGTGTCGCCGAGCGTCTCGGCGTCGGGCCCGGGGAGTGCCTGGCCCGCAACCCCGCTCTGGTCTACGGACGGATGACCGGCTGGGGCCAGGAAGGACCGCTCGCGGCCCGCGCCGGGCACGACATCGCGTACATCGCCGTCACCGGCACCCTCGGCATGATCGGCCGGCCGGACGAGGGGCCGACCGTCCCCGCCAACCTGGTGGGCGACTACGCGGGCGGCTCGCTCTACCTCGTCGTCGGCGTCCTCGCCGCCCTCCAGCACGTCCGCGCCACGGGCGAGGGGCAGGTCGTGGACGCCGCGATCGTGGACGGCGCCGCCCACCTCGCCACCATGATCCACGGCATGCTGGCGGCCGGCGGCTGGCAGGACCGGCGCGGCGCCAACCTCCTCGACGGCGGCTGCCCGTTCTACGGCACGTACGAGACCGCCGACGGCCAGTACATGGCGGTCGGCGCCCTGGAGCAGCAGTTCTACGAGGAGTTCATCCAGCTGCTCGGGCTCGACGCCGTGGCCCCGGCCCGCAAGGACCTCGCCCGCTGGGAGGAGCTGCGCACCGCCATCGCCGAGCGGTTCCGCACCCGTACCCGCGAGGAGTGGACGGCCGTCTTCGCCGGGTCGGACGCGTGCGTGGCGCCGGTGCTCTCGCTGCGCGAGGCTCCCGCCCATCCTCACCTCGCCGCCCGCGCCACCTTCATCGAGCACGGCGGCCTCACCCAGCCCGCGCCCGCGCCCCGCTTCTCGGCCACCCCCGGCGCCGTCCGCCGTCCGCCCGCCCGGCCCGGCGCCGACACCGCCGAGGTCGCCCGCGACTGGGGCGTGCCGGAGCTCGCCGGGACCGGGAACGCCGAGCCCACCAAGGAGAACGACCGTTGAAACGGCAGATCTTCACCGCCGAGCACGACGCCTTCCGCGAGACCGTCCGCACCTTCCTCGCCAAGGAGGTCCTGCCGCACTACGAGCAGTGGGAGAAGGACGGCATCGTCTCGCGCGAGGCCTGGCTGGCCGCCGGACGCCAGGGCCTGCTCGGGCTCGCCGTGGACGAGGAGTACGGGGGCGGCGGCACCGCCGACTTCCGCTACAGCGCGGTCCTCGCCGAGGAGTTCACCCGCGCGGGCACCTCGGGCCTGGCGATCGGGCTGCACAACGACATCATCGGGCCCTATCTGACCGGGCTCGCCACCGAGGAGCAGAAGCGGCGCTGGCTGCCCGGCTTCTGCGACGGCTCCCTGATCACGGCGATCGCCATGACCGAGCCCGGTGCCGGATCCGACCTCCAGGGCATCGCCACCCGCGCCGAGGACCGGGGCGATTACTGGCTGCTCAACGGCTCCAAGACGTTCATCTCCAACGGCATCCTCGCGGACCTGGTGATCGTCGTGGCGAGGACGACCCCCGAGGGCGGCGCCCACGGCCTGTCCCTGCTCGTGGTGGAGCGGGGCATGGCGGGCTTCGAGCGGGGCCGCAACCTGGCGAAGATCGGCCAGAAGTCGCAGGACACCGCCGAGCTGTTCTTCACCGACGTGCGGGTCCCCAAGGAGAACCTCCTCGGGGAGCTCAACGGCGCCTTCGTCCATCTGATGACCAATCTGGCGCAGGAGCGCATGGCCATCGCCGTCGCCGGGATCGCCGCCGCCGAACACCTGCTGGAGATCACCACCCAGTACGTGAAGGAGCGCGAGGCCTTTGGGCGCCCGCTCGCCACCAAGCAGCACATCCGTTTCGAGATCGCTGAGCTGGCCACCGAGTGCGCCGTCACCCGCGCGTTCCTCGACCGCTGCATCGAGGATCACTCGAACGGGGAGCTCGACGCCGTGCACGCCTCGATGGCCAAGTGGTGGGCCACCGAGCTCCAGAAGCGCGCCGCCGACCGATGTCTGCAACTGCACGGCGGGTACGGCTATATGAGCGAGTACCGCGTCGCCAGGGCTTTCACGGACGGACGCGTCCAGACCATCTACGGCGGGACGACCGAGATCATGAAGGAGATCATCGGTCGTTCCCTGCTCGGCTAACCCTCTGAAAGGCTTTTCCGTGAGCACCGAAGCGTATGTGTACGACGCGATCCGCACCCCGCGCGGGCGGGGCAAGGCCAACGGCTCCCTGCACGGCACCAAGCCGATCGATCTGGTCGTCGGCCTGATCCACGAGCTGCGGGGGCGCTTTTCGGACCTCGACCCGGCGGCGATCGACGACATCGTCCTCGGCGTGGTCGGCCCGGTCGGCGACCAGGGCTCCGACATCGCCCGGATCGCGGCGATCGCCGCCGGGCTGCCGGACACCGTCGCGGGAGTCCAGGAGAACCGCTTCTGTGCCTCGGGCCTGGAGGCGGTCAACATGGCCGCCGCCAAGGTCCGTTCGGGCTGGGAGGACCTGGTGCTCGCGGGCGGCGTCGAGTCGATGTCGCGGGTGCCGATGGCCTCGGACGGCGGCGCCTGGTTCGCCGACCCGATGACCAACTTCGACACCAACTTCGCCCCCCAGGGCATCGGCGCCGACCTCATCGCCACCGTCGAGGGCTTCACGCGCCGCGACGTCGACGAGTACGCGGCGCTCTCCCAGGAGCGGGCCGCCGAGGCCTGGAAGGACGGCCGTTTCGCCCGTTCCGTCGTCCCGGTCAGGGACCGCAACGGCCTGGTCGTCCTCGACCACGACGAGCACATGCGCCCCGGCACCACGGCCGACTCGCTCGCCTCCCTCAAGCCGTCGTTCGCCGCCATCGGCGACATGGGCGGCTTCGACGCGGTGGCGCTCCAGAAGTACCACTGGGTGGAGAAGATCGACCACGTCCACCATGCGGGCAACTCCTCCGGCATCGTCGACGGCGCGGCCCTGGTCGCCATCGGCTCGCGCGAGGTCGGCGAGCGCTACGGCATGACCCCGCGCGCCCGCATCGTCTCCGCGGCGGTCTCCGGCTCCGAGCCGACGATCATGCTCACCGGTCCCGCCCCCGCCACCCGCAAGGCGCTCGCCAAGGCCGGGCTCACCATCGACGACATCGACCTCGTCGAGATCAACGAGGCGTTCGCCGGCGTGGTGCTGCGCTTCGCCCGGGACATGGGCCTGCCGCTCGACAAGATCAACGTCAATGGCGGCGCCATCGCCATGGGCCACCCGCTCGGCGCCACCGGCGCGATGATCCTCGGCACCCTCGTCGACGAGCTGGAGCGCCGCGACCGGCGCTATGGCCTCGCCACGCTCTGCGTGGGCGGCGGGATGGGCATCGCCACCGTCGTCGAGCGTCTCTGACCGTCCTCTTCCCGGCCAACCCGTTACGGAGCACCATCACATGGCAGTCATGTCGACGAGTACCACCATCCGCTGGGAACAGGACGAGAGCGGCGTCGTCACCCTCGTCCTCGACGACCCCGACCAGTCCGCCAACACGATGAACCGCGCCTTCAAGGAGTCGATCGCGGCGATCGCGGAGCGCGCCGAGGCCGAGAAGGACTCCATCCGGGGCATCATCTACACCTCCGCCAAGAAGACCTTCTTCGCGGGCGGCGACCTCAAGGACATGATCCAGGTCGGCCCCGAGAACGCCCAGCAGGCGTTCGAGACCGGTATGGCGATCAAGAAGGCGCTGCGTCGCATCGAGACCCTGGGCAAGCCGGTCGTCGCCGCCATCAACGGCGCCGCGCTCGGCGGCGGTTACGAGATCGCGCTCGCCAGCCACCACCGGATCGCCCTCGACGCCCCCGGCTCCAAGATCGGCCTGCCCGAGGTCACCCTGGGCCTGCTCCCGGCGGGCGGCGGCGTGACCCGTACCGTACGGCTGATGGGCATCGCGGACGCGCTGCTCAAGGTGCTTCTCCAGGGCACCCAGTACTCCCCGCGCCGCGCGCTGGAGAACGGCCTGGTCCACGAGGTCGCCGCCACGCCCGAGGAGATGCTCGCCAAGGCCCGCGCCTTCATCGACGCCCACCCCGAGTCCCAGCAGCCCTGGGACGTGCCGGGCTACCGCATCCCGGGCGGCACCCCGTCGAACCCGAAGTTCGCCGCCAACCTCCCCGCCTTCCCGGCCAACCTCAAGAAGCAGCTGAACGGCGCCCCCTACCCGGCGCCGCGCAACATCCTCGCCGCCGCCGTCGAGGGCTCCCAGGTCGACTTCGAGACCGCCCAGACCATCGAGGCCCGCTACTTCACCGAGCTGGTCACCGGGCAGACCGCGAAGAACATGATCCAGGCGTTCTTCTTCGACCTCCAGGCCGTCAACTCGGGCGCCAACCGTCCCCAGGGCATCCCCGCGCGCCCGGTCCGCAAGGTCGCCGTCCTCGGCGCCGGCATGATGGGCGCGGGCATCGCCTACGCGTGCGCCCGGGCCGGCATCGAGGTCGTCCTCAAGGACGTCTCGCCGGACGCCGCCCAGAAGGGCAAGGCGTACTCGGAGAAGCTCCTCGCCAAGGCGCTCTCGCGGGGCCGCACCACCGAGGCCCAGCGCGACGAGCTGCTCGCCCGCATCACCCCGACCGCCACCGCGCGGGACCTGGCGGGCTGCGACGCGGTGATCGAGGCGGTCTACGAGAGCACCGAACTCAAGCACCGGGTGTTCCAGGAGATCCAGGACATCGTCGAGCCGGACGCGCTGCTCTGCTCCAACACCTCCACCCTGCCGATCACCGGCCTCGCCGAGGGCGTGACGCGCCAGGCCGACTTCATCGGGCTGCACTTCTTCTCGCCCGTCGACAAGATGCCGCTGGTCGAGATCATCCGGGGCGAGCGCACCGGCGACGAGGCCCTGGCCCGCGCCTTCGACCTGGTCCGCCAGATCAAGAAGACCCCGATCGTGGTCAACGACTCGCGCGGCTTCTTCACCTCGCGCGTCATCGGCCAGTTCATCAACGAGGGCGTCGCGATGCTCGGCGAGGGCGTCGAGCCCGCCTCCATCGAACAGGCGGCGGGCCAGGCGGGCTACCCCGCCAAGGTGCTCTCCCTGATGGACGAGCTGACCCTGACCCTGCCGCGCAAGATCCGCGACGAGACGCGGCGCGCGGTCGAGGAGGCGGGCGGCGTCTGGCCCGGCCACCCGGCGGACGCGGTCATCGACCGCATGGTGGACGAGTTCGGCCGCCCCGGCCGCAGCGGCGGCGCGGGCTTCTACGAGTACGACGGCGACGGCAGGCGCGTACGGCTGTGGCCGGGGCTGCGCGAGCACTTCGCCAAGCCGGGCGCGGACGTGCCCTTCGAGGACATGAAGGAGCGGATGCTCTTCGCGGAGGCGCTCGACACCGTGCGCCTCTTCGAGGAGGGCGTGCTCACCTCGGTCGCCGACGCCAACATCGGCTCCATCATGGGCATCGGCTTCCCCGCCTGGACGGGCGGCGTGATCCAGTACATCAACGGGTACGTGGGCGGCCCCGGGGGAGCGACCGGTCTGCCGGGGTTCGTCGCCCGCGCCCGCGAGCTGGCCGAGCGCTACGGCGACCGCTTCCTGCCGCCCGCGCTGCTGGTGGAGAAGGCGGAGAAGGGCGAGAAGTTCACCGACGCGTGAGGGGGGCGGCGGGCGGGGGAGGCGATCCCCCGCCCGCCGGTCCGCCGGTCCGCCCACCCGTCGGTCAGTCGTCCCGCCAGTCCGCCGGCCCGCCCGTCAGTCCGCTTGGCTCTCCGCGCGGAACGCCGCCCGCAGCTCCTCCCTGAGCGAGCGCTGGAAGGCGGTGACCAGCGCCTGCACCACCATGGGCTGCATATGGGCCGACAGCGACCGCATCGCCGCCACATGGTCGGGGTCCGACTCCCGCTCCCGGTACGGGTTCCACACCTCGTCCCGGAACAGCCGCGTCAGCTCGTGCGCGGCCGAGCGGGTGTGCTCCAAAAGCACCGTCCGGGCCGCCAGGATCGTCTCGTGCGCGATCGGCACGTCGAGCAACTGCACCCCGAGTGCCAGCAGCCCGGGGTCGACCAGGAACGCGTCGCCCCCGCCCTCGGTCCGATCGAGGACGTTCATCGCGGCCAGCCGGTCGAGGTCGGTGTCGGACAGCGCCCGCCCCGCCCTGCGCTCCAGCTCGGCCCGGGTCGTCTCCTCGGCCGCGTCCGGCGCCCAGGAGGCGACCACGGCCCGGTGGATGGCCAGATCGTGCGCGCTGAGGCCGGGCGGCAACTGCTCCAGGTACCGCTCGATCGCGGCCAGCGTCATCCCGTGGTGCTGCAACTCCTCGATCAGCGCGAGCCGGGACAGATGCGCCGGGCCGTAGAGGCCGACGCGCCGGGGGCCGATCGCGGGGGGCGGCAGCAGACCGCGGGTGCTGTAGAAACGGATGGTGCGCACGGTGACCCCGGCCCGCGCGGCCAGTTCGTCGACCGTCAGGGTCGGCTCCTCGGTCTCCGTCGCCATGGCGGTGCCTCGTTTCCCCGGGTGCGCGGACTGCGACGCAACAGTATTGCTGTCTCATCACTGTTGTCACCCACCCGGGGAACGGCCCGCAGGCCGGCTCAGCCGCCCGCGACCAGCGGGTAGTGGTCGGAGAGGTCGGTGTAGGTGTAGCTCTTGCCCCAGCTGCTGACCGTCCAGGGTGCCGACTGCTCCTTGACCACGGTGTTGTTCCAGCCGGAGGGACGGGCGTGCCCCTGGTAGTGCAGGACGTGGTCGAGGTCCTCGCGCGGCTCGCCGGGGTAGCGGTAGGCGGCGATCGAGTTCTCCACGGTGTCGAACGAGTACGGGTGGCCGGTGCGCGAGTCCGCGGCGGCCAGCCCGCCGTCGGCGAGCATCGAGGCGTACTCGGAGCTGTGGGAGTCGACGTTGAGGTCACCGGCGAGCATGACCTCCTCGCCGGCCGGGATGTTCTTCGCGTCCAGGAACGCCTTGACGGCCTTGAGCTGGAGCGAGCGGTCCCTGGCGGCCTCGCCCGCGCCGCACCCGGAGTCGGTGGACTGGAGGTGTGTGCCGACGACGTGCACCTTGGTGCCGTTGACGTTCAGCACGACGTAGGCGATGCCCTTGTTGGACCACCAGTCCGCGCCGCAGGCGTCCTTGAAGATCACCTGCTCCTTGCGCAGGATCGGCCACTTGCTGAGCACGGTGACGCCCCCGTCCTCGGGGGTGGTCGAGGAGTACGAGCCGCTCGTCGCGTCCCAGCCGTCCTTGCTCCGTCCGACCACGGGCGTCTGGTACGGGTACTGGGCGGCGGCGGTCCGCTTCAGCGCGTCCGAGGAGGCGTTGTCGAACGCCTCCTGGAGGACCACCACGTCGTTGCCCCGGAAGAAGGAGGCGGCCGGTATCGCCTGGGCCCGGTGCTCCTGGCCCCAGTTCGGATAGAGGCCGGTGCTCATGAGGAAGGTGTTGTAGGTGAGGACCTTCAGCCGGGGCGCGTCCGAGGCGGTGGTGGCGGCCGAGGCGGACGGGGTGGCGGCGGCCAGCGCGGCGGCGGTGAGCGCGGCGGCGAGGGCCGCGCCGGGGACACGGCGGAGCGCGGAGTGCGGCACTGGAACTCCCGTGGGTGGAGTGGGGGGTTGGACTGGCGCGCACATCAAACCAGCCACAGTTACTTCGGGGTAACCGTCTGGTGGCGCCTTTCTTGCCGGGGCCGGAACGCGCGGGCGCTCGTGCTCCGGCGCGTGGGTGCCCGGCCCGTGACCGCGTGTGGTGACAGGTGGGGAATTGTGTGATCTGTCATCTGGTAACTCTGGATACATGATCGAGAGCCGCACGCCGTCCGTCCCCGCCCCGCCTGCGCCCGGCGGTGTCCTGTGGAGCCTCGCCGGCGACGTGCGGACGCTCCTGACGCTGCCCGCCGCCCTCGCCCTCCAGGTCGCGCACCCGGCCGTGGGCGCCGGGGTCGACGAGCACTCCGTGTTCCGCACCGACCCCTGGGGGCGCGGCGAGCGGTCCCTGCGCTCGCTCCAGCTGTGGGTGTACGGCGGCGAGGCGGCCGCCGAGGAGGGGCGGCGGCTGCGCCGGCTGCACCGGACCATCCGGGGCACCGACACCCGGGGCCGCGGCTACCACGCCCTGACCCCCGCCAACTACGCCTGGGTGCACGCCACCGGCTACCCCGTCTTCGCCCACTCCCAGAAGTATCTGAACCGCCCTCTCACCGAGGCCCAGGAGCGGCTGATGTACGCGGAGTGGCTCCAGGTCGGACGCGTCCTGGGCATCCACGACCGGGACATGCCGCAGACCATCGAGGAGTTCTGGCCGTACTACCGCAAGGTGCTGGCCGACGAGATCGCCACCAACACGGTGGTGGAGGAGCTCATATCCGTCGACGTGCGGGTCCCCGCCCCCGACCGGGGCCCGCTCCCCGTCCGGCTGCTGCTCCGGCTGCTGTGGCCGGTCCTGCTGCCCCGTATCGCGCGCTTCCGGCGGTTCGTGACCCTCGGGTTCCTGCCGCCGGACGCCCGCGAGGCGCTGGGCCTGGAGTGGACCGACGCACAGGAGCGACGGCTGCGCCGGTTCGGCCGTGTGGTGCGGGCCGTCGTGCCCGTCCTGCCCGAGCGGCTGCGCTACCTTCCGCTCGCCCGCGAGGCGAGGGCGCGGGCCCGGGGCGCCGGGCCGCGACGGTTCAGGCCGACGCCCGTACGACCAGCGCCGTCTCCGTGATGACCGGCGCCGGGGGGATCCCCGTCCCGGCGTCCGGGCCCCGCAGCAGCAGCCGGGCCATCAGCCGGCCCATCCCCTCGATGTCCTGGCGGACCGTGGTCAGCGGCGGGTCGGTGGTCTCGGCCACCCCGCGCAGATCGTCGAAACCCACCAGGGCCACGTCCTCGGGCACCCGGCGCCCCCGCTCGCGCAGGGTCCGCAGCGCGCCCGAGGCCATCAGGTCGTTCGCGGCGAACACCGCGTCCAGGTCCGGGCAGCGGTCGAGCAGCCGGGCCATCGCGCGGGCCCCGCTCCCGGCCGTGAAGGCGCCCTCCTCGACCAGCTCGGCGCCGGGCAGCACGTCGTGGAACCCCTCCAGCCGGTCCGTCGCCGAGGTCTGGTCGCGCGGGCCCGCGATATGGGCGATCCGGGTCCGGCCGAGCCCGAGCAGATGGCGCACGGCCCGGCGGGCGCCTCCCCGGTTGTCGGCGTCCACGTACGGGACGGGCTCCTCGCCCGGCGCCAGCGGCCAGCCCGGTCGGCCCCCGTACACCGTCGGCATCCCCGTCCTGCGGGCGATGGCGGGCAGCGGGTCGTCGGTGTGCAGCGAGAAGGCGAGCGCGCCGTCGACGTGGCCGCCCGCGAGATAACGGGCGATCCGGTCGTAGTCGCCCGGTCCCTCCACCAGGAGCAGCACCAACTGCGTGTCGTGCGCGGTGAGTTCCCTGCTGATGCCCCGGATCTGCTCGGAGAAGAACGGGTCGGAGAAGATCCGGATCTCCGGCTCGGGGATGATCACGGCGACGGCGCCGGTGCGGCGGGTGACCAGGGTCCTGGCCGCGTGGTTCGGCACGTACCCCAGCTCCGCGACGGCACGGCGCACCCTGTCGGCGAGCGGCGGCCGGACGCCCGCGCCCCCGTTGACGACCCGGGAGGCCGTGGCCCGCGAGACGCCGGCGCGCGCGGCGACGGCCTCCAGCGTGGGGCGGGAGCCCGGGTGCTGCTCGATCACGGCGGACGCTCCTCGTACGCGCGGCGGTGGCGTGGTGCCCCGCACAGCGTATGCGGCGCGCAGAGCCCGGCCACGGGTGCGTGAACCCGCGAATCCCGCGCCCCCGAAGGGGCGCGGGGGACCGAGCGACGGGCCACGGACAGCCCGTTATCGCGTCACACGCGGCCGGCGGAGGCCTCAGTGGTGGTCGTGGAGGCTGTTCGTCGCCGCGATCTTCTTCCAGGACTTCGGCTGCGCCGCCGGTGCTCCCGCGGCCACCCGCGCCTTCTTGGCGGCCGGGGCCGCGGGCTTCGAGGGCTGGTACAGCCAGGTGTCGAAGAGACCCGCCAGCGGCTTGCCGGTGATCTTCTCCGCGTACCGTACGAAGTCGCCCACGGTGGCGTTGCCGTACTGGTGGGCCGTGGGCCAGCCCTTCAGGAGCGCGAAGAAGCCCTCGTCGCCGACCGCGTTGCGCAGCGCCTGGAGGGCGAGCGCGCCCCGGTCGTAGACGGCGAGGTCGAACTGGTTCTCCGGGCCCGGGTCACCGGGCCGGACCTTCCAGAACGGGTCGTCGGCCGGGTGCTGCGCGTAGACGTAGTCCGCGAGCTCCTGCGCCGTGCCCTCGCCCTCCTTCTCCGACCAGAGCCACTGGGCGTAGCGGGCGAAGCCCTCGTTGTTCCAGATGTCCTTCCAGCCCTTCACCGAGACGCTGTCGCCGTACCACTGGTGGGCCAGCTCATGGACGACGACCGAGACGTTGGCACCGTTGGCGAACTGCCGGGGGCTGTAGTACGGCCGGGTCTGCGTCTCCAGGGCGAAGCCGGTGGTCACGTTCGGCACATAGCCGCCGACCGAGTTGAACGGGTACGGACCGAAGACGCCGCTCAGCCACTCGGTGACCTCCTTGGTGCGCTCGACGCTGGCGCGCGCGGCGCCGTCGTTGTCGCCCAGGTCCTTGCTGTAGGCGTTGATCACCGGCAGACCGTTGGCGGTGGTGTCCGTGGTGACGTCGAACTTGCCGATCGCCAGCGTCGTCAGATAGCTCGCCTGCGGCTTGTTCGAGCGCCAGTTGTAGCGGGTCCAGCCGAGCCTGGAGCTCTGCGACTGGAGCGTGCCGTTGCTGATCGCCTGGGTGCCGTCCGGGACCAGCACCGACACGTCGTAGGTGGCCTTGTCCAGCGGGTGGTCGTTGGAGGGGAACCACCACACGGCCGAGTCGGGCTCCTGCGCCGCCACCCCGCCGTCCGGGGTGCGGTGCCAGGCGGTGTACCCGTCGATGCTCAGCTCGGACGGCTTGCCCGCGTACTTCACCACCACCGAGACCGACCGGCCCCGGGGCAGCGGCGCGGCCGGGGTGATCTCCAGCTCCTGGGCGCCGGTCCTGGCGTACTTCGCCAAGGTGCCGTTGACCCGCACCTCGCTCACCGCGAGCCCGAAGTCCAGGTTGAAGCGGGAGAGGTCCTGGGTGGTGGTGGCGAGGAGGGTCGCCGTGCCCTCCAGGAGGTCGGTCGCGGGCTGGTACTTCAGCCGCAGGTCGTAGTGGGAAACGTCGTAACCGCCGTTGCCGCTGCTCGGGTAGTAGGGGTCGCCGATACCCGGCGCGCCCGGAGTGAAGTCGGCGGCCGATGCCGGGATCGCCAGCAGCAGCGACGCGGCGAGCACGCCCGGGGCGAGGATTCTGCGGTGCACGAGTGCTCCAAGTCGTCGGGGTGAACGATCTCTTGGGACCCTATTCAGCGCAGGCCCGGCAAGTCATGTCCATGGCTCCTGCTGTCACACGATCGCCATTGCGCCGACATGGAGCGCAGCTCACCGCCGGTCGTCTTCCGACCGTACCTGCCCCCTTTTGCACGGGAGTTGACGCGAGTACCGTCCGCTTCCATGCCGATACCTGCGCGGTTCAGTCGCACGAGGTTCAGATCGCTCCGGGCGCCCGGTCGGGCGCGCCTGCTCGTGGTGGCGGTCGCGGCCGCACTGACGGCCCTGTTCCTCTCCCCGGCGGGCGCCCAGGCGGCACGCCCCAGGGAGAGCACACCCGTCTACTCGTACGCGAACGCCATACGCGAGTCCGTCTGGGTCGACACCCGGCTCGACGCGGACGGCGACGGCCGGAACGACCGGGTCGCCGTCGACATCGTCCGCCCCCGCGAACCCGCGGACCAGGGCCGCAGGATCCCGGTCATCATGGACGCCTCGCCGTACTACGCCTGCTGCGGGCGCGGCAACGAGAGCCAGCTCAAGACGTACGACGCGCGCGGAAACGTCGTCCAGATGCCGCTCTTCTACGACAACTACTTCGTACCGCGCGGCTACGCCTTCGTCGGCGTCGACCTGGCCGGAACCAATCGGTCGGACGGCTGCGTCGACATCGGCGGCCCCTCCGACATCCAGTCCGCCAAGGCGGTCGTCGACTGGCTGAACGGCCGCGCCCGCGCCTACACCACCCGCACCGGCAACCAGCGGGCGAACGCGGGCTGGAGCAACGGCAGGACCGGCATGATCGGCAAGAGCTGGGACGGCACCATAGCCAACGGTGTGGCCGCCACCGGCGTCGAGGGCCTGAAGACCATCGTCCCCATCAGCTCCATCTCCTCCTGGTACGACTACTACTTCGCCAAGGGCGCGCCCCTCTACGACTCCGGGCCCGACTGGCTCTCCCACTACGTCGAGAGCCCCGGTGCCCGGACGAACTGCGACGCGGTACAGCGGAAACTGGTCGAGGGCGCCCCGCGCACCGGCGACTGGACGCCGCTGTGGAGCGCGCGCGACTACGTGGCGGACGCGGGCCGGGTGACGGCGAGCGTGTTCGTGGTGCACGGCATGCAGGACCTGAACGTCCGCCCCAAGAACTTCGGCCAGTGGTGGGACGCGCTGGCCGCGCACGGCGTCGAACGCAAGATCTGGCTCTCCCAGACCGGGCACGTCGACCCCTTCGACTACCGCCGCGCCGACTGGGTCGCCACCCTCCACCAGTGGTTCGACCACTACCTCCTCGGCTACGACAACGGCATCGAGCGCGCGCCGATGGCCGACGTCGAACGCCACCCCGACCAGTGGTCCACCGACCGGACCTGGCCCCCGGCCGGCACCCGTGACGCCGTGCTGCGCCCGGTGGCGGGCCCCGCGCCCGGAGTCGGCGGCCTCTCCCTGACGCCCGCGGCCGCCGGCGCGACCGAGACGTTCACCGACGACCCCCAGCTGGGCGAGGCCGCCTGGACGGCGGCCGTGGACCGCTCCACCCCGGAGAAGGCCGGCTTCACGACCGGGCCGCTCACGCGCGACCTGCGGCTCTCCGGCTCCTCCACGGTGACCGTCACCGCCACCCCGAGCACCACCAGCGCCCACCTCTCGGCGGTCCTCGCCGACCTCGGCCCCGACACCATCCGCGACTACGGCGGCGACGGCGAGGGCATCCTCACCGGCACCGACCGCACCTGCTGGGGCGAGAGCACGGCCGGGGACAGCGCCTGCTTCAAGGCGACCCGCGCCGACACCAAGGCCGTCGACCTCACCGTGGTCAGCCGCGGCTGGGCCGACCTCGGCAACTACGCCGGCGGCACCGGACAGCCGCTGACGCCCGGCCGGGCGTACACCATCACCCTCGACCTGCACGCCACCGACCACGTCGTCCCGGCCGGCCACCGCCTCGCGCTGATCGTCGCGGGCACCGACCGGGACCTCATCGACCCGCCCGCGAGCCGCCCCACCCTCACCCTCGACCTGGCCCGCACCTCGGCGAAGCTGCCGCTCCTCGGCGGTACGGGGGCGTTCCGGCGGGCCACCACCGGCGCCCCGCACTCCGGCGCCCCCCAGGTCCCGCACCCGGCCGGGGTCGCTGTCCCGCGCCCGGCGCGCCCGGTCCCGGGGGCCCGGTGAGGGCCCGCGCGCTGCTCCTGGGCCTGACCGGAGCCGCGCTCGCCGTACCCCTGGTGACCGCCCCGGCGCGGGCGACCGCGAGCCCGCCCCGTACCGGCTTCGAGACGAGCGCCGGGGCGCGCTGGACCAGTGAGGCCGAGGAGCAGGACTTCCTGGCGGCCGTCGCCCGGGGCGGCGACCGCGCCTCGGTCACCCGGATCGGCACCACCACCCAGGGGCGCCCGCTCCAGCTGGTCCGCGTCGGCAGCGGGCACACCGCCCACCGGATCCTGCTGGTGTGCGGCCAGCACGGCGACGAACCGGCGGGCCGCGAGGCCTGTCTGGCCACCGTCCGCGACCTCGCCTACGCCGAGGACCGCGCCACCCGGCGGCTGCCGGCCCACACCACGCTCTACGTCGTGCCCACCGCCAACCCCGACGGCCGGGCCGCCGACACCCGTGTCAACGCCGACGGCGTCGACGTCAACCGCGACCACATCGCCCTGCGGACCGCCGAGGCACGGGCCGTGGCCGCCGTGCTCCGCGACGTACAGCCCGACGTCGTCTACGACCTGCACGAGTACGGCGCCACCCCCGGGTACTACGACAAGGACCTGTTCGACCTGTGGCCGCGCAACCTCAACACCGCCCCGGCGGTGCACGAGGAGGCCAGGACGCTGTCCGAGGCGTACGTACGGCGGGCCGCTCGCGCGGACGGCTTCTCCACCGGCACGTACGGCATCTGGACCGACCCGGTCACCGGCGAGCCGGTCAAACAGGTCGCGGGCGACGGCCAGGAGCGCATCCTGCGCAACACGGCGGGCCTCAAGCACGCCGTGGGCCTGCTCATCGAGAGCCGCGTCGACCCGGCGACCGACGCCGAGAAGGCCGACCCGGCGCTCAACAACCGGCGCCGGGTCGCCTCCCAACTGACCGAACTGCGCGGCCTGCTGGACTTCACGGCCGAGCGCCGGGCCGGCGTCGAGGCGGCGACCACGGCCGCCCGTCTCGCGGGATACCGCGACCGGGGGCCGGTGTACCTCGGCGGCGCGGACAACGAACCCGCCACGCCCGCGCAGACCCTCACCGACCCGCCCTGCGGCTACCGCCTCACCGCCGCCCGGTACGCCGAGGTGAAGGACCGCCTCGCCCTGCACGGCGTCCGGGTGCGGCGGTCCGGGGACGGCGCGTTCGTCCCGCTGCGCCAGCCGCTGCGGGCGCTCGTGCCCCTGCTGCTGGACACCCGTGCCCCGTACGGGCTGACGGCGGCCGAACCCGTACAGCGATGCTGAGACGGGTTCTCACCGGAGGGGAGCGCGGGAGGCGGCCAGGGCCGCCGCCTCCCGCGCGCACCCCCAGGCCACGGTGACCCCGGCGCCGCCGTGCCCGTAGTTGTGCACCAGCAGCCCGCCGGACGCCGTGGACTCCGCCTCGACGCGCACCCCGCTGTCCCGCACCGGGCGCAGCCCCACCCGGTGGGCGAGCACCCGCGCCCCCGCGATCTCCGGACGCACCCGCGCACACCGCTCCACGATCCGCCGCGCGACGGCCGGGTCCGGGGTGAGGTCCCACACGTCGTCCTGCGCGGTCCCGCCGAGCAACAGCCCGTAGGGCTGCGGGAAGAAGTACGTCGTCTCGCCCGCGGAGTGGTCGACGCGGGTGTACCACTCGACCACCCCGGGGTTCTCCACGACCACCAACTGGCCGCGCACCGGCCGTACCAGGGGGTCGGGGACGAGCGTACGGGCGCCAAGGCCCGTGCAGTTGACCACCACCGGCGCGTCCGGCAGCGTCTGGACCGTCCGCGTCTCGACACTCCCGCCCGCCGCCTCCAGCCGTCCGCGCAGCCACGCCAGATGGACCGGCATGTCGATCAGGGGTATGCGGGCCCGTACCCCCCGCGCCTCCTCGCGCAGCCCCGCCACCTCGGCCGCCCAGGGCCCCAGTTCACCGAGCCGGACGCCCGCCTGCACCCCTTCCACCAGCCGCACCCCGGTCCGGCCGGGATCGGCTGCCAGCTCCTCGTACACCCGCAGGGAGGCGAGCGCCCAGTCGCCGACGCGTCCGGCGGGCTCGATGCGGTACGGCCACCACAGCGCCCCCGCGACCGCCGAGGTCGTCGCCCCGGCCGGATCCCTGCTCCACACCCGCACCCGGTGGCCCGCCTCCGCAAGGACCACCGCCGTGGTCAGACCGATGACACCGCTGCCCAGCACGATCATCTGCTCGCTCATGAAGGGACGGTAGCGGATGGGTGACACCGTGCTCGGATCAGCCGCAGAGGGGAATACTCAGCACATGTCTGCCGCGTATGCGACCTTCGCCCTCGCCCCCGCGATGCGGGCGGGCAATGTCGCGGGGGCCGCCGGCCGGCCCCAAGTGCACCGCGACTTCCTGGACTTCGTCGTCGACGGCCGGCCGCTGCTGCTCCGACTCGCCGACCTGGACGCCGTCTCCCCGCTCGCGGCGGACGTACCGCCCGCCGTCCTCGGCGCCCAGGTGCGCAGCCTGCTCCTGGAGACCGAACCGCCCCTGGCCGACGGGCGGTACGTGGTCTATGCCTGCCCGGAGTGCGAGGACCTGGCGTGCGGGGCGGTCACCGCCGTGATCGAGCGCTCCGGGGACGACATCATCTGGCGGGACTTCGCCTGGCAGACCGAGCCCGTGCCCGACCTGGTGCTCAACGGCTACCACGGGATAGGGCCGTTCCGCTTCCGCGGCGAGGAGTACAGAGCCGCCCTGGAGCGGCTGCTGGGCGACGAGCCGCCCCGGCGCCGGGTCCTGCTGGTGGGGGCCCGCGCGACCGTCCTCGGCAAGCTCGCCGCGGCCCTGCGCTCGATCGGCATCGGCGCGGACATCGCCCACGACGTGACCGACGTGATCGACGAGGAGCTGCGCGGCTACGGGGCGGTCACCTTCGGCCGCGCGGTGTCCGAGACCGAACGCGCGGCGGTGCGCGCCGCGTTCACCCGCGCCCGGGCACACCCCGTGTACGTGACGGGCCTCGCCCCCATCGTCCCCCTCCTGGTGGCCCAGGTGGAACAGGCCCTGGACCGCACCCCGCTCGCCCAGCGCCGGCTCACCTATCTGTCCGCCTCCCCGGACGAGGCCCGGCTCGCGGTCGGCGCGACCTGCCGTGTCCGGCTCACCGCCTACCGTCTGGACCGGCTGCGCCGCGTCCACGCCCAGGAGGTCCTGGACGCGGTCCTCGACCCCGGCCCGCACCGCATCCCGCTGGACGAGCGCGCCCTGCGCGGGGAGGCCTTCCTGGTGGCCCGCACCACGGGCGGTGTGATCACCACGGCGGTGGTGCGCTGAAACGGTCCCCTCGCGGGAGCGGGCTGAAACGGTCCCCTCGCGGGAGCGGGGGAGCGGGGCCCGGCGACGGGCGGGGCGGCCGGGCGGGGCGGCCGGGCGGGCGCGGCGGCCCGGGGACCGCGCCCGGATCCGTCGGCCGGTGCCGGCGGGCCCAGTAGGATCGGTGTCCTCATGACTGCCACTCTCGTCGCCAAGGACCTCGCCGCCGGCCACGGCGACCGCACGCTCTTCGCCGGGCTCGACCTCGTCGTCGCCCCCGGTGACGTCATCGGCCTCGTCGGGGCGAACGGCGCGGGGAAGTCCTCCCTGCTCCGCCTGCTCGCCGGACTCGACACCCCGGAGGAGGGCGAGCTGCGGCTCTCCCCGCCCGGCGCCACCGTGGGACACCTGCCGCAGGAGCCGGACCGGCGCCCCGGCGAGAGCGTGCGCGCCTTCCTGGCCCGCCGTACCGGCGTGGCCGCCGCCCAGGAGGCCATGGACGCCGCCACCCAGGCCCTGGTCGAAGGGGCGCCCGGCAGCGACGACGCGTACGCCGAGAGCCTGGAGCGCTGGCTCGACCTCGGCGGCGCCGACCTCGACGAACGCGCCGAGGAGGTGGCCGCCACCCTCAACCTCACCGTCGGCCTCGACCAGCCGATGACGGCCCTCTCCGGCGGCCAGGCGGCCCGCGCGGGACTGGCCTCGCTGCTGCTCTCGCGCTACGACGTGTTCCTGCTCGACGAGCCCACCAACGACCTCGACCTCGACGGTCTGGAGCGCCTGGAGTCCTTCGTCAAGGGCCTGCGCGCGGGCACGGTCGTGGTCAGCCACGACCGCGAGTTCCTCACCCGCACGGTCACCAAGGTGCTCGAACTCGACCTCGCCCAGCAGCAGATCACCCTCTACGGCGGCGGCTACGAGGCGTACCTGGAGGAGCGGGCCACCGCCCGCAGGCACGCCCGCGAGGACTTCGACGAGTACGCCGACAAGCGCTCCGCCCTGGAGAGCCGGGCGCTGATGCAGCGCGGCTGGATGGACAAGGGCGTCAAGAACGCCCGACGCAAGGCGGGCGACAACGACAAGATCGGCCGCAAGTTCCGCAGCGACGCCAGCGAGAAGCAGGCCTCCAAGGCCCGCCAGACCCAGCGCATGATCGAGCGCCTGGACGTCGTCGACGAGCCCCGCAAGGAGTGGGAGCTGCGGATGGAGATCGCCACCGCGCCCCGCTCGGGCGCCGTCGTCGCCACCCTCAGCCAGGCCGAGATCCGGCGCGGCGACTACACCTTCGGCCCCGCGACCCTCCAGATCGACTGGGCCGACCGCGTGGCCATCACCGGCGCCAACGGCGCGGGCAAGTCCACCCTGCTCGCCGCCCTGCTCGGCCGCATCCCGCTCGACGCGGGACGGGCCGTGCTCGGCTCCGGCGTCGTCGTCGGCGAGGTCGACCAGGCCCGGGGCCTCTTCGTCGGCGACGAGCCGCTGCTGGAGGCGTTCTGCGCGGCCGTCCCCGACACCGAACCGGCCGAGGTGCGCACCCTCCTCGCCAAGTTCGGGCTGCGGGCCGACCACGTGCTGCGTCCCGCCGCCTCGCTCTCGCCCGGCGAGCGCACCCGCGCCGCGCTCGCGCTGCTCCAGGGCCGGGGCGTCAACCTGCTCGTCCTCGACGAGCCGACCAACCACCTCGACCTCCCGGCGATCGAGCAGCTGGAGTCCGCCCTCGACTCCTACACCGGCACCCTGCTCCTGGTCACCCACGACCGGCGGATGCTGGACGCGGTCCGCACCACCCGGCGCGTCGAGGTCGCCGACGGCAAGGTCACCGAGCAGTAGGGCGCCACCGGGCGACGGGCCGCGCGCGTCGCGCGAGCGGCGGGCGGTCCGCGCGTACGGTGAGCGGGTGGACCGCGAGCGCGACCGGCTGCAAGCCGTTCTGGAGGCGCTGCCCCGGGCGGCGATCGTGCAGGGCGGCGACGAGCACGTGGTCGCCGTCAACCGCCGCTTCGTCGAGATGTTCGCCCTGGCCGGCCGGGTCCCGTACGAGCCCGGCGCGCCGCTCGGACCCGTCGTCGAGGCGGTCTGCGACACCTTCGCCGACCGCCCCGCCTGGGCCGTGGAGAGCACCCACGCCATCGCCCGCCGCCGTATCCACCGGGCGGCCGAGATCGGCCTCACCGACGGCCGAGTCATCCGCCGCGACGTGGAGCCGCTCTACGACGCCGACGGGCGGCCCTTCGGGTCGCTGTGGACCGCCGAGGACATCACCGAGGACAAGCGCCGCGAGCACGCCCTGCGGCGCGACAACGAGGCGCTCACCGAGCTGGCCCGCCAGCGCAACGAGTTCCTGGCCTCGGCGTCGCACGAGCTGCGCACCCCGCTGACCTCCATCATCAGCTTCTGCGAGCTGCTCGCGGACCCGGCCTGCGGCCCCCTGGACGCCGACCGCCGCGCCTTCCTCGACGCCATCGACCGCAACGCCCGGCGGATGGCGGCCGTGATCACCACGCTGCTGGACACGACGCGGATGCGCGAGCCCCGGCTGCGGCTGGAGTTCGGCGAGGTGGACATCGCGCGGATGCTGGAGCACGCCGTGCACGACCGGATGCCCGCGCTCACCGGGGCCGGGCTCTTCACCGTCCTCGACTGCGCTCCCGGGCCGCCGCTCCACGGCGACGAGCACCGCCTGGAGAGCGTCCTGGCCAACCTGCTGGAGAACGCCGCCAAGTTCACCCCGCCCGGCGGCCGCGTCACCATCGGGGCCGCCCCGGAGGGCGACGTCTGGCGCATCACGGTCGCGGACACCGGGATCGGGGTGCCCGAGGCCCACCGCGAGGAGGTCTTCTCCGGCTTCTTCCGGGCCCCCAACGCCGAGAGCGGCGGCTACCCCGGCACCGGACTCGGCCTGACCTTCAGCCGGGACATCGTCCGCCGCCACGGCGGTGAACTCGGCGTCGCGCAGGCGCCCGGCGGGGGAGCCCTGTTCACCCTGCGGCTGCCGGTCGCCGGGCCCGCGGACGCGGGGGGAGCGCCGTGACGCGGATCCTCGTCGTCGAGGACGACGCCGACGTGGCGACCGCGCTGCGGGTGCTGCTGACCCGGGCCGGATACGAGGTGGCGGCCGCCGCCGACGGCCGCGAGGCGCTGCGCCGCCTCTTCGCCGACGGCCCCGACCTGATGCTCCTCGACATCGGCCTGCCCGGGCTCGACGGCTGGCAGGTCCTGGAGCGCACCCGGGACATGACCGACCTGCCGGTCCTGCTGCTCACCGCGCGCGGCGCCGAGAGCGACCGGGTGCGGGGCCTGCGGGCCGGGGCGGACGACTACCTGCCCAAGCCGTTCGGGAACGAGGAGCTGCTCGCCCGGGTCGAGGCCCTGCTGCGCCGCGCCGCCCCCGCCCGCTGGGCGGGCGCCGCCCAGGACGACGCGCTGCGCCTGGTCCCCGAGCGCCGCTCCGCCCTCTGGCACGGCGAGGAGGTCCGCCTCAGCGACATCGAGTACCGCCTGCTCCAGCTCCTGGTCCGCAACCGGGGCCGTGTGGTCACCACCGACCAGCTCCTGGACCAGGTCTGGGACGATCCGCAGGGCATCGGCCGGGACCGCGTGAAGTTCGCGGTCCTCCGCCTGCGGCGCAAGCTCCAGCAGGGGGCGGGCGGTGTGGAGTGCGACCCGATCGAGGCGGTGCGGGGGATGGGCTACCGCTACCGGGGGGACCAAGGCCCCTGAGCCGCGCGGGCCGAAAGTCCCGAATTCCGGGAATATACGGTTTCGCAACCTTGGAGCAACCGACTGCGATCCGTCCCGGCAACGGGCGAAGGCGACCCTGGGGGACGTCCCGGTCGGTCCCTCCCTGGAGTCCTCGTGCCCGCACTGCCGCCCCGCAGCATCGCCCTCGTCCTCGGCACCCGCCCCGAACTGGTCAAGCTCACCGAGCTGATCCGGCTGCTGGGGCCCGCCGCGCACGTCGTGCACACGGGACAGCACTACGACGAGGAGCTCTCCGGCCGCTTCCTCACCGACCTCGGCATCCCCGAGCCGACCCACCTCACCGGCATCGGCGGCCGCCCCCGCGCCGTACAGATCTCGGCGGCCCTGGCCCAGCTCGACGCGCTGTTCCAGGCCCGGCCCCCACTCGCGGTGGTGGTCCAGGGCGACACCAACGCGGCCCTCGCCGGCGCCCTCGCCGCCAACGCCCGGTCGATCCCGCTCGTCCACGTCGAGGCCGGGCTGCGCAGCCATGACCGCAACATGCCCGAGGAGCACAACCGCGTCCTGATCGACCGGCTCGCGGACGTGCTGTGCGCGGCGACCCCGCAGAACCGGGACAACCTGCTGGCCGAGGGCGTCGACCCCGCGCGCGTGGAGGTCACCGGCAACACGGTGGTCGAGGCCGTCCGCGGTCAGCTCCCGGACGCCGGGGAACGGGCCGCGTACCTGGAGCGGCTGGGGCTCGCCGAGGACGGCTTCGTCCTGGCCACCGTCCACCGCCCCGAGAACACCGACGACCCGGCGGCCCTGCGGGCGATCCTCACCGAGCTGGCCGCGCTCGCGGCGGACGTCCCGGTGGTGCTGCCGCTGCACCCGCGGACCCGGGCCCGCGTCGAGGCGGCGGGGCTGGCCGGGCTGCTCGCGCCGCTGCGGGTGACACGGTCGCTCGGATACCGCGAGTTCCTCGCCCTCGCGCGGCACGCGGCGCTGCTCGTCTCCGACTCCGGGGGCGTCCAGGAGGAGGTCACGGTGCTCGGACGGCCCCTGGTGGTGGTCCGCAACTCCACCGAACGGCCCGAGGCGATGGGCGACTTCGCGACCCTGGTGTCCCCCGGGCCCGCGCTGGGACGCGCCGCGCGCGCCGGGCTGGCCCTGGGCGCCGCCGGTCGCACGCGTCTGGCGGCGCTGCCGAGCCCGTTCGGGGACGGGGGCGCCTCGCGGCGGATCGTGGGGCTGCTGGAGGCGGTGACCACCGCGGCACCCGGGCTGTACGCGGCGGCGTAACCGCCCGCCCGCACCCCGGCGGGGAGCTGCACGCGCCCCCTCACGGGCCGGCCCGGACCGCGAGCGCACGGGCAGCGTCGACCGTGAGCGCCCGGGCCGCGATGGGCCGCACGCGCGGTTCGCCCCGTCTGCGCGGGCGGCCCCACGGTTGCCCGCGTCCTTTCGGGGGCCCGTGTCGTCGGGACCGCAAGCGCGTCGTGCGGACCGCACCGGCCGCTCGTCGGCGGTCGCGGCCGGCCGCACGCGCCGGTCCCCGCGCCCCGGGAGCCACCGCCCAGTTGCTCGCCCCGCGCCCCCGAACCGCCCCACTCCACCCCCTTCCCGAACCACCGGAAAGCCCCATGCTGGACAGTCTGTTCCTCTATCTCTTCCCCTTCCTCCTCCTCGCCTGCTTCCTCCTCTACTGGGCCGGGGCCCGGCACGCCTACCTCAACCGGGGACGGACCGAGGCCGGCGACCCCGCCCTTCTCGGCTGGCACTTCTTCGTGCCCTGCCGGGACGAGGAGGCCGTCGTGGGGGCCACCGTCAGGCAGTTGCGCGGGGACTTCCCGGCCGCGCACGTGTGGGTCGTCGACGACGACAGCGACGACCGGACCGGGCTGATCGTCGCCGCGCTCGCGGAGGACGACCGCCGGGTCCACCTCGTACGCCGGGTGCGCCCCCACGCCCGTACCGGCAAGGGCGACGCGCTGAACGCCGCGTACGACCAGCTCGGCGAGTTCCTGGCCGAGGACGCCGACCGCGACCGGGTCGTGGTGTGCGTGGTGGACGCCGACGGGCGGCTCGACCCGCGCGCCCTGGAGATGGTCTCGGGCCCGGCGGCGTTCGGGGACCCGGAGATCGGCGGGGTGCAGGTCGGTGTGCGGATGCGGAACGTGGACGACCCGCGCCCGCTGCCCGGGCGCGGCCGGGCCGCCAACGCCTTCGCGCGGCTCCTGGTCCGCGTCCAGGACATGGAGTTCGCCGTCTCCAACGCCGGGATGCAGCTGCTGCGCGTCCGCACCGGCTCGGTCGGCCTCGGGGGCAACGGCCAGTTCACCCGGCTCTCCGCGCTCGACCGGATAGCCGACGCCGAGCGCCGCCCGTGGCAGCGCGGCGCGCTCCTGGAGGACTACGAGCTCGGCCTCCACATGATCCTCGCGGGTTACCGGATCACCCACATAGCCGACACCTGGGTCTCCCAGGAGGGCCTGCCGCACGCCCGCCGCCTGCTCACCCAGCGCACCCGCTGGGCGCAGGGCAACCTCCAGTGCGTGCGCTACGCCCCGCGCATCGTCTCGTCACGGCACTACGGGGGCCGGGGCGTGCTGGAGACGCTGTACACCTTCTGCCAGCCGGTGGCGCATCTGCTGACGCTCGCGCTGACCGCGGCGATGCTGGTCCTGGGCGGCCTCGGCCCGCTCGTCCTGTGGCCGCTGACCCCGGTGCTCGCGGCCCTGGCCATCGGCCCGTTCGTGCTGTGGGGGCCGGTCTACCGGCGCGACCACGCCCCGGACGCGTCCCGCCTGACGGCGCTGGTGTGGGGCGTGGCGCTGTGGCTGTACGCGTACCACCTCTTCGTGGTCTCGGCGCGCGCCTTCGTCCGCACGGCCCGGGGCCGCAACGGCTGGGCGAAGACCCGCCGCAACGCGGAACCGTCCACGACGGGCCCAGTGGCCCTGGAGGCGTAGAGCCCGATGCAGGCACCCCGCGCCCCCGAGGGGCGCGGGGAACTGCGCGGCCAGCCACAGTGAACCCGCGGCCGAAGCCACCGTGCTGCTCAAGGGGCGCGGGGAACTGCGCGGCCGGCCACAGTGAACCCGCGGCCGAAGTCACCGCAGGTCACCGTCCGTCGAGCCGTCAGCGACGCCCCTTCGGGTCCAGCAGCCCCGCCTTGCGCAGCGCGTCCGCCATCGCCCCGTTCGCCGGGGGCGGCGGGGCCTGGCGGCCGCCGCGGTCCCGGTCACCGCCCCCGCGCCGCTGCTGCTGACGCTGCTGAGGCGGCCGCGCACCCCGCTCCCGCTTCGGCCCGCCGCCCGAGGCGTTCGCCGTCGTCTCGTCATCGAGGCGCAGCGTCAGCGAGATCCGCTTGCGCGGTACGTCCACGTCCAGGACCTTCACCTTGACGATGTCGCCCGGCTTGACCACCTCGCGCGGGTCCTTCACGAACTTGTCCGACAGGGCCGAGACATGCGCCAGACCGTCCTGGTGCACCCCGATGTCGATGAACGCCCCGAACGCCGCCACGTTCGTCACCACACCCTCCAGGACCATCCCCGGCTCCAGGTCGCCGATCTTCTCGACGCCGTCCTTGAAGGTCGCCGTCCTGAAGGCGGGCCGCGGGTCGCGCCCCGGCTTCTCCAGCTCGCGCAGGATGTCCGTCACCGTCGGCAGACCGAAGGTGGCGTCCACGAAGTCGTCCGGCCGCAGCGACCGCAGCACCGCCGTGTTGCCGACCAGCGCCGCCACCTCGCTGCCCGTCGTCTTCACCATCCGGCGCACCACCGGATACGCCTCGGGGTGCACGCTGGAGGCGTCCAGCGGGTCGTCGCCGCCGCGGATGCGCAGGAAGCCCGCGCACTGCTCGTACGCCTTCGGGCCCAGGCGCGCCACGTCCTTCAGCGCCTTGCGGGAGCGGAACGGACCGTTGGCGTCGCGGTGCGCCACGATGTTCTCGGCGAGTCCGGCGCCGATGCCCGAGACGCGCGAGAGCAGCGGCGCGGACGCGGTGTTGACGTCCACGCCGACGCCGTTCACACAGTCCTCCACGACCGCGTCCAGCGAGCGCGAGAGCTTCACCTCGGAGAGGTCGTGCTGGTACTGGCCGACGCCGATCGACCTGGGGTCGATCTTCACCAGCTCGGCGAGGGGGTCCTGGAGGCGGCGGGCGATGGAGACCGCGCCGCGCAGCGACACGTCCATGTCCGGCAGCTCCTGCGAGGCGAACGCCGACGCCGAGTACACGGAGGCGCCCGCCTCGGAGACCATCACCTTGGTGAGCTTCAACTCGGGGTGCTTGGCGATCAGTTCCCCGGCGAGCTTGTCGGTCTCGCGGGACGCCGTGCCGTTGCCGATGGCGATGAGCTCGACCGCGTGCTCCTTCGCGAGCCGGGCCAGCTTGGCGAGTGCCTCGTCCCACCGGTTCGCCGGGACGTGCGGATGGATGACGTCCGTCGCCACGACCTTGCCCGTGGCGTCCACGACGGCCACCTTCACGCCCGTACGGAACCCGGGGTCCAGGCCCAGCGTCGCGCGCGTCCCGGCCGGGGCGGCGAGCAGCAGGTCGCGCAGGTTCGACGCGAAGACCCGCACCGCCTCGTCCTCGGCGGCCGTGCGCAGCCGCAGCCGCAGGTCGATGCCGAGGTGGACCAGGATCCGGGTGCGCCACGCCCAGCGGACGGTGTCGGCCAGCCACTTGTCGCCCGGGCGGCCGCGGTCCGCGACGCCGAAGCGGCGCGCCACCATGTTCTCGTACGCCGAGGGGCCGGGGGTCTCCGCGTCCTGCGGGCCCTCGGGCTCCAGGACGAGGTCGAGGACGTCCTCCTTCTCGCCGCGCAGCATCGCCAGGACCCGGTGCGAGGGCAGCGCGGTGAACGGCTCGGTGAAGTCGAAGTAGTCGGCGAACTTGGCGCCCGCCTCCTCCTTGCCCGTGCGCACCTTCGCCACCAGGCGGCCCTTGGTCCACATGCGCTCGCGCAGCTCGCCGATGAGGTCGGCGTCCTCGGAGAACCGCTCGGTGAGGATGGCGCGGGCGCCGTCCAGGGCCGCCGCCGGGTCCGCGACGCCCTTGTCCGCGTCCACGAACGCGGCCGCCGCGGTGAGCGGCTCCACCGACGGGTCGGCGAGCAGCCCCTGCGCCAGCGGTTCGAGGCCCGCCTCACGGGCGATCTGCGCCTTGGTGCGCCGCTTGGGCTTGAACGGCAGGTAGATGTCCTCCAGGCGCGCCTTGGTGTCGGCGGCGCGGATCTGCCGCTCCAGCTCCTCGGTGAGCTTGCCCTGCTCGCGTACGGAGTCGAGGACGGCCGTGCGGCGGTCCTCCAGCTCGCGCAGATACCGCAGCCGCTCCTCCAGGGTGCGCAGCTGGGCGTCGTCGAGCATCTCGGTCGCTTCCTTGCGGTAGCGCGCGATGAACGGCACGGTCGACCCGCCGTCGAGCAGCTCGACCGCGGCCTTCACCTGCCGCTCCCGTACGCCGAGTTCCTCGGCGATCCTGCCTTCGATGGACGTCGTCACGTTCCCGTACCGCCTTCTCGCAGAGCCTGAAGGCGCCATTGTGGCAGGCGGCACCGACAACAGGGGGTCAGCCCTTGCCGATGAGGTCGGCCGGGAACGCCCCCGCGGCCACCGCCGTCATCAGCAGTCCCCGGGCCAGCTCGGTCAGCCGGTCCACGCCCTTGGCGCCGAGCAGCTCGTACGGGGCGAGGTCCAGCCGGTCGGTGCGGTCCTCGACCTCGGCGCGCAGGGCGGTGCCCGCCTCGGTCAACTCGCCCCCGGCGTCCAGGAGACCGCGCTCGCGCAGCCGGGCGGCGGCCGCCTCCCAGTCCGCGCGCCGCCAGCCGCGCGAGCCCAGCACCCAGCGCGGCGCCATGCCCTTGCCGGTGGCGGTGTGGCTGACCAGTGCCTCCAGCGGGTCGAGTCCGGCGTCGAGCAGCGCCATCAGGTGGCCGTCGCCCCGGTGCTCGCGCAGCAGCGTGGCCGCGTGCCAGTACGCCAGGTGCGGCTCCTCGGGGACCGGCAGGTCGGCGTGTGCGGCGTAGAGCGGCCGGGCGTGGCGGGTGCAGCCCTCGGTGGCGCGCAGCGCGAGGCGGGCGGCCTCGGCCATCTCCGGCGAGGCCACGACGTCGTCCCCGAGCAGGCGCCGCAGGGTGCGGTCGGCGGCCCGCAGCCGGGCGTCGAGGACCGCCTCGGGGGAGGCGATGTCCCACACGGCCGGCACGTGGCGGGCGACCAGCTCGTGGTTGAAGTTGTAGAAGGTGGCGGTGATCGTGCCGGGTCCGACCGCGCCCAGGGCGGCGGCGCGCCCGGCGAAGTAGGCCGCGCGCTCGTCCTCTACGCCGAGCTGCTTGAGCTCGTCGGTGTAGTCGGGGGAGAAGTACACCGTCGAGTGCAGCGGGTTGACGGAGTTGTGGCAGTGGCGGCCGGCGCGGGGCGGGAGAGACGTCATACCCGCACGTTACCGACTGGTCGGTACGGAGTGAAGCCCCGGGGGGAAACGGGCGCGCCGGGGCCGGGGGTACGGGGTGCCCCCACCCGGCGACGCGGCCCCTCGCGGCAGGGCCCTGGCCGCCGACGCGGCCCCTCGTGGCAGAGTCCGGACCGCCGACGTGGCAGCGCCGAGCCGCGGCAACGCCCCGCTCGGCCCCGTCCGGCTTGGCCGGACCGCCCGGCTCAGCCCAGCCCCCGGCCCCGCGCCCGGCTCAGCCCCCCGCCCCCGTCCCCCTCAGCCCGACGCGCTCCAGTCGAAGTGCGGCGCACGGCGCTCCAGGAACGCCGTGACGCCCTCGGCCGTGTCGCCGCTGGTGCGTGCCTGCTCGTTCCAGTACGCGTCCCGGTCGGTGCGGCCGTTCGCGAACTCCTTGGCCGCCGCCTGGGTCAGCTGCGAGCGGGCGGCGAGGACGCGGGTGAACCCGGCCACCCGCTTGTCCAGCTCACCGGCGGGCAGCACCTCGTCCACCAGGCCGGTCCGCAGCGCCCGCGCCGTGTCGATCAGCTCGCCGGAGAAGAGCAGGTACTTCGCGGTCGCCGGTCCCACCAGGGCGGTCAGGCGCCGGGTGGAGGAGGAGGCGTAGACGATGCCGAGCCGGGCGGGTGTGATCCCGAAGGAGGCGCCCTCCTCCGCGAAGCGCAGGTCGCAGGCGGCCGCGAGCTGGCAGCCGCCGCCGACGCAGTGGCCGCGCACGGCGGCCAGCGTCGGCTTGGGGAAGGCGGCGAGCGCCTCCTCGGCGTCCACCGCCAGCGACCGGGGGTCCTCGTTTGGGCCGGGCGCCCGCAGCGAGGAGATGTCGGCGCCCGCGCAGAACGTCGGCCCGGCGCCGGTCAGCACCAGCGCCCGTACGGCACGGTCGGCGGCCAGCCCGTCGAGCAGCGGCGGCAGCGCCCGCCACATCGCGGCGGTCATCGCGTTGCGCTTGGCGGCGTTGCTGATGACGACGGTGGCCACGCCGTCGGCCACGGTGTGCTCCAGCTGCGGCTCCATGCGCCGGATGCTATCCGGGCGGACCGCTCCTATGATCAAGAGGGGGCCGACCCGGCGATGCCACGAGGAGACGCTGATGGTTGCACCCGCATCCGCACGTGACAGCAGGAAGCTCCGCCGCAGTTTCGGCCGGCTGACCGTTCTCGGCGCGGTCCTCGCGCTCGCGGGACTGGTCGGCCTCGTCTACACGGGCGTAGCGACCCTGACCTCGATGCTCCTGTTCGGCTGGCTGCTCCTGGTGGGCGGCGTGGTCGGGCTCGCCCACGCGATCCAGTCGCGCGGCGCCAACTACTTCTGGCTCGGCGTGGTGGTCGCGGCCCTGAACATCGCGGCCGGTGTGGTGGTCATCCGCCGCCCGGAGGGCTCGGCCGAGGCGCTGACGATGTTCGCCGCGCTCCTCTTCCTCACCGGCGGGGTGTTCCGGCTCGCCGGCAGCGTGGTGGTGCGCGGGCCGCAGATGGGCTGGACGCTGGTGCAGGGCGCCTTCGGCGTGCTGCTCGGGGTGCTCGTGCTCGCCAGCTGGCCGAGCAGCAGCCGTTATGTGATCGGCTGCTTCTTCTCGCTCGCGCTGCTCTTCGACGGCCTCGGCCTGATCGCGCTCGGCATCGGCGGACGGCACATCGTGGGTCTGGTCACCGAACCACGGGTGGGCGCGGACGCCCGCGGGAGCGCGTCCGTATCGCAGACACCCCCGCAAGCCATGGCAAAGCCGTCAGATCGCGATCAGGCCCGCTTTGAAAAGTGACATCGGCGGACGATTGCGATCAGAAGGCGTCGATACACGCTGACTTCTGTTCAGTCCGCCGGTCCGGACCAGGTCATTCCCCACTCTTGACCAAGAGCCTGACAGCCGACTGCGAGGGTGGGTGCCGGAATATGGAGATCCGCGGGAGCGTGCCACCCGACGCCGCACCGGCCAGGCCGTTCCCGTACGAAGGGGTCTGGCGCTTCACGGCCCCCGCCGTCGACGCCTCGGTCCCGCAGGCCCGGCACGCCGTGCGCGACCTGCTCCACCGCCAGGGCGTGCCGGTCCACGACGACCTGGTCCAGGGCCTGCTCCTGATCGTCTCCGAGCTGGTGACCAACGCGGTCAAGCACGCGGCCCTGCTCTCCCCGCAGGTGGCCGTGGAGGTGGCCATCGGCGCCGAGTGGATCCGGGTCTCCGTGGAGGACAACCATCCCTACCGCCCCAAGGCGCTGGAGACCGACTACGGCCAGACCGGCGGACGCGGACTGCTGCTGGTCCGCGAGATCACCTACGAGGCGGGCGGGGCCTGCGACGTCGAACAGACGGCGAGCGGCGGCAAGATCATCTGGGTGGCCCTGCCGCTGGCCCCGGCCCCGGGCGGCGTCACCAGCCCGCGGCAGGCCCTGTGAGCTCGCGGACGGCGGGCCGGGCCGCGTCCAGGACCGTCATGAACCAGGCCGAGAAGGCCGCCCGCTCGTGCAGCGCGGCCAGCTCCTGCGGCGAGACGAAGGCGGTCTCGTAGACCTCCTCCGGGTCGGGCCGCACCGGCGACTGCACCAGACCGACGAAGAGGTGGTTGTACTCCTGCTCCACCAGGCCCGACTCCGGGTCCGGGTGGTTGTAGCGGACCGTACCGCCCTGGGCGAGCAGCGACGGCGAGACGCCCAGCTCCTCATGGGTGCGCCGGGCCGCCGCCGCGAAGGGGGACTCGCCCGGGTAGGGGTGCCCGCAGCAGGTGTTCGACCAGACGCCGGGGGAGTGGTACTTGCCGAGCGCGCGGCGCTGGAGCAGCAGCTTGCCCGAGGAGTCGAAGAGGAAGACCGAGAAGGCCCGGTGCAGCAGACCCGGCGCCCGGTGGGCGGAGAGCTTCTCCGCGGTGCCGATGGTGGTGCCGCTCTCGTCGACCAGTTCGAGCATGATCTCTTCGGCGGTCCCGTTCGACGAGCTGCTCGCCGTAGTGGCTGGTGTGGTCGGCATAACCATCCTTCGCTTCGGTCCTCGGCTGCCAAGTCTGCCGTACAAAAGCGGCGTGTCCGCACTTCGACGGGCAGCGCATGTCCGTAATGCGCCGGGTGTGCGACACCGCCGAAGAAGGGATCGTGCCCAGCCGCACCGGCGCGGAACCATCGAACATGCGAGCGAGATGTCGCCCGGCGGGCGGCCGTCAGTGGCAGAGCCGGGCCTCGTGGGCCGCGTGGCCGCTCGGCTCCAGCTGGAAGGTGCAGTGCTCCACGTCGAAGTGGTCACCCAGGCAGCCCTGGAGGTCGTGCAGCAGCCGCTCGTGGCCCACCGAGTCGAGCACCTCCTGGCTGACCACCACATGGGCCGAGAGCACCGGCATCCCGGAGGTGATCGTCCAGGCGTGCAGGTCATGGACGTCCTCGACGCCCGGCAGCGCCACGATGTGCGCCCGGACCTCGCTCATGTCGACGCCCTGGGGTGCCGACTCCAGCAGCACGTCCAGCGTCTCGCGCAGCAGCTTCACCGTACGCGGCACGATCATGAGGCCGATCACCAGCGAGGCGATGGGGTCGGCGGCCTGCCAGCCGGTCGTCATGATGACCGCGGCCGAGAGCAGCACCGCCACGGAGCCGAGCGCGTCCGCGAGCACCTCCAGGAAGGCGCCGCGCACGTTGATGCTCTCCTGCTGGCCGCGGACCAGGAGCGAGAGCGAGACCATGTTGGCGACCAGGCCGATCAGGCCGAAAACGATCGTGGTCGCCCCCGAGGTGTCGGCCGGCTCGACGAACCGCTGCACCGCCTCGTACAGCACGTATCCGCCGACGCCGAGCAGCAGCAGGCAGTTGGCGAGCGCGGCCAGGATCTCGGCCCGGGCGTAGCCGAACGTCCGGTTGTGGCCGGCCGGGCGGTTGGCGAAGTGGATGGCGAGCAGCGCCATCGCGAGCCCCAGGGCGTCCGTCGCCATGTGCGCCGCGTCCGCGACCAGGGCCAGCGAGTCCGCCAGCAGGCCGCCGACGATCTCGATCACCATCACGCCCAGCGTGATGCCCAGGGCCACCCGCAGCCGTCCCTTGTACGCCGCGGCGGCCGTCCCGGTCGGCGCCGGCCCGCCGTGCGCGTGCCCGTGGTCGTGCCCAGCCCCCATGGAAGGCCACCTCTCAGACTCTTGGCATGGTGGTGCGATCTGCGTACGGAGGGTCAGTGAACTACGGGCGGGGGGTATGGGGCAACACGGCACTGAACACCGTTGTCATGTGCCCTGACCTGCGGAAATGTCCGCGCTGCCGGGTGTGTGCGAGCCGTGTACAGGCGTCGCAGGTCACAGCGGTGCGCGGGCGCGGGCGACGGCGCGCCGCCCCGGTCCCCGCGAGCGGGGGGCGGTTTGTGGGGCGCGGCCTTGATCGACGATGATGATCCACGCGGCAGCCCCCTGCCGCAGGGCCCGATCGGGGCGTAAACAGGCGATGAACTCCCGGTTCCCCGCATCCGATAGCCTCCCGATAGCCTCTGCCGACACGCCGCCCGCCGCTTGGTTCCGGGCCGGTGCCGGACATCAGCCATGCCAGCTCCAAGGAGTGAGTTCGTCTGTCGACCGCCATCCTGACCGGCCTGCCGGTCCCCGGGTCGCAGCTCGGGCCCGAGCTGCGCTCGCTGGGCTTCGACGTACGGTCCGCCCAGCGGCCCGAGGACCTGCCCGGCCTGCTCGCCGAGGTTGTGCCCGGTGAGCGGGTCGCCCTGGTCGACCCGTCCTTCGTGGGCCACACGCACGCCCTGCGCCTCGCCCTGACCGACCCCCGCTTCCCGGCGGCGGCGATCCCCGGTGCCCTGGCCGTCCAGGCGGAGGCCCGCCCCGCGCTCGCGCGCGCCCTCGCGGACCGGACCGGGCCCGCCGCCGTCGCCGAAGGGGGCGCGGCGGTCGCCGTCAACGCCCCCGCCACCGGCACCGGTGTCCTCACCGACCGGCTCGCCACCGCCCTCCAGGACGGCGGCGTCGCCGTGCACCGCCCCGAGCTCGGCTCGCTGGTGGCCACCGTGCCCGCCGGGCCCGAGGCCGCCTTCGCCGCCCGCAAGGCCGTGGACGCGGTGGACGACGAGGCCGTCCGGCTGCGCAACGCCGTGAAGTCCCGCGACGGGTTCTTCACCACCTTCTGCATCAGCCCGTACTCGCGCTACCTCGCCCGCTGGTGCGCGCGGCGGGGCCTGACCCCCAACCAGGTCACCACCGCCTCGCTGCTCACCGCGCTGATAGCGGCCGGCTGCGCGGCGACCGGCACCCGCGCCGGCTTCGTGGCGGCCGGCGTGCTGCTGCTCTTCTCCTTCGTCCTGGACTGCACCGACGGGCAGCTCGCCCGCTACTCGCTCCAGTACTCCACGCTCGGCGCCTGGCTGGACGCCACCTTCGACCGGGCCAAGGAGTACGCGTACTACGCGGGTCTGGCGATCGGCGCGGCCCGCGGCGGCGGCACCGACGACGTGTGGGCGCTCGCGCTCGGCGCGATGGTCCTCCAGACCTGCCGCCACGTCGTGGACTTCTCCTTCAACGAGGCTCACGTCGTGGGCACCGGCGCGGACGGCAACACCAGCCCCACCGCCGCCCTCTCCGACAAGCTCGACTCCGTCGGCTGGACGGTCTGGGTGCGCCGGATGATCGTCCTGCCGATCGGTGAGCGCTGGGCGATGATCGCCGTGCTCACCGCGGTGACGACCCCCCGGACGGTCTTCTACGCGCTGCTGATCGGCTGCGCGTTCGCGGCCTGCTACACCACGGCCGGGCGGGTGCTGCGCTCGCTGAGCCGCCGCGCCACCCGTACCGACCGGGCCGCGCTGGCCCTCGCGGAGCTGGCCGACAGCGGCCCGCTCGCCGAGCTCGTGGCGGCGAGCCGTCTGCGGATCAAGGGCGCCTGGACCGCCCCGGTGGTGGCCGCGGTCGGCGCCGTGGCGCTGGTGGCCGCGGCGCTCACCCAGCCCTTCGGCAGCCGCCAGATGATCGTCGCGGCGGTCTTCTATGCGATCACCTCCGGTCTCGCGGTCTCCGCGCCCCTCAAGGGCGCCCTGGACTGGCTGGTGCCGCCGTTCTTCCGGGCCGCCGAGTACGGCACGGTCCTGGCCCTCGCCGCCCGCTCCGAGGTGGACGGGGCCCTGCCCGCGGCCTTCGGACTGGTGGCGGCGGTCGCCTACCATCACTACGACACGGTCTACCGCATCAAGGGCGGCTCCGGCGCGCCGCCGCGCCTGCTGGTCCGCCTGGCCGGCGGCCACGAGGGGCGGACGCTGGTGGTCGCGGTGCTCGCCGCGGCCCTCGCCGACCGCGGCCCGGACTTCACCCTGGCGCTCACCGCCCTCGCGGTGGCCCTGGCGCTCCTGGTGGTCGTGGAGTCCATCCGCTTCTGGGTGTCCTCCGGAGCCCCCGCAGTACATGACGAAGGAGAAACGGCATGATCGGCCTCGTACTCGCAGCCGGTGCGGGACGGCGTCTGCGCCCCTACACCGACACGCTCCCGAAGGCCCTCGTGCCCGTCGACGGCGACACCACCGTCCTCGACCTCACCCTGGCCAACTTCGCCGCGGTGGGTCTGACCGAGGTCGCGATCGTCGTCGGCTACCGCAAGGAAGCCGTGTACGCCCGCAGGGAGGAGCTGGAGGCCACCTACGGCGTCACGCTCACGCTGATCGACAACGACAAGGCCGAGGAGTGGAACAACGCCTACTCCCTGTGGTGCGCGCGTGAGGTCCTGAAGCAGGGCGTCATCCTCGCCAACGGCGACACCGTGCACCCGGTCTCCGTCGAGAAGACGCTGCTGGCCGCCCGCGGCGACGGCAAGAGGATCATCCTCGCCCTGGACACCGTCAAGCGCCTCGCCGACGAGGAGATGAAGGTGATCACCGAGCCCGGCAAGGGCGTGCGGCGCATCACCAAGCTGATGGACCCGGAGACGGCCACCGGCGAGTACATCGGCGTCACCCTCATCGAGCCGGAGGCGGCCGAGGAGCTCGCGGACGCCCTGAAGGCCACCTTCGAGCGCGACCCCGACCTCTACTACGAGGACGGCTACCAGGAGCTCGTCGACCGCGGCTTCACCGTCGACGTGGCGCCCATCGGCGAGGTCTCCTGGGTCGAGATCGACAACCACGACGACCTCGCGAAGGGCCGTGAGATCGCGTGCCAGTACTGACCCGGCTCATCCCGTCGCCGGTCGTCGTCGACATCAGCCGGGGCGCCCTCGACGACCTGGCGGGCCTCCTGGCCGACCAGCGGATCTCGGCCTCCGGCAAGCTGGCGATCGCGGTCAGCGGCGGCTCGGGCCAGGCGCTGAGCGAGAAGCTGGCGCCGGTGCTGCCGGGCGCCGACTGGTACCCGGTCGCGGACGGCACCATCGACTCGGCCGTGCGCCTCGCCGACGACATCAAGGGCAAGCGGTACGACGCGGTCGTCGGCCTGGGCGGCGGCAAGATCATCGACGTGGCGAAGTACGCCGCGGCGCGGGTCGGGCTGCCCATGGTGGCGGTCGCCACCAACCTCTCGCACGACGGCATCTGCTCGCCGGTCTCGATCCTCGACAACGACAACGGCCGCGGCTCCTACGGGGTGCCCACGCCCATCGCCATGGTCATCGACCTCGACGTCATCCGCGAGGCCCCGGTCCGGTTCGTCCGCTCGGGCGTCGGCGACGTGATCTCCAACATCTCCGCGATCGCGGACTGGGAGCTGTCGCACCGGGTCAACGGCGAGCCGGTGGACGGTCTGGCCGCGGCCATGGCCCGTACCGCGGGCGAGTCCGTGCTGCGCCACCCCGGCGGTGTCGGCGACGACGAGTTCCTCACCGTGCTGTCCGAGGCGCTGGTGCTCTCCGGCATCGCCATGTCGATCAGCGGCGACACCCGGCCCTCCTCGGGCGCCTGCCACGAGATCAGCCACGCCTTCGACCTGCTGTACCCCAAGCGCTCCGCGCTCCACGGCGAGCAGGTCGGCCTCGGCGCCGCCTTCGCCATGCACCTGCGCGGCGCCGCCGAGCAGTCCGGTCTCTTCGCCCAGGTGCTGCGGCGGCACGGCCTGCCCGTGCTCCCTCAGGAGATCGGCTTCTCCGCCGACGAGTTCGTCCGGGCGGTGGCGTACGCGCCGCAGACCCGGCCGGGCCGTTTCACGATCCTGGAACACCTCAACCTGTCCGCAGACCAGATCAAGGACGCTTACGCCGACTATGCAAAAGCCATCGGTAGCTGAACTCCGCCCGGTCGTGCACCCGCCGGGCGTCAAGGACCGGCGGAGCGGCGAGCACTGGGGCGGCCGGCTCTACATGCGCGAGGTCTCCCTGCGCGTCGACCGGCACCTGGTGACCACCCGGGTCACGCCCAACCAGCTCACCTATGTGATGACCGTCGCCGCCGCCCTCGCGGCCCCGGCCCTGCTGGTCCCCGGGATCTGGGGCGCCGTGCTCGGCGTGGTGATGGTCCAGCTGTACCTGCTGCTCGACTGCGTCGACGGCGAGGTGGCGCGCTGGAAGAAGCAGTACTCGATGACCGGCGTCTACGTGGACCGGGTCGCCGCCTATGTGTGCGACGCGGCGGTCCTGGTCGGCTTCGGTCTGCGGGCGGCCGACATCTGGGGCTCGGGGCGGATCGACTGGCTCTGGGCCTTCCTCGGCACCCTCGCGGCGCTCGGCGCCGTCATGATCAAGTCGGAGACCGACCTGGTCGGCGTCGCCCGCCACCAGCAGGGCAAGCCCCCGGTCAAGGAGACGGCCTCGGAGCCGCGCTCCTCCGGCATGGCGCTGGCCCGCCGGGCCGCCGGGGCGCTCAAGTTCCACCGGCTGATCCTCGGCATCGAGGCGTCCCTGCTGATCCTGGTCCTGGCGCTGGTCGACCACGCCCGCGGCGACCTGTACTTCTCGCGGCTCGGCGTCGCGGTGCTCGCGGGCATCGCGCTGCTCCAGAGCGTGCTGCACCTGGTGTCCATCCTCGCCTCCAGCAGGCTCAAGTGAGTGCCCCGCTGAAGGTCGGCGCGGTCGTCATCACCATGGGCAACCGCCCCGAGGAGCTGCGCGCGCTGCTCGACTCGGTCGCCAAGCAGGACGGCGATCCGGTCCAGGTCGTGGTGGTCGGCAACGGCGCCCCGGTCCCGGACGTCCCCGAGGGCGTACGGACCGTGGAGCTGCCCGAGAACCTGGGCATCCCCGGCGGGCGTAACGTCGGCATCGAGGCGTTCGGCCCGTCCGGCGCCGAGGTCGACATCCTGCTCTTCCTCGACGACGACGGGCTGCTGGCCAACAGCGACACGGCCGAGCTGTGCCGCCGGGCGTTCGCCGAGGACCCGAAGCTCGGCATCGTCAGCTTCCGCATCGCGGACCCGGAGACCGGGGTCACCCAGCGCCGCCACGTCCCACGGCTGCGCGCCTCCGACCCGATGCGCTCCTCGCGCGTGACGACGTTCCTGGGCGGCGCCAACGCCGTACGGACGCGGGTCCTCGCGGAGGTCGGCGCCCTGCCCGACGAGTTCTTCTACGCCCACGAGGAGACCGATCTGGCCTGGCGGGCGCTGGACGCCGGCTGGATGATCGACTACCGCGCGGACATGGTCCTGTACCACCCGACGACGGCGCCCTCCCGGCACGCGGTCTACCACCGGATGGTGGCCCGCAACCGGGTCTGGCTGGCCCGGCGCAACCTGCCGGCCCTCCTGGTCCCCGTCTATCTGGGGGTCTGGATGCTGCTCACGCTCGCCAGGAAGCCCTCCGGGCCGGCCCTCAAGGCGTGGTTCGGCGGCTTCAAGGAGGGCTGGACCACTCCCTGCGGTCCGCGCCGCCCCATGAAGTGGCGCACGGTCTGGCGGCTGACCCGGCTGGGCCGGCCGCCCGTCATCTGACACTCTCGGGTCGGAGCACATCGGGCGTGGCCGTCCGGCCCCGGGCGCTTCGGCCCACGGCCATCGGGCGTACTTCTTTGAAAGCGAAAGTTTCCTCTTGTGAGTGACACAACTCTGTCCCCGGCGGAACTCGCCGCCAAGCACGGCCTGGCGGTGAGCGGCGCCCGGCCGGGGCTGCGCGAGTACTGCCGCCAGCTCTGGGGGCGGCGCCACTTCATCCTGTCGTTCTCGCAGGCGAAGCTGACCGCCCAGTACAGCCAGGCGAAGCTCGGCCAGATCTGGCAGGTGGCCACCCCGCTGCTCAACGCGCTGGTCTACTACTTCATCTTCGGCGTGCTGATGAACGCCAAGCGCGGCATCCCCTCGGACGTGTACATCCCGTTCCTGGTGACGGGCATCTTCGTCTTCACCTTCACCCAGAACTCGGTGATGGCGGGCGTCCGGGCGATCTCCGGCAACCTCGGCCTGGTGCGCGCGCTGCACTTCCCGCGCGCCTCGCTGCCGATCTCCTTCGCGCTCCAGCAGCTCCAGCAGCTGCTGTTCTCGATGATCGTCCTGGTCCTCGTGGTGGTCGCGTCGGGCACCATGCCGATGGCGTCGTGGCTGCTGATGGTGCCGGTCCTGGCGTGCCAGTTCGTCTTCAACACCGGTCTGGCGCTGATCATGGCCAGGCTCGGCAGCAAGACCCCGGACCTCGCCCAGCTGATGCCGTTCGTCCTGCGGACCTGGATGTACGCCTCCGGCGTCATGTTCAGCATCAAGGTGGTCCTCCAGGGCAAGCCGCACTGGCTCGCCCAGGTCCTCCAGGTGAACCCCGCCGCGGTCTACATGGACCTGGCGCGGTACTCCATGATCGACGGCTACGGTGCCCACAACCTGCCGCCGCACGTGTGGGCCCTGGCGGCCGGCTGGGCCCTCCTGGTGGGCGCCGCGGGCTTCGTGTACTTCTGGAAGGCAGAGGAGCAGTACGGCCGTGGCTGAGGACAACATCCGCATCGCCGACGCGAGCGGCGAGCGCATCCCGACCGTCATCGCCGACGATGTGCACATCGTGTACACGGTCAACGGCGGGGGCGGCGGGCGGGGCAGCGCCACCGCCGCGCTCAGCCGGATCGTGCGGCGGGACACCGGCGAGTCGCGCGGCATGCGCAAGGTGCACGCGGTGCGGGGCGTCTCCTTCACCGCCTACCGCGGCGAGGCGATCGGCCTGATCGGCACCAACGGCTCGGGCAAGTCGACCCTGCTGCGGGCGATCGCCGGACTGCTGCCGCCCGCCAAGGGCAAGGTGTACACCAACGGCCAGCCCTCGCTGCTCGGCGTCAACGCCGCGCTGATGAACGAGCTGACCGGCGAGCGCAACGTCATCCTCGGCGGCCTGGCCATGGGCATGTCGCGGGAGGAGATCAAGGAGCGGTACGAGGAGATCGTCGACTTCTCCGGCATCAACGAGAAGGGCGACTTCATCACCCTGCCGATGCGGACGTACTCCTCCGGCATGGCGGCCCGGCTGCGGTTCTCCATCGCCGCCGCCAAGGACCACGACGTCCTGATGATCGACGAGGCGCTGGCCACGGGCGACCGCAAGTTCCAGATCCGCTCCGAGGAGCGCATCCGCGAGCTGCGCAAGCACGCCGGCACGGTGTTCCTGGTCAGCCACAGCATCGGCTCCATCCGGGACACCTGCAACCGGGTGCTCTGGCTGGAGCGGGGCGAGCTCCTGATGGACGGGCCGACCGACGAGGTCGTCAAGGCCTACCAGAAGGAGACGGGCCGCTGACACCCGGTCACCGCCCGTACGCCGTCGAGAGCTCCCGTCGATCAACCCCGGCGGGGGCTTTCGCGTCCCCGGGGGCGGTGCTCAGGACGGGCCGGAACGTCAAGGCTGCGTCAAGTCGCCCGGGCCGGGGGAAGGTTGGCGCGGATTGAAGTGTTCTTGTAATGCGCGCAACACCCCGACGTGTTGTCAGGCGTTGTACAACGTAAGCTGTACCGGTGTTGATCGTGACGGATGGGCGGTACCGCCCCGGGCAGCCCGCGCGGGAGCCGTTCTCCACTCGGGAGGCTCGGCGGCGTGTCCGAAATGGGATGTTTTGGGTCGGCGGTGTAGAACGGGAGATGTGACGGCAATGGCTACGGGAAATCTCCACCTGCGCGAGACTTCCGCCGTTCCCGTACCGGGCGGCCCCCGGTGACAGGTGTCCGGGACGTGCGCACCGACTCCCCCTCGCGCACCACGCTCGACAAGGCCACGGCGGAGAACTTCCCGGTGGCCCCCTTCTTTCTGCCCCGCGCCTGGCGCGACGACCTGATGGCCGTGTACGGCTACGCGCGCCTGGTCGACGACATCGGCGACGGCGACCTCACGCCCGGCGGCGCCGACGCCCGCCACCTCGGCCTCGCCCCGGCCGACGCGGACGACCCGCTCGTGATGCTCGACGCCTTCGAGGCGGATCTGCGCCGCGTCTTCGACTCCACCCCGCGCCACCCGCTCCTCAGGGCCCTGCAGCCCACGGTCCGCCGCCGCTCGCTCACCCCGGACCCCTTCCTCGCCCTCGTCGCGGCGAACCGGCAGGACCAGCGGGTCGGGCGGTACGAGACCTACGACGACCTCGTCGCGTACTGCGAGCTGTCCGCCAATCCCGTCGGCCGCCTGGTGCTGGCGATCACCGGCACCGAGAGCCCCGAGCGCGTCCGCCGCTCGGACGCCGTCTGCACCGCGCTCCAGATCGTCGAACACCTCCAGGACGTCACCGAGGACCTCGGCCGGGACCGGATCTATCTGCCCGCCGAGGACATGAGGCGGTTCCATGTCACCGAGGCCGATCTGGCCGCCCCGAGCGGGGGCGCGTCGGTGCGCGCCCTGGTCGCGTTCGAAGCGGAACGCGCCGCACGGCTCCTGAATGAAGGCACCTCCCTGGTGGGTAGCGTCCACGGCAGACTCAGGCTGCTGCTGGCCGGATTCGTGGCCGGGGGCCGCGCCGCGCTCGACGCGGTGGCGGCCGCCGGCCACGACGTACTCCCTGGACCGCCCAAGCCCACCAAGTCCAGTCTGCTGCGCGAAGTGGGAGCCGTGTTGCGTAGAGCGCGTAGAGAGGGGTGAGCCGGACCGTGGATCCACACGCACACGCGTCCGCGCCGGTACAGGCCGCGTACAGCTACTGCGAGGCGGTGACCGGACAGCAGGCGCGCAACTTCGCGTACGGCATCCGGCTGCTGCCGACCGACAAGCGCCAGGCGATGTCCGCGCTCTACGCGTTCTCGCGGCGCGTCGACGACATCGGTGACGGCGCCCTGGCCGCCGAGGCCAAGAAGCAGCGCCTGGAGGACACCCGCGCGCTGCTCGGCCGGATCGCCCAGGGCGCGGTCGAGGAGGACGACACCGACCCGGTGGCCGTGGCGCTCGCGGACGCGGCGCGCCGCTTCCCGATCCCGCTGGACGGGCTCGACGAGCTCATCGACGGCGTCCTCATGGACGTGCGCGGCGAGACCTACGAGACCTGGGACGACCTGAAGGCCTACTGCCGGTGTGTCGCGGGCGCGATCGGCCGGCTCTCCCTGGGCGTGTTCGGTACACAACCGGGCGCACCGGGCGCCGAGCGCGCCGCGGAGTACGCCGACACGCTGGGCCTGGCCCTGCAACTCACCAACATCCTCAGAGACGTTCGCGAGGACGCGGGCAACGGACGCACCTACCTCCCCGCCGACGACCTGGCGAAGTTCGGGTGCGCCGCGGGCTTCCACACCTCGGCTCCACCCGCGGGATCCGACTTCGCGGGCCTGGTCCACTTCGAAGTGCGCCGGGCCCGCGCCCTGTTCGCCGAGGGCTACCGGCTGCTGCCCATGCTCGACCGGCGCAGCGGCGCCTGCGTCGCCGCGATGGCCGGAATCTACCGTCGGCTGCTCGACCGCATCGAGCGCGACCCCGAGGCCGTGCTGCGCGGCCGGGTCTCGCTGCCCGGCAGGGAGAAGGCGTACGTGGCGGTACGCGGGCTGTCCGGGCTCGACACCCGGACCGTCTCCCGGCAGACCGCCAGGAGGCGCGCCTGATGGCCCATGGGCACCTGGACGTGCGGCCGAGCAGCTTTACGTGCCCCGGGCGTGCAACCCCGGCCCCGGCCGGGGCGTCCCTGACAGCGACGGCCCGGCGTGCGCACGACGCCGGCCCGGCCGAAGGGGAGGGCGCATGACAACCCCGCAGCCCGAACGCGCGGTGGTCGTCGGCGGAGGACTGGCCGGCGTCACCGCCGCGCTGGAACTGGCCGGCGCGGGCCTGGCCGTGACCCTGGTCGAGGGCCGCCCCCGGCTGGGCGGCCTGGCCTTCTCCTTCCGGCGCGGCGAACTCTCCGTCGACAACGGCCAGCACGTCTATCTGCGCTGCTGCACCGCCTACCGCTGGTTCCTCGACCGGATCGGCGGCGCCCATCTCGCGCCGCTCCAGCGCCGCCTCGACGTGCCCGTCCTGGACGTCGCCCACCCGCGCGGACCCCGGCTCGGCAGGCTGCGCCGCACCGCGCTGCCGGTGCCGCTGCACCTGGCCGGCAGCCTCGCCACCTATCCGCACCTCTCGCTCGCCGAGCGGGCCTCGGTCGGGCGCGCCGCACTCGCGCTCAAGGGCCTCGACCCCGCCGACCCGGCGCTCGACGGGGTGGATTTCGCCACCTGGCTCGGCCGCCACGGGCAGTCCGCCCGTACCGTCGAGGCCCTGTGGGACCTGGTGGGCGTGGCGACCCTGAACGCGACCGCGCCGCAGGCCTCCCTGGGGCTCGCCGCGATGGTCTTCAAGACCGGGCTGCTCTCCGAGCCGGGCGCCGCCGACATCGGCTGGGCGCACGTACCGCTGGGCGACCTCCACGACACGCTGGCCCGCAAGGCGCTCGCCGAGGCCGGGGTCCGCGTCGAGACCCGCACCAAGGCCGAGTCCCTCGCCCGCAGCGAGAGCGGCGTGTGGCGGGTCGAGGCCGGCGGCGAGACGCTGGACGCCGAGGCGGTGGTCCTCGCCGTCCCGCAGCGCGAGGCGCACGACCTGCTGCCCCACGGCGCCCTCGACGACCCCGGCAAGCTGCTCGACATCGGCACCGCGCCCATCCTCAACCTGCACGTCGTCTACGACCGCAAGGTGCTGCGGCAGCCGTTCTTCGCCGCGCTCGGCTCGCCCGTGCAGTGGGTCTTCGACCGCACCGAGTCCTCCGGGCTCACCGGCGGCGGCCAGTACCTGGCGGTCTCCCAGTCGGCCGCCGGGGACGAGATCGACGAGCCGGTGGCCGCGCTCCGCGCGCGCTATCTGCCCGAGCTCGAACGGCTGCTGCCCGCCGCGCGCGGCGCGGGCGTACGGGACTTCTTCGTGACCCGGGAGCGCACCGCGACGTTCGCCCCCACCCCCGGCGTCGGACGGCTGCGTCCGGGCTCGCACACGCGTGCGCCCGGTCTCTACCTGGCCGGCGCGTGGACCGCCACCGGCTGGCCCGCGACGATGGAGAGCGCGGTACGCAGCGGGTTCAGCGCCGCGGGCGCGGCCCTCGGCGTACTCGGCCGCTCCCACGTCCATCCGCTTCAGGAGGCGGCATGACCCTTAGCAGCACTGGAACTAGAGGAGAGACCGTGGCGACTGTGCCTTCGGCGAACTCGGCTGTCGACACCGTGGACGTCGCCGCGCTTCTGGAGCGCGGACGGACGCTGTCCACGCCGGTGCTGCGCACGGCCGTGGAGCGGCTCGCCACTCCCATGGACACCGTCGCCGCCTACCACTTCGGCTGGATCGACGCCCAGGGCAACCCGGCGGACGGCGACGGCGGCAAGGCCGTGCGGCCCGCCCTCGCCCTGCTGTCCGCCGAGGCCGCCGGGGCCGGCCCCGAGGTCGGCGTACCGGGCGCGGTCGCGGTCGAGCTCGTCCACAACTTCTCGCTGCTCCACGACGACCTGATGGACGGCGACGAGCAGCGCCGCCACCGCGACACGGTCTGGAAGGTGCACGGCCCGGCCCAGGCGATCCTCGTCGGCGACGCGCTGTTCGCGCTGGCCAACGAGGTCCTCCTGGAGCTCGGCACGGTCGAGGCCGGGCGCGCCACGCGCCGGCTGACCACCGCGAGCCGCAAGCTCATCGACGGCCAGGCCCAGGACATCTCCTACGAGCACCGCGAGCGGGTCACCGTCGAGGAGTGCCTGGAGATGGAGGGCAACAAGACGGGCGCGCTGCTCGCCTGCGCCTGCTCCATCGGCGCGGTCCTCGGCGGCGCGGACGACCGCACGGCCGACACGCTGGAGGCGTACGGCTACCACCTCGGCCTCGCCTTCCAGGCCGTCGACGACCTCCTCGGCATCTGGGGCGACCCGGAGGCCACCGGCAAGCAGACCTGGAGCGACCTGCGCCAGCGCAAGAAGTCCCTGCCGGTGGTGGCGGCCCTCGCGGCGGGTGGCCCGGCCTCCGAGCGGCTGGGCGAGCTGCTCGCCGCCGACGCCAAGAGCAACGACTTCGACACCTTCTCCGAGGAGGAGTTCGCCACCCGGGCCGCCCTCATCGAGGAGGCCGGCGGCCGGGAGTGGACCTCGCAGGAGGCCCGCAGGCAGCACGCCGTGGCGATCGAGGCGCTGGGCACCGTCGACATGCCCGAGCGGGTGCGGGCGCAGCTGACCGCCCTGGCCGACTTCGTCGTCGTACGGAAGAGATGATCACCATTCGCATATGACGCGACGTCGCCGGAGCGGGCCCGCCACGGGCCGCTCCGACGGAGACCCCAGCACAGCAGAAGTAGCACTGCACTTGCATTAAGGGGAAGCCATGACAGCGACGACCGACGGAAGCGCCGGGGCCACGCGGCCCCCCGCCGCCGCGGCCAGTGGGACGACCGCGCCGCCACCGGGCGCGGACGAGGTGCTCGACGCCGCCCGGCGGGCGGTGGACCGGGCGGTGGAGCACCTGCTCGCCGGACAGGACGACCTCGGCTGGTGGAAGGGCGACCTGGAGACCAACGTCACCATGGACGCCGAGGACCTGCTGCTGCGTCAGTTCCTCGGCATCCAGGACGAGAAGACGGTCGCCGCGGCCGCCCTCCACATCCGGGGCGAGCAGCGCGAGGACGGCACCTGGGCCACGTTCTACGGCGGCCCGCCCGAGCTCTCCGCCACCGTCGAGGCGTACGTGGCGCTGCGGCTCGCCGGGGACCGGCCCGACGACCCCCACATGGCGCGGGCCTCGTCGTGGGTCAGGAGCCAGGGCGGCATCGCCGCCTGCCGGGTCTTCACCCGGATCTGGCTGGCCCTGTTCGGCTGGTGGAAGTGGGACGACCTCCCCGAGCTGCCACCGGAGCTGATCTTCCTGCCCTCGTGGTTCCCGCTGAACATCTACGACTTCGGCTGCTGGGCCCGGCAGACCATCGTGCCGCTCACCGTGGTCTCCGCCAAGCGGCCGGTGCGGCCCGCGCCCTTCGCGCTCGACGAGCTGCACACCGACGCGCGCGACCCCAACCCGGCGAAGCCCCTGGCCCCGGTCGCCAGCTGGGACGGCGCCTTCCAGCGGCTCGACAAGGCGCTGCACCTCTACCACCGCCTCGCCCCGCGCCGGCTGCGCCGGGCCGCGATGAACACCGCCGCCCGCTGGATCGTCGAGCGCCAGGAGAACGACGGCTGCTGGGGCGGTATCCAGCCGCCCGCCGTCTACTCGGTGATCGCCCTGCATCTGCTCGGCTACGACCTCCAGCACCCGGTGATGCGGGCCGGTCTCGAATCCCTGGACCGGTTCGCGGTGTGGCGCGAGGACGGCTCCCGGATGATCGAGGCCTGCCAGTCCCCGGTGTGGGACACGTGCCTGGCCACCATCGCGCTCGCCGACGCGGGGCTGCCCGCCGACCACCCGGCCCTGGTCAAGGCCGTCGACTGGATGCTCGGCGAGGAGATCGTCCGGCCCGGCGACTGGTCGGTGAAGAAGCCGCGACTGGCGCCGGGCGGCTGGGCCTTCGAGTTCCACAACGACAACTACCCCGACATCGACGACACCGCCGAGGTGATCCTCGCGCTGCGCCGGGTGCGCCACCCCGACCCGGAGCGGGTCGAGGGAGCGATCCGCCGGGCCGCGCGCTGGACGCTCGGGATGCAGTCCAAGAACGGGGCCTGGGGCGCCTTCGACGCCGACAACACCAGCCCGTTCCCCAACCGGCTGCCGTTCTGCGACTTCGGCGAGGTCATCGACCCGCCGTCGGCCGACGTCACCGCGCACGTCGTGGAGATGCTGGCCGTCGAGGGCCGCGCCCACGAGCCGCGCGCCCGACGCGGGATCGACTGGCTGCTGGCCGAACAGGAGGAGAGCGGCGCCTGGTTCGGGCGCTGGGGCGTCAACTACGTCTACGGCACCGGCTCGGTGGTCCCGGCGCTGACCGCCGCCGGGCTCCCCGCCTCGCACCCGGCGATCCGCCGGGCCGTCGGCTGGCTGGAGTCGGTGCAGAACGAGGACGGCGGCTGGGGCGAGGACCTGCGCTCCTACCGCGAGGAGGAGTGGATCGGGCACGGCGTCTCGACCGCCTCCCAGACCGCCTGGGCGCTGCTGGCGCTCCTCGCGGCGGGGCGGCGGGAGAGCAGGGCCGTCGAGCGGGGCGTGGCCTGGCTCGCCGCGACCCAGCGGGCCGACGGCTCCTGGGACGAGCCGTACTTCACCGGCACCGGCTTCCCCTGGGACTTCTCGATCAACTACCACCTCTACCGCCAGGTGTTCCCGCTCACCGCGCTCGGCCGCTACGTCCACGGAGAACCGTTCTCCCTCAACGGCCGCAAGGGGAAGTGATGGATGTACACCCCGCCGCCGTCCCGGAACCGCTGCCGCTGCTCGTCGCCTGCGCGCTCACCATCGAGGAGCTGGCGCTGCGCAGCGGCGGCCGGGGCCGGACTCCCGGCCAGGTGGTGACCGTGCTGCGCAGCGGCATGGGACCCCGGGCCGCCGAACGGGCCGTACTGCGCGGCCTGGGCACGGCGGCGAACCGGGAGGCGGCCGTGATCGCCTCCGGGTTCTGCGCCGGCCTGGCCCCGGGGATGCACCCCGGGGACCTGGTCGTCGCCGAAGAGACCCGCGACCCGCGCGGCACGACCGCCTGCGTGGGTACGGAGGTGCTGGCCAAGGCGCTGAGCGCGGCGCTGCCCGGCCGCACCGTGCACACCGGTCCGCTCATCGGCTCCGACCACGTGGTGCGTGGTCACGAACGGGCCGAGCTGCGCGCGACCGGGGCGATCGCCGTGGACATGGAGTCCGCGGCGACGCTGTGGAGCGCCGTCGGGGCCGGAGAGCGTCCGGTTGCGGCCGTACGGGTGGTCGTGGACGCTCCGGAACATGAACTCGTCCGTATCGGCACGGTACGCGGTGGAATATCGGCTTTCCGTGTTCTCCGTGCCGTCCTTCCCGCTTTCTTTGAATGGCACCGTTCTTTGCCGCTCCCCAGGAGGTGAGCCAGATGGCCATGCCGCTTCGCCAGTCCATCAGGGTCGGGACCTATCTTTTTGAACAGAAGCTCCGCAAGCGTGAGAAGTTCCCGCTGATCGTCGAGCTGGAGCCGCTCTTCGCCTGCAATCTGAAGTGCGAGGGCTGCGGGAAGATCCAGCACCCGGCCGGGGTCCTGAAGCAGCGCATGCCGGTGGCCCAGGCCGTGGGCGCCGTCCTCGAGTCGGGCGCCCCCATGGTCTCCATCGCGGGCGGCGAGCCCCTGATGCACCCTCAGATCGACGAGATCGTGCGGCAGTTGGTGGCGAAGAGGAAGTACGTCTTCCTCTGCACCAACGCCCTGCTGCTGCGCAAGAAGCTGGAGAAGTTCACCCCGTCCCCATACTTCGCGTTCGCCGTGCACATCGACGGGCTGCGCGAGCGGCACGACGAGTCGGTGGCGAAGGAGGGCGTCTTCGACGAGGCGGTGGCGGCGATCAAGGAGGCCAAGCGGCGCGGCTTCCGGGTCACCACCAACTCCACCTTCTTCAACACCGACACCCCCCAGACGATCATCGAGGTGCTCAACTTCCTCAACGACGACCTCCAGGTCGACGAGATGATGATCTCGCCCGCGTACGCCTACGAGAAGGCGCCCGACCAGGAGCACTTCCTGGGCGTCGAGCAGACCCGCGAGCTGTTCAAGAAGGCGTTCTCCGGCGGCAACCGCCGCCGCTGGCGGCTCAACCACTCACCGCTCTTCCTGGACTTCCTGGAGGGCAAGGCGGACTTCCCGTGCACGGCCTGGGCGATCCCCAACTACTCGCTCTTCGGCTGGCAGCGGCCCTGCTACCTGATGAGCGACGGGTACGTCCCCACCTACCGGGAGCTGGTGGAGGACACCGACTGGGACAAGTACGGCCGGGGCAAGGACGACCGGTGCGCCAACTGCATGGCGCACTGCGGTTACGAGCCCACCGCCGTCCTCGCGACCATGGGGTCGCTCAAGGAGTCGCTGCGCGCGGTCCGCGAGACCGTGCGGGGAAACCGCGGGTGACGTGATGAGGACCGGAGAGCCCGTCGCGCTGGGCCTCCCCGCGCCGCCGGCCCGGCTCCTGGCGAAGCGCCGCCCCTCGCGGCGCATCCAGGTCGGGTCGGTGGCGGTCGGCGGTGACGCGCCGGTGTCGGTGCAGTCGATGACGACGACGCGGACGTCGGATGTCGGGGCGACGTTGCAGCAGATCGCGGAGTTGACGGCGTCGGGGTGTCAGATCGTGCGGGTGGCGTGTCCGACGCAGGATGACGCGGACGCGTTGGCGGTGATCGCGAAGAAGTCGCAGATCCCGGTGATCGCGGATATTCATTTCCAGCCGAAGTATGTGTTCGCGGCGATTGATGCCGGGTGTGCGGCGGTGCGGGTGAATCCGGGGAACATCAAGCAGTTCGATGACAAGGTGAAGGAGATCGCGCGGGCGGCGAAGGACGCGGGGACGCCGATTCGTATCGGGGTGAACGCGGGTTCGCTGGATGCGCGGCTGCTGAGGAAGTACGGGCGGGCGACGCCGGAGGCTCTGGTGGAGTCGGCGTTGTGGGAGGCGTCGCTGTTCGAGGAGCATGATTTCCGGGACATCAAGATCTCGGTGAAGCACAACGATCCGGTGGTGATGGTCGAGGCGTACCGGCAGCTGGCGGCGCGGTGTGACTATCCGCTGCATCTGGGGGTGACGGAGGCGGGTCCGGCGTTCCAGGGGACGATCAAGTCGGCGGTGGCGTTCGGGGCGCTGCTGAGCCAGGGGATCGGGGACACGATCCGGGTGTCGCTGTCGGCGCCGCCGGCGGAGGAGATCAGGGTGGGGATGCAGATCCTGGAGTCCTTGAACCTGCGCCAGCGGCGCCTGGAGATTGTTTCGTGTCCGTCGTGCGGGCGGGCGCAGGTGGATGTGTACAAGCTGGCGGAGGAGGTCACGGCGGGTCT